>JANOZJ010000240.1:0-5517 GCA_031429315.1 Akkermansiaceae bacterium
GTTGCGGGTGTCGCGCTTGATCAGGAACTCCGGCGATGGGATTCCCGTCTCGCCGGCATAGCCGAATCGCGGCGCATAGAACACGATGCTGATGGCGTCTTCATTTTTCCGCTCGTCGGCGAGGCGTTCACGGGCCAGCAGTCGGAACTCCCCTTGATCCAGCCCGCTGCCTGCTAGAAACAACGGCCACGGGTAGTCGCTGAAACGGACGTAATGGTCCCAGTCGAGCCGCCATTCGCCATTTTCCTCGACGAAGACGGCATCTAGCAGGCGATCATCGGCGGCACGCCATTGGCTCTCGATCGCGCGCCGGCCGGGCAGATGAAGGACCGAGGTGTTAGCGAGGGCCAGCGTCCGGAGATCGATATCGACGAGCGGACTGAGGCTGTAGAAGCGAGCCATCCGGGCCGCCGTGGTGATCGGGGTGTGGACGAATTGGGCGCGCTCTTCCGGGGTGGTGGCGGCCAGGTAGCTGGAAAACGTCTGGCTGCAATGCGGGGAGGCTTCGCTCAATAATGCGACGTCCGCGTCCGGGACGACGTTCTTCGCGGCGAGTTGACTCACGAAAGGCTTCGCACTGCTGATCTCATCACGCCACAGGTAGCGCGCACCGAAAACGATGGCGAGCAGAACAGCGACCCAGCCAAGCAGCAGCTTGGTCATGAAATAACGGCGCCTTCGTTTCCGGGACGGATACTTGTCGTGGTCAGCGGGCTTGTCCGCAGTGTCATTCGGCACAAGCGCGGATTCGACGGCCGGTGCTTCAGTGCCGAGCGACGGGTTGCGCCCGCAGACCGCACACCTGCGGTCGTCGCTTTCTTCGACGGAGGATTGGAACAGCGAACCGCAGCGTCCGCAATGAAACCAGGAGGTGTTAGTGTCGCTCACGATGGGAATTTAAGGGGTGACCCAATCAATGTGAAGCATCTCCCGGATCGACCATTGGTTAGGCAGCGCCCCCGTGGGGCCTCGTTCCAAGCGGAGGGAGATTCTCCGCGTGCGTGGGAGATCCCCGCCGGTTTCGTCGCGGTGGAGAAGTGGGGCGATTGATTCGTCCGCGGCCCCCCCGCGGCGGGCATAGCACCAGATGGAGGTTGCGCCATCGGGCGCGATCAGGCGGTAGCTTTGATAGTCCGCTTCAGGGAAAATGTCGGAGTAATACTCGGCGCAGGAAATCTCCCCGCGGATTTCGGCGGGGTCGCCTTGATTGCTGGCCAACTGCCCGAAGGTGGCCGTCCCGAAGCCGGTGGTGGCTTTCCAATCGAGCTGGAGTTGGTTGCCATCGTTGGTGAAAAACGCGGCGAACTTCGAGTGGTCCGGGAACGTTCCCTGCAGCATCGCGCAAGGATGCCCGAGGATATCTAACACGGTCCATACTGGGTCTGCGGCCGGTTCCCACGCTTTGGAAATTTCCCGCAGACGCCAGTGGGCTTGGAGTGTCGCTTTCAAGGCATTGCCATCCCGCAACAGCGGCAGGATTTCATTGATCCGGGTGGCGGTGGCATACGCGGAGAAGATCCGCATCGCCTCGGGCTGCTTCGCAAGCAGCCGGTTCATCGCCTCGATGCCTTCGATTTTCTCCTCGACGAATGGCACCGCGTCCGCGACCGCGCGGGGCGCGTTCGGAGCGTTGATGGCGGGCAGTACCATCATCGCCAAGACCACAATCGTTGCCACCGCCACGCCCGCAACGAGCAGCCAATGAGTCGGGCGGCGGCGGGCAATGCCCCATTGCAGGGTCTCGTCAGGTGACTTCTTGCCGCCGGCATCGCGGGCCGGGCGTTCGTGAAAGGTCAGTTGCCGCGGGACTTTCGGCGGCGCAGGGGTCATTTGATCCAGTCGCACGACCGTCCCGTTGATTTCCTGCACTTCAAGCCGCTGCAGGGAATCCATGGACTCGCCCCGCATCACATTCGAGCCGAGCCGCAGGCCAGTCTGGCCACTTTCCGGCACCGTCGTGGCAGCGCTCGAGGACCGGTCCTGCAAGGTCCGCCGCGGTGGCAGGAGGTGGGCCGGTCCTGCGGCGGTTGCGGGGCTGATGCCTTCCGCATCGCCCCAGCCGTCGTCCGGGGATACCGCGGGAACATGGTTGTTAGGATCTAGCAGGGAGGAATTCATCAGGCGAAATGCAGTCCGCACCATGAGAGCCAATGCCGCGCGATGCAAGCGGTTTGGCCTTATTCCCCGCCAAGCTGGCGATCCAGTGCGGCGTCCAGCGCTTGTTCGACGAGGCGCGCGGCGAGCGCTTCGGTCGCGGCATCGAGCCGTTGGACCGCTGTTTTGAGCGAATTGGCGGCTCCTCCGGCCAACGCCACCCGCACCGCGGCGGCGGCGGATTCGATTTCGCCGCGCTCGTCGTCCAAGGCCAGCCCTTGGCTCAATACCGCTTCCACCGCAGGCAACAACTCTTCCGCCTTCATTTTAGCTTCGGTGAAAACCCGCTCCGCCATGTCGCTGAAGGCATACTCCACCGACTCGCTGACCATTGCCTCGACCGCCGCGTCGTCCACGTTCACCGCCGCGCTCGCGATCTGGATCACGGTATCGATCCCGGTGGAAACATCGCGGGCGAGCGCTTCCAGGATGCCGTTTTCATCGATCTTGAATTGCACGCCCACGCGCGCCTGGCCTTTTGGCGACGGGGAAAAAGGCACGTCGAAGTTGCCGAGTTCCCAGTTGTCCCTGGCCATTTCGCGCTCGCCCTGGAGCACCCGCACGCGCATCGCGGTCTGGCCGTCCGCGGCGTTGGTGAACATTTCCCCGGCCTTGCAAGGGATCGTCGTGTTGCGCGGGATCAGCACGTTCATCAGTCCGCCGAAGGTCTCGATGCCCAAGCTCAACGGCGTCACATCTAGCAGGATCATCTGCCGCAGCGCGCCGCTCAGGACTCCACCTTGGATCGTCGCGCCGAGGGCGATCGCCTCATCCGGATGTTGTGAAACATCCGGCTGGCGTGAAAAAAGTTCCGCCACCGCGCGGCGGACCGCTGGCATCCGGGTGCTGCCGCCCACCACCACCACCGCATCCAGATCCTCCGGCTTGAGCGCCGCATCCGCGAGCGCATTGCGGCAATGCCGTAGCGTTTTTCCGATCCACGGCGCGGCGAGTTTTTCCAACTCCTCGCGCGTGATGGTTTCCTCCAAACTACGGGTTCCATCGTAGAACGGCACCCGGAACACCGCCCGCGCGTCGTCAGATAGAGCGAGCTTCACCCGCTCCGCCTCGGCAGTTAGACGGACGCGGGTAGCGAGGTCGATTTCCCCGATGCCGGCCCGTTCCATCATTTGGCCGAGGATCAATGCGTCCAGATCGTCGCCGCCGAGCCGGGTGTCGCCGTGGGTCGCGAGCACTTGGAAGACCCCGTCGTGCATTTCCAGAATGGATAGATCGAAGGTCCCGCCACCCAGATCATAGACCGCCACGCGAGCCTTCTCGGCGAGCTTGTCCAAGCCGTAAGCCAGCGCCGCGGCGGTGGGTTCGTTGATGATTCTAACGACCTCCAGCCCGGCCAACTCGCCCGCGCGCTTGGTCGCCGCGCGTTGGGCATCGTGGAAATATGCGGGCACCGTGATCACCGCCTTGGTGATCTTCACGCCCATCCGCCACTCGGCGATGCGCTTCATTTCCTTCAGGATTTCCGCGCTGATTTCCTCCGGCGTTTTTCCTAACACCCGTGGCAGGCCGTCCGCTCCGCCAGTGACCGGCACCGGGAAATTCTCCTCCACCTCACTCGTCCGCCGCCCCATCAGCCGCTTGATGCTGGTGACCACGCGCTCCGGTTCTAGCGCGCGGCGGCGCAACGCTTTCGCTCCCACTTCCACCGTCCCATCCACGCCGAGCCACACCGCGCTCGGCGTGATCCGCCTGCCTTCTTCGTTGGCTAACAAGATCGGAAACCCCGAATCCACCACCCCCACCGCTGAATTTGTCGTTCCCAGATCAATCCCCAGAATCATGTCGCTCATCGCCGCCGACCATCACGCCCCCATCCCCGACCGTCAAGAAGCGCGGGCGTCTCAAAGTGTCACCGAAAATGCCCGGCTGCTGAGAAGAATAGGAGAAGCGCCCCGCACTCTTTCTTTCACCGCCCCCGGCCAAGCCGACAAAATTATCTGATGATACGGCTTTTCTACATGCTAGAGCGGTGGGGTCACGCCCCTCCTTGGAACGCGTCAAGCCACCGACAAAATCGAATGCCTTGGGCCGAACTGTAGTTTTCCTGTTCTACCTCGGGCTGGAGGAGGCTATCAGATGCATTGGAAGTCATGGAATATCCTTCGACGATGGCTGGGATAGGCTGGAAATCGAGCGGGGCAGAGTAAGTCTGACCGGCGGGGATCACCATCGTGACCGCTTCGGTTGAGATGATTTCGTCCGTCCTGACCCAGAGATCGTCATCTAACGTATATTTAGTTTTTTGTCTTAAGAAATCAAATTTCTGTTCATGAGTGGAAATAGGAGCCTTGAGCCAAATGCGTTGGATTGTGATATCACCAATCAATCCTGTCGATATGGGGGAATTGGGATGCCAGATGGGAGTGGATTTGGTTTTCCAATAGAAAATTGAGTTTGCGATACCAAAGTTACTCCCAAGGGAACCTTGCCCGTCGCCATGTCCATGCCAGATCTGGGCGGGGGGAACTTCGGGAAATATAATGTCGGTGATCTTGGAGAGCAGATTGGAAGGGCTAGCATCCAAGTTGCTGGAAAGATCTTCATGGTTGTCATCAAACCAGTTTGCCCCCCAACGGAATACTCCATAAGGCAAAGGGTCCGCTGGATTCTTGCTCGAGAAGCCAAAACTGCGCTTCGAAATACTAACGACTTGGACCGGGAAGTCGGCTGGATTTTTGGGATCGGTGCCGGCCGCAACTTCGATGCCGTCAGAAACGCCGTCGCCGTCAGTGTCGGGGTCTTGAAGGTTGGTGCCGAGTAAGAGTTCTTGGGCGTTGGTGAGGCCATCTCCATCGGAATCACCATTGGGGCTATTGTTCAGGTCTGGGCTGCCGTTGTCGGTGGGGTCAAGGCCGTGTTCTTCTTCTCATTTATCGTTGAGGCCGTCTCCGTCGGTGTCAGCGAGTAGCGGGCTCGTTTGGATGTTAGGGTTGAGTCCGGCATGGCCGTTGATGCCGCCGGAGCGAGGGCGGGGGGTGATTTCGTAAAGGTTGCTGAGGCCGTCGCCATCGAAGTCGGCGGTGTCGAGATTGGCGGCGGTTTGGTCGCTGCGGATGAGGCGGAAGAAGCCTTTGGCAGTAGGGCCATCGACTTCATAACTCATGGGAGCGGCGATGCCGGGTTCGATGTTAGGTGCCCACGTCCAGTCGCTAAGATCGGGAGTCGCTTGGATGAAGTAGGTATAATTTTCTTGCTCGTTCAAATGGAGATTTTTTTATCCGGTCGCCAGAGTCTGGAGAAGGTGGCCGATTTGTTTATCGGTGTCGAGGGACTGGGCGATGGCGTTAGATATTATAAGCACACCGAAGCCTGTGACTAAGATGCACTGAATGAAATGATGAG
>JANOZJ010000241.1:0-1975 GCA_031429315.1 Akkermansiaceae bacterium
GAAGATCTCGATGACCTCGCGGTATTGTTTTTTGGCGAATAAATTGCCCATCATCGCGGTTTGGGCGTCGGGGCGGAAGTCTTCCATTCCCGCGTTGCCGAGGACGAGCTGGAGATATTTATCCGCCAGTTCGGGCTGGCCAAGCTTGGTTGCGGTTAGAGAGGCGTGGAGCGCGGCCTCGCCGCGGATTTTCGCGGGGTAGGGTGCCGCGATGATCTCCTCGAACAGGGCCAGCGCTTCCTGGAGTTTGCCCGCCTTCAAGGCCAGATGCCCGAGCGCGACTTTCGCCTGCGGGGCGAACAGCCCGCCTGCGGGATTCTCGACGACTTTCCTGAACGCGGCGATGGCTTCGCGATCCCTGGCTAACAGGCGATAGCAGTTACCAGCGAGATAGTTGCCGCGCGCGCGTTCTTCCGGCTTGACGGCGTTCGCGGCGAAGCGCTCGAACAGTGGGGCGGCAAAGGCATACTCGCCTTTGTTGTAATGATCTGCGGCCAGCGTGTAGGCGGCGGCGGCGGCCCACTTGCCATTGGCGAAACGGTTCATCAAGGAGCTGAAACAACGCTTGCCGTCCTCCAACTGGCCGGACTGATAGTAACTGTTACCCAGGTACCACCAGGCTATTTCGGCGTTCGGGTGATTGGGAAACGAGTTGAGATAGTCGTTGAAAATCTGGGCCGCCCGCTGGAAGTAGTCCCGCTTGCTGTCCGGATTGGTGCTTGCTTGGGCCGAGTCGTAGAGGTTTTTCCCCCGCATGAAAAAATCATTCGAGGCATCCGCGTTCAACGACGGATCGACGGCCTCGGCGCGTGGAACCTGGGCGGCGAGCGGAGCGGACACGAGGATGAGCAATGCTAGCGCGCGTTTCAAGATGGGTAGAGAATGGTCCGGTGGGGATGGTTTGCCAAGCGATTCACTTTGAAGGAGGAGGAGGAGGAGCGGATTCCGGGCGTTGGGTGGCGAAGGAGATATTCCAAATCCCGGCCTTCTGGCAGGTATCGATGACTTCGACGATGCGCTGGTAAGCGACATTCCCATCGCCGCGGATGCGGACCGGTTGATTTTGGAATTGCTTGGCGATGGCGGAGAGTTTTTCAAAAAGCTGTTGTCGATCGACGGCTAAGCCCTCGACCTTGATTCCGCCGTCCGCAAGCACGTTGATGATAATTTCCCCGCGGACGCGCTCTGGTTCAGCTCCTTCCTGGGCGGTGGGAACGGAGACATTGAGCTCCGTCTCTGACTTGCTGAACTGCCAGCTGATGATGAAAAAGCACAAAAGCAGCAGCAAGATGTCGATCATCGGAGCCAACTGGATGGCAATCGCGGGCGGTTGGCGACTGGAGAATTTCATCCGAAGGTTCGAGTTTAGATCCCGTGGAGGTCAGGACGTTCTCCGGCCAGTGGAGAGGCGACCGGCATTGCATAGTCCTCGCGCGGACGTTGCGCGGGATTGGCAAAGTTCGGTGCTGGCTGGCGCTCGGGTGGGGACTGCAGGAGAATGATGAAGTGGGTGGCGGCTGCCTCGAGTTCTGAAGTGTATTTCTGCACCCGCCCCCGAAAAATCGAATAGAACGCTAGAGCTGGGATACTGATGGCCAAACCACCGGCGGTGGCGATCAATGCTTTGGAAACCCCTTCCGCCAAGCCCATCTCACGCACGCCGGGAACGGTGCCGGCGGAGATTTGGAAAAACGCCTCGATCATGCCGAAGACCGTGCCGAGCAGGCCGACCATCGGCGCGATGGCTCCGATATCGGCGAGGTAAGTGATCCGGGAGGTAAGCATTCCCGCTTGGTGGGAGCCCTCGGCTTGGGCGATTTCCCGCACATTTTCGATCGTAGTTGCCGGATTGGCGATGATGAAGTCGGCAGTTTTCTGGGTGATGCGAGCCATGCACTCGTTCCGGCGTTGGCTCAAAGCACTGAGCGCTAGGTAGTCTCGCTTGCGGAGTAACGTCTCAACGCTGGTCATGAAG
>JANOZJ010000242.1:0-3303 GCA_031429315.1 Akkermansiaceae bacterium
CGCCGCGCCTTGACGCTTTTGTCCTGCACCCCGTTCGCGATTCGCTTGATCTTGAGACTTGGCAATCCGGTGGGCGCGGTCAAAAACAGTGCATGTTCAGCACCAGCACACTCACCCCGGAACAAAAAGATGCGCTCAAGCAATTGGCCGCCGAGGGAGCCACCATGTCCGATCTCCAACGCCATCTAAAGGAGGATTTCGGCCACACCCTCACTTACATGGACACCCGGTTCCTCATTCTCGACCTGGGCATTGAGCTGATAGAAGCTCCCAAGATCGATCCGAAAAAGGAGGAGAAGCCAGTCTTGGTCCCAACCGGCAAGGTCACCACCACCATGGATTCATTGACGCTTCCCGGCGCGATGGTCAGCGGCAAAGTCGTTTTCAGCGATGGCGAAACGGGCGTCTGGATGCTCGATCAAACCGGCCGCCCGGGCCTCGACCCGGACACCGAGGGCTACCGGCCGACGCCGGAGGACATCAAGGAGTTCCAAATCCAACTCCGCGATTTGATCCAAAAGAGCGGGCTTTGAGCGGGCCGAATTGCCATGGATCGCGCCGGTTACAGACACGAAGCTCTGCCGGCGGCGTTGATTCCGTGGAACATGCCCAGCCAGACCTCTCGATCATCCACGGCGCGAAATCGCAACCGGCGGCTTTGTGTTGCCGGGTTGCTGGCCGTGGCGCTGGCTGCCTGCAAGCCCGCACCAAAGCCGGATGCGAAAAGTGCGCCGCCGGTCGTGACCGATCCCGCGCTCGTTTCACAACTGGCGGCCGCCCGGATCGATGCGGCCAAAACCTTACTCCAACAGAAGCGCCCGGACCAGGCGCTCGCCCTGCTGGTTTCCGCGCTGAAAACCGATCCCGCATCGGAGGAGGCCCGCACATTGGCGGAAACAATTCTGAGGGAAACCGTGTGGAATCTGCCGGAGATCACGCTGGATCACCCGCTGCCGCTCGACCAGATCCACTACGCCGCGCCGTCGTCATTGTGGGTGAGTCTCGGTGGCGAAACCAACACGACTGTTAGATGGAACCTCGAAACGTTGCGAATCGAGAGCGTGCTGTTTCCTGCGGCCGGTTGCGCAACCCGCAGCCTGGTGTTCGATCCGGGGCATCGCTCGGTGGTCGTCCAGCGCGGGCCGGTGACATTGCTGTGCAATGCGGAAACCCTGAAGCCGATCCGCGACCTCGGCCCGTTGCCAGACATTCCAACGCCCTCGGCGGTGGTGGTTTTTTCCCGGGATGGCCTGCTGATGGCGCATCCGGGATTCCTTTCGAAAAAGGATCATTCGTTGATCTGGCAGATCCGGGACGTGGCCAGCGGGGAAATCATCCGCTCGTCCGCCCCCCTGAGCGAGACCGCCCCGCAGCCACTCGCCGCGCATCTCGACCGCGGGCAACTGCGAGTGATTCATGCCGACGGCAGCTTGCTGGAAATGCCGGTTTCCCCGGTGGAGGAAATCCGCAGGACGTCGCTAACGGAACCAGTGAAGCTGCTCCAGGCGCAATTCTCCGTCGGCGGAAACTCGGTGCTCGCTCTCCAACAGCGCGGGCCGCACGAGCCACCGGTTCAAGCCGTCATTTCCTATCGCGATCCAGACGATGGCTCGCTCACGCCGGACGCCCTGGCCCGGCGCTTTCCCTGGAGCCTCCAGCCTAACATTTGGAGCTGGCTGGCAAGCGATCCGGAGCGCGCGCCGTTCGCGATCGACGGAAACGTCGTGACGATTCTAACCGGCCCGCACGCGCTCATCGAGCTGGCATCGCCAGTCACGGCGGCGGCCTTCGACGGCAAGCGCGTGATCACCGGCGAGGCCACCGGCATCGTGACGATCCACCGGCTGCTGGCCTTGCCAAGCGCTAACACCGGCGAGCGGAAGCCGGGGCCGATCGACAAGACATCCCTAACCGACCTGGAGAATCTCAGCGGGGCCTTGGCCGGCATTCGCCACGACGAACAGGCGCGCGCCTTCACCCGGATTCCGCTCGCAGCGCGGCTCAAGGCGTTGGCCGATTGCCGCATCGACGCGATCGCCTCGATTTTCCCCCAGCTCGACTTCACGGCTGTCAGCGCGGAATTCAAGGCCGCCCGCCAGCGCACGGCGGAACCCGCTGCATTGCTGCCCTTGAGCGATCGCCTGGCGCGCGCCGACGCGCATGCAAAGCCCGATCCTGACGCGCTGGCGATCGAGGAAACATTCCGCACCAACGAAGCCGCGGCGGTTCTAACTGCCATTCAGTCCGCCGGCGGCAAGGGTCCGGCTGCGGCCGCCGCGCTCGCGCTGGCCTTGAAGTCCGATCATCCCGAATGGATCGCGGCATGTCTAACATCTTCTCAAGACCTGCCGCCGCTGCTGCGCCAGATCGCGCTGTCGCGCATCGCCTGGCTGGAAGGCCGCAAGGCGGACGCCCTGTCGAGCTGGCCGGAAATTTTCCCGGAACTAACGGAGGTCCGGCTGCGCGAGGATTGGGACGGCTGGGAGCAGGCGGATTTCAAACCCGCGCTCGACGACATCCGCCAATGCGTCCGCGGCGAGCTCGACGCGATCAAAGTCCCCGAGAGTGCCACCCCAGAGCAACGCAAAACTCTCGCCGCGCGGCTGGCGGATCCCGCCACCATTGCCGCCGTGGGCAGGCGGCGGTTTGCCGAAGCGTGCCTCAAGGCGGCGCTCGCGTTTTCCGCGCACAAGGAGGAAACGGAGGTCACCTTCCAGCTCGCCAATCTCGCCCGCGACATGGGCGCGCCCCCCGAGCCTTGCCTGCGGGCCGAAGCCCTCGCTCTAACCGCTTTGGGAGATTACGTGAAAGCCCACCCGCGCTGGATCGAGCTCATCACCGAGCACCCGGTGGAAACCACCTTGCCCGGCGATTACGCCGAGGCCGCTTACACCGCGTTTGAAAACTCCGATCCGCAGCAGGCGATGGAAATCCTAACCACCGGCATGCACCGCTTCCCACAGGATGGAAATTTCGCACTGCGGGCCGGCTGGGTCGCGCTGCTAACAGGCGATTCGGAGCGCGCCTACCGCTTCCTGCGCGAAGGCCAGCGCATCGGCTTCCCCGCGGAGAAACTCGAGAACGCCACCGCCCTGCTCACCATCGCCGCCGCCCAGACCGGCGCGACCGACGACGCGGCGGTCTATTTCCAAGACCTGCTCAAGATCGATTCCGCATGGGCCGATGCCGCGACACTCGACACGCTCGATTGGCCCGAGGAGTTGAAGGCAACCCTCGGCCAGTTCACACGTTAGAAAATCACGCCAGGTCCTTCACCTGCACCTGCGCCCACCAGTCCTTGAA
>JANOZJ010000243.1:0-3301 GCA_031429315.1 Akkermansiaceae bacterium
TGCTGCCGAAATACCGTGGCCGCGCGCCGATCAACTGGGCGGTCCTCCATGGCGAGCCACGCATCGGCATGACCCTCCACCGCATGGTGAAACGCGCCGATGCCGGGGCGATGGTCGATCAGGAAGGCGTGGAAATTTCCCCGCAGGATACGGCGGAGCAGGCGTTCCGCAAGGTGATGCCCTGCGCCCGCACCGTGCTGGCCCGGCAGATCGACGACTTGCTAACAGGCTCCACCATCGAGACCCCGCAGGATGAATCGCAAGCCACCTACTTCGGCGGACGGACGCCCGAGGACGGACGCATCGACTGGACGCGCTCCTCCACGGAAATTTTCAACCTGATCCGCGCCGTCACCGATCCCTATCCGGGAGCTTTCACCGAAGCAGGCGGCGCGAAACTCATGGTCTGGTGGGCCGAAGAAAGGGGCACAGGCGTCTCGCCTGTTTCTTCATCGCTGCCCGGCGAAATTCTCTCACTCGATCCACTCGTCGTCGTCACCGGCGATGGCGCGCTCCATCTCACCCGCGTCGAATGGCGCGGAAACCCCGCCCCCATACTTGCGGTCGGTTTCAAACTCTAACGCACCAACTCCATGTCAAAGAATCCGCTCAAAGTTCTCATCCTCGGAGCCAATGGCTTCATCGGCAGCAGTCTGATCGACACGATCCTCGGCCAGAAAGACTGGGAAGTCTTCGGCATGGATGTGGGCGATCACAAGCTCACCCACCTGCTAGACCATGATCGGTTCACCTTCGTCGAAGGCGACATCACGATCAACCGCGAGTGGATCGAGTATCATATCAAGAAGTGCGATGTGGTCATCCCGCTGGTCGCCATCGCCAACCCGGCGCAATATGTGAAGAACCCGATCGGCGTGTTCGAGTTGGATTTCGAGGCCAATCTTGAGATTGCCCGGAAGTGCGTGAAATACAAGAAACGGCTGATTTTCCCGTCCACCTCGGAAGTCTATGGCATGTCGCCGGAGGACGTTCTCGATGAGGCGACGAGCAACATGGTTTATGGCCCGATCGACAAGCAGCGCTGGATTTACGCCGCTTCCAAGCAACTGCTGGACCGCGTGATCTATGCCTACGGCGTGCGCGACAATCTCGACTATACTTTGTTCCGTCCCTTCAACTGGATCGGGCCGAAGCTCGACAACGTGATGGAACCCAAGGAAGGCAGCTCGCGGTTGTTCACCCAGTTCATCAGCAACGTGATCTTCCGCAAACCGATCCAGCTCGTGGACGGCGGCTCGCAAAGCCGTTCGTTCACCTTCATCGAGGACGGCGTCGATTGCCTGCTGCGCATCATCGAAAACAAGGATGGCGCCGCATCGCGCCGGATCTTCAACATTGGAAATCCCGACAACAACGTCTCCGTCGCCGATCTCGCGAAGATCATCATCGAGGCCTTCAAGGAATACCCGGACTACCTCGACCACGCCGAGAAAGCGCAGGTGGTGACGGTTTCCTCGATGGAATACTTCGGCAAATACTATCAGGACATCCACACCCGTGTGCCATCGATCGATGCCGCGAAGGAAGCCCTCGGCTGGGAACCCAAGGTCGATCTCAAGACCGCCATCCGCCTGACGCTCGACTATCACCTCAAGCAAACGGACTACGATCTAACTGCCGACACATGATCGTCGCGCTCAAAGTCGATGTGGACACCGACCGCGGGACGCGCGTGGGCGTGCCCGCGCTCGCGGCGCTGCTGCAAGAGTTTTCAGCGCCAGCGAGCTTTTTGTTTTCGCTCGGGCCGGACAACACCGGCAAGGCCATCCGCCGGGTATTCCGGCCGGGGTTTTTCCAAAAAGTCAGCCGCACCAGCGTGGTCCAGATGTATGGGATCCGCACGTTGCTCAATGGCACGCTGCTGCCCGCGCCGCACATTGGGTCGCGCCATGCCGGCGTGATGCGAAGTGTTAGAGACGCGGGTTTCGAGACGGGCATTCACTGCAACGACCACTTCAAGTGGCAAGACCATCTGTTCCAGATGTCGCTCCAACAGGTTCGCGACGAGTTCGCCCGCGCACTGACGGAATACCGGCGGATCTTCGGCCAGGACGCCGCCACCGCCGGCGCTCCCGGCTGGCAAGCCACCGCTAACAGCCGAGAGATTTACGACGAGGCGGGACTGCTCTACGCCAGCGACACGCGGGGCGAGTCCGCGTTTTTTCCCGAGATCGACGGTCGTGTTTTCAAGACTTTGGAAATCCCCAGCACCTTGCCGACATTCGACGAGCTGCTAGGACGACCGGAATTCCCCGAGGAAAAAATCGTCGCGCACTACGTCAGCCTGCTGCGGGAGGACCGGCCTAACATCCTGACCATTCACGCCGAGATCGAAGGCATGATGAAGCGCCCGCTATTCCGGGAACTGATGTCGGCCTTCTCGGACAAGGGCGTGCGTTTCGTACGCATGGACGACCTCGCGCGGGAAATGATTCGCGAAACAATCCCGGTGCAACCGCTGGTGATGGCGGAAATCGACGGCCGCTCCGGGTTGGTGGCCACGCACGGTTAGGAGCTTGCCGTCCCGGTCGAATCCGCCCACCCTGCGCACCATGCTTCGCTTGATCGCTACTCTTCATTTTCTAACGTTCGCCGCCGTCTCCGCCCAGAACTACGCGCCGGTGGACGAGCGCCCGCCCGCGCTTGCCCGCGAATTCCGCGCCGCGTGGATCGCCACCGTTTACAACATCGACTGGCCGAGCTCGCCCGGCCTCGGCGCGGGGGCGCAGCAGGCCGAACTGCGCGGCATCCTCGATAAGCTCGCCGCGCTGAAAATGAATGCGGTGGTTTTCCAAGTCCGCCCGCAGTGCGATGCGGTCTATGCCTCCTCCATGGAACCGTGGAGTTCCAGTCTAACCGGCACGATGGGCCAATCGCCCGGCTACGATCCCCTCGCCTATTGCATCCAGCAGGCCCACGCCCGCGGGATCGAGGTCCATGCGTGGTTCAATCCGTTCCGTGCCCTGACTAACAATTCCCAACAGGTCGCCGGCAACCATGTCACCCGCACCGCGCCGCAGACGACGAAACGCTTCGGCACCATGACCTGGTGCGATCCCGCGAGTGATGCCACCCGCTCCCGCGCGCTCAATGTGATTCTGGATGTGGTGAAGCGCTACGATGTCGATGGC
This sequence comes from Akkermansiaceae bacterium, assembly GCA_031429315.1. Lineage (GTDB taxonomy): Bacteria > Verrucomicrobiota > Verrucomicrobiia > Verrucomicrobiales > Akkermansiaceae > Luteolibacter. The sequence goes on from JANOZJ010000243.1 coordinate 3,153, forward strand.
GTGCATCTCGACGACTATTTCTACCCCTATCCGTCGGGCAACCTGCGTTTCCCCGATGGCAAAAGTCCCGCCGAGCGCCGCAGTTATGTCGATGGTTTCGTCAGCAACCTCTACGCCGCCGTGAAGCGCCAGAAGTCGTGGGTGCGCGT
>JANOZJ010000244.1:0-15534 GCA_031429315.1 Akkermansiaceae bacterium
GACTCGATCTTGTCGCCGCGCTTGAGGGTGAGGACGGTGGGATCGTAGGCTTCCATGGCGGCGTAGCGGCCTTCGCCGAGGGGTTCGAGGATTTCCTCGGGGACGTAGCCGTCGTTGCCGTTGTTATCGGTGGCCCAGACCCAGCCGGGCCAGGCGCGGTCGGCGAGGCCGACGGTGATTTCGTCTCCGGGCTGAAGGTGGATGGGATCGCTGTCCTTGTCCTCGTAGTCGGCGTTGGCGGTGAAGGTGGCCATGGTTGCGACCGAGGAAATCAGATAGGCCGGAAAAGGCGAATGTTCATTTCAGCGACGGTCGTCAGTGACGGGGATGGCCCGAGCCGGAGTTCGGCGCATTGGCGGGTGATTTCGTGCGCGCGTGAAACAAGTGACTGTGGGATTCCGAGTGGTCCGCATGATCCGTCAGGACGGCGGCGTGCCTGATTCCGTATCGAATGAGGGTCACCGCGATGGCGGCCAAGCCACCTAGTAATCCGGCGATGATCCAGCCGTCAGTAGCCGTGAGATCGAAGAAATGCACCAAGGCCATGGAGACGGCCCCGGTCCACAAAAGGCATGAAACCGCGACGACGACACAAGCGGTCAGTGACGGAGACGGATTGTTCACGCGGATACATAGACAGGGGCGAAACAGTTCTCAACCGTGAATTTCACTGAATTTCCGCTGGGGGTGCAGGACAAAAAAATTAGCCCAGACACGCAGGAACCCGTCATGGGCGCTCAAGGAGGGGCGGAACGCGTCCGCCCTTGCGGATGGAGAGCCGATTTCCGGCCACGAGGGCTTTTCATCGGCATTTCATCCACACGGGCGAACGCGTTTCGCCGCTTCTTGAGTTTTTTTCCCGCACCCTTCCTCTGGTCCGGGAGCTTTGGCGTGGAGCGGCTATCGCGGCCAGTCGGGCAGCGTTTCCGCCAGAATCGCGGTGATCCGCTTGCGTTCGGGGGCTTTCAACCACGAAATCGCCGGATCATCACCTAATAGAGCCGCCTGCATTTTTGCATAGACTGCGGATTTCACGCGGGCGGGGAGATTCCGGAAGGCGGACGAGTAAATCATGAACGAGCAGCGGCGTTTGAAAATCCGGTCGTAGAGTTGGAAATCCGCCAGCGATTCACCGGCGAGGGTCCGTGGGTAGCGGGCTTCGAATATTTTCTGGAACTTCTCGCCGCCTTCGATGCCCTCGCCCGGATCGGCTTCGTCCTTGAACAACAAACAATCGACGATCTTGTCCGCCATGCCGTCGGCGACCCGCCCGGCGGAACCCGCGTCCGGATCGGCCTGAGGGTCGAGCGCCCGTGTTAGATAGGCGGCGCGGCGGTATTGTTGGGTGGCGGCGTTGAGCAGGTTGTGCATCCGGCACTGGTGCTCCAGGACCAGCAAGGCCACGATGTCGCTGGTGGGGCGGAGGTATTTCGAGACGTCGAGGGTGGTGGCGAGATCCGCCAGATCGCTCGTTTTGGGTTCTGCGGCGGTGCCTTCGCGATAGGTGCGGTTTCCCAGATGGGGCAGCGAGCTGCGGCCGGTGACGTAGTAGCTGCCCCAGCGCTCTGCGAGCGGGGTGTCGTGGGTCACCTGACGGGTGCCCATCGCTAACAGCGGGCGACCGTCCTGATCGCTGAACACCGACCTCACCTGCATGCCCGGCACGTTTTCGGTGTTGCTGGTGCCGTGGCAGGAGATGCAGTTCGACAGGTCGCGCTCGATTTTCAGGCCGCCACTGGCGGTGGCTTCGATCAGGTAGAACACCGGGCCTAACAACGGATCCTGAATGATCACCTCGATGTCTCCGCCCGGCACGTAGCCGACATAAGCCTCGTCCGAGAAATACAAGCTGCGGGGATTGCGCGGATGAATCAGCGGGTTCTGGAAACTGGTTTTTGAGAACACCAGCACCTGCGACTCTTCCGGGACACGCAGCTCCTTGAGGACGAAGCGGAGCCGCTCCAATCCCGTCGCGCCTTCGGCCTTGCGGACGCCGGAGGCGAGGTCGGTGGCCAGCTTGGACAAGGAGTCGGTCGGCGCGGTGTCCGAGTAGCGGAGCGGTGGCATGTCCCAAATATCCGTGTCCGCCGGCGCGCTTTGCACCAGCAGCAGGATCAGGATCAACAGCCAAGGTTTCATGGTGGCAAGTAACGCACTGGAGGGAGCAATTTTCTCCGCATATCTTGCGAAATTCAAAACATCCTACCTCATGTAAGCGCCATATTGGCTAATGAGCGTGAAATCGCGGCACAAGGCTCCGGGCAGAATGCCCGGGCCACTGTGGCGCGGGCATTCTGCCCGACGCTTTTCTTCAGAATGGCATCATCGCTAAAACAAGGGCGAGGTCAGGTGTTCTGAAATTCGCGGCATCGATCCGCAGTTCGCCGGGCTAGTGGACCTCGGTGAACGAGAGGCCCAGTTCGTTCTCGAGCTTGGTGATTTTCGGGCGCTCCCGCGGTTCTATCAGAGTGATAGAAATGCCCTTCCTGCCGGCCCGCGCGGTCCGGCCGCTACGGTGGGTGTAGTATTCCATTTGCTCGGGAAGCTGGTGGTGGATGACGAATGACAGGCCCTCGACATCGATGCCGCGGGCCGCGACGTCGGTGGCGATGAGGAATTGCGTGCGTTCTTTTTTGAAGGAACGCATCACGGTGTCGCGCTCCTTTTGCGTTAGATCGCCCTGCAGAACATCGACCGGAAATCCCTGGGTGGTGAGTTGCTTGCCGAGGATGATCGCGCCGGCCTTGGTGCGGCAGAAAATGACGCCGCGGTTGTCCTTCTGGCGCTTGAGGAAATGGCCGATGAACGCAGATTTCTCATCGCGGCTGCAAATGGCGAACTGGTGGTCGATGTCGCGGTTCACGACGTGTGCCTTGTCGATCTTGAGCAGGTGCGGCTTGCCCGACATGCAGTCCTTGATGAGTCCGTGGATCGCATCCGGGATGGTCGCGGAAAACAACCAGGTGCTTTTGCGGCTGCGGGTCAGCCCGAAAATTTTCACCAGCTCCTTCTTGAAGCCCATGCTCAACATTTCGTCCGCCTCGTCTAACACGAGATGCTTCACGCCGACGAGGGTAAGCGCCTTCTTGTGGATCAAGTCGATCAAGCGTCCCGGAGTGGCGACGACGATATGAGTCGGGCGTTGCAGCGCGGCGACTTGCTTGTCGAAGTCGTCACCACCGCAGAGCACCTCGACGAAGATTTTTTCGGAAAACTTGGTGTAGCGGAAAAGCTGTTTTCCGATCTGTTTCGCGAGCTCGCGGGTGGGCGCGACGACCAGCGCCTGGATCTCCCTGGACTTCGGATTCAGTTTCATCAGCAGCGGTAGGCCGAAGGCGGCGGTCTTGCCGGTGCCGGTCTGGGCTTGGGCAATCAGGTCGCCGCCATCTTCTAGCAGGAAGGGGATCGCCTTGTCCTGGATTTCGGTGGGATGAATGATGCCGAGTTCCTGGAGGCCTTGCATCAGGTTGGCGGGGATGCCGAGTTCTTTGAAAGTTTTCAACGTCGTGAGTTCTGGTGGCGGGTGAGTGAGGGCACCTTGCACATCACGGATCAGGATGACGAGCCATGAAAAACCGGCGTGGAATGGATTTCCCGCTGCCGTCGAAATCGGTGGCTGCAACTGCAAGTTGTGGCCCCAAGGAGCGGCGGACTCCGATCCGCCGTGGCCAATGGTCGGGCGATGATGCCGGGCGAAAGCGCTTTTCCATCGACGGGCCATTGGCATGGGCGATTCGGAATGGTAGCGGAGCGGACATGGCCGGAGACAAATCGCCTTTCCTTGTGACTGGCCACCACTTTCAGCGACACCCTTGACCTCGCTGCTGGTTGCGCCGGAGGAGTTCCACAAACAAGAGGAAGAGTTAGGCACCGCGAACCCGCCGCTTCCGGCACCTACATCCCGCACCCTCTCGAAGTCCCAGTCTTCGTCCCGCTCGCGCCACCGGTGAAAAAAACCGTCCCCCTCATGCGGATCGACTCCGCCATCACCGTCCCGGCGGCGCACTCCCGCACCCTAACCACTCTCCGCGGCGAAGCCTCCACGCTTCCCGACATTCCCGAGCCAGTCGTCGTCGCCCCTCGCCCACCCCGCCAACTCACCCCCGCCAACTCACCCCCGAAGACCGCGCTCACCAAGCCGAAGAACGCCGCCGTCGCCTTAATTTCAACGCGGAAGTCTATGAAAACGGCGTCAGCATCCTCCGCTGGGCACACCCCGACACCGCAGAACACTACGAAGCCATCTGCGGTTTCGATATCAATCTCCTCGCCGGACTCGGTCAATTCACCAGCGACGGAAAGACATATCAGCTCTCCTTCATCCCGCCCGGCGTTCGTCCGACCACCCGTCACCGCTTCTCGAAACTCCCCATCCCCAAACCACCCGCAGCCGCCCCGGACACCGTCACCATCACCATCACCCGTGGCAACGCCAACGACCCCATCGGCAGCGCCACCGCCATCCTCCCGCGCGACGAAACCATCTGGTTCCGCCCCACCGCGGCAGCCGTTACCTCACCAACCCCACCCCAGAGAAAGGAATCGCCCGATGACCCCTTTCTTCACTTCTCTTCATTCGATGTTCAATGTTCCCCTCGCAGAAAGTGTCTGGAGCCTCTGGCTCCAGACCGTGCCAGGAGCGTCTCGCTCCCTCTTCCTCTTCTCTTGTTTCCTGGTTCTAACATTTCCCTCTCTCCAAGCCCAACCCGACCGCGATAAGCAGGAATCCGAAATCGTCAGCGTCCCCGCCGGCGAGAATTTCCACCGCTGGTATGGCCCCACCGGGGGCAGCCATTTCATTCAAGTTTCCGCTACGAATCAGCCACTCTCCAAATGGATCTGGCTCCCCGCCATCGAAGCTGGAAACGACGCCTGCATTCAACACATCGTCGGCGGCACCGCTGCCAGTGTCTTCTACCGCCTCAAATACACCGACCAAATCCCCGGCCCCGGCGAAACCCTCGACACCGCCGAATTCGACCACGACGGCCTGTCCAACCTCCGAGAAATCGTCCCGCCGCCACCCCTGTTAGCCAGCGACGCCACCGATCCCCTCGACCCAGATACCGATCACGACGGCCTAGCCGACGGTTACGAGCGCACCCCCGAAGAGAAAGTCTGGACATACGCCGCCGCCCCGGCCGTTTAGTCGGTTTGGCGGCATCGTTAGCGGTCGATGCCGACCGCTAAGTGAGAGGCTTTTCAGTCCCCGTCCGCCGGGGCGGACAGGTGATGGAGGCTCGATCCCCAACAGATAGGCAAGCGGCAATTTTCAGCCGGTGACCAAATGCATTTTAAAACCCGTTGATTCCACCATTGCCGTTGACCCGCGTCCCTTCGCTGACACTCTGCGCCCATGTTTATCGATCACATCCGCATTTTCGGAAAGGCCGGCGACGGCGGAAATGGCGTTGTCTCATGGAAGCGCGAGAAATTTGTCCCGCGTGGCGGACCCGACGGTGGCGACGGCGGCGCGGGCGGCGACATCATTCTCGTGGTGGACAACTCGGTGGACAACCTCCGCGCCTACCACTACGACCCCAAGCTCATTGCCGAGGACGGCAAAAACGGCGCAGGCGGCCGCAAGACCGGAAAAAGCGGCAAGCGCGTGATCGGCAAGGTCCCTCCCGGCACGGTCGTTTTCCGCAGCAACGCGGTGACCGTCCAGGAAGCCGTCGAATTCGAACGCAGCGCCGAAGGCATCGACCTCGAACCCATCGCCGACCTCACCGAAGTCGGCCAGGAATTCGTCCTCTGCAAAGGCGGCGATCCCGGCAAGGGCAACTGGAATTTCAAAACCGCCACCAACCGCACGCCCGTCGAGCACACGCTCGGGACTCCGGGCGAGGTTTCCGTGTTCTATTTGGAACTCCGCCGCATCGCGGATGCCGGGCTCGTCGGATTCCCGAACGCCGGGAAATCCACGCTCCTCGGCAAGCTTTCCGCCGCGAAGCCCAAGGTCGCGTCCTATCCGTTCACCACGCTCCAGCCGGTCGTCGGCGTCGTCGAGTTCCCCGGCTACCGCCGCTGCACCATCGCCGACATCCCCGGCCTGATCGAGGGTGCCTACGAGAACCGCGGCCTCGGCCATGAGTTCCTCCGCCACATCACCCGCTGCCGCGTCCTGTTATTTGTCATCGACATGGCCGGCAGCGAGGGCCGCGACCCGATTTCCGATCTGGAAATCCTCCGCCGCGAGATCAAGGAATACGACGAGGAGCTCGCCCGTTTCCCGTGGAAAATCATCGCAAACAAAATGGACCTTGAAGGCGCTGCCAAAAATCTCGCAATCTTCCGCGACCGTTTCCCCAAGATCGACATCGTCCCGATCTCTGCGGAAAACGACGTCGGCCTCGATGACCTCCGCCAACTCCTCGACAACGAGATCGGCTACCGGCTCGAAAAATAAGCCTTTTCCACCCTGACATGGACCTTTCCCCCCAACTGGTGTTCGTCTATGGCACGCTTCGCCGCAGCGGCTCCAACCATTTCCGGATGGCGGGCGCGGAGTTCATCGCTGCGGGCACCATTACCGGCCGGATGTACCGCATCGACTGGTATCCCGGCTTGGTCCTCGATGACGCGGGCGATGAAATCCACGGTGACATTTACTCAGTCACCCCCGAACTGCTCTCGTCACTCGATGTTTTCGAAGGTCTGTCAGCCGGTGAGATCGAAGGCAGCGAATACCGCCGGGTCCAAACCACCGTCGTCCAGCAGGACAGCCAAACCCGCAGCGCGTGGGTCTGGGAATGGCTCGGCATCACTGATGAAAGCCAGCGGATCACCGACGGAGACTGGCTTAAAACCGAATGACCCGCAGTGAGACACCACGGCGAAGGATGGGTCACCTGGCTATCTACGGCTTTCCCGTGGACATGGATCCCGTCATGGAGATCCTACGTTGCCATGGGCTCAAGGCATTGAGGATAACGCCTAGCAAATAGGGCAGAGGTATAAGCCGGTGGGCAAAGGACGGAAGTCAAAGAATAGAGGTCGGGGAACTCCGTGCCATCGGCTCATTTGGTGATATCGCCACCTTTAGCTTTTTGTTTAGCAACCGATCCGAGGTCAGGTGTTCTGAATCCGGTCGGAATGAATTCCGCGCCATTTCTCACGCCTTTTTCACCTCCACCCATTGCTTGGTGCGGGCGGATTCCAGGACGGCATCGCAGACGTATTGGGTACCCAGCGCATGGCGGAAGTCCGGGTAGCGTTTCTCCGCGCTCGGGTCATCCAACGATTTGAAAAACTCTGCCAGCTCGTGGGTGAACGAATGCTCGTAGCCGAGGCAGAGGCCGGGAACCCACCAGTTGCCGGCATAGGGGTGGTCGCCGTCGCTGCAGTGGATGCTGCTCCAGCCGCGGCGGTCACCGGGGACGCCGTGGTCGAAATAGGAGAGCTTGTTGAGATCGTGGAGATCCCACGAGAGGGATTTCTTCTCGCCGTTGATCTCGAAGGTGTAGAGCGCCTTGTGGCCGCGGGCGTAGCGAGTGGACTCGAAGATCGCGAGCGAGCCGTTCTCAAAACGCGCGAGGAAGGCGCAGGCGTCGTCGATGGTGACGGCTTGTTTCTCACCCGTCTCGGTATGGACGCGCTCCTTGATGAAGGTCTCGGTCATCGCGCTAACGGAAACGATGTCGCCATTGATCCAGCGGGCGGTGTCGATGCAGTGGGCTAACAAGTCCCCGGTGACGCCGGAGCCGGCGGCAGCGGCATCGAGCCGCCAGAGTCCGGCACCACCTTGTGGGAGTTCTTCGGAAATGGTCCAGTCCTGGAGGAAGTTCGCGCGGTAGTGGAAGATGCGGCCGAGTTCGCCGGCATCGACGATGTTCTTGGCGTGGGTAACGGCGGGGAGGAAGCGGTAGTTGTACCAGACGAGGTTGGGCAGTCCGGATTTCTCGACGGCTGCGACCATTTTCTCGCCTTGCTCGCCGTTGAGGGCGAGTGGCTTTTCGCAGAGGATCATCTTGCCGTTGGCGATGCAGGCGAGGGCGATCTCGGCGTGTGAGTTGTTAGGCGTGCAGATGTCGATGGCATCGATGTCGTCGCGTTTGACGAGTTCGCGCCAGTCGGTTTCATAGGAGGCGTAGCCCCATTTTTCGGCGAAGGCTTTGACCTTTTCCTCGTCGCGGCCGCAGACGGCCTGGCGGACCGGGACGTGTTCGGTGTCGAAGAAATGGGCGAGTTGGGAGTAGGCGTTCGAATGGGTGCGACCCATGAAGCCGTAACCGATGAGTCCGATGCGAATTGGTTTTTTCATATGATTGGGAAAAATGGTTGAATGAGGGCATCAAATAGTGCATCAATTGACGCATGAGAACGACCGTCACATTGGACGACGATTTGATCGCGGATGCCAGCGTTTACAGCGGCATCACGGACAAGTCCAAGCTGATCAACATGGCGCTGGACCACTACATCAAACGAATGGCGGCCAAGCGGCTGGTCGCGCTGGGTGGGACGATGCCGGATTTGGAAGTCCCGGTGCGGTACCGGATGAGGGATGATCACTCGCCCGCCAGGGAAGCGGCTCGTGCTTTGGTGGCACTGGGTGGCACGATGCCGGATCTTGAAGTTCCGCCGAGGCGTCGCCCGGAACCCGCCCCATTCGAGTCGCAAAGTTCGATGGTGGCCGAGGAACCGCCGGAGTATCGAATCCCCAAAGACGAGACATGAAGCCGGTGGTGGTCGATACGAATGTCTGGTGCCATCACTGGAGAACGCCAAACCCGCTGTTGTTGGGCATGATGGCGGACGGTGAAATTTGGACCCACCCGGTAGTGATCGGCGAGCTTTCGATGGGGACGCTCCAGAATCGGGACCGGACGTTGTGGGATTTAACTCGGCTCGGGAGGCCTCCCCTCGCAACGGACGCGGAAACGCGGCAAATGGTCGAAGGACGCCGCTTGTGGGGGCGTGGCATCGGCTGGAATGACGCGAAAATTCTGGCATCGGTCGTGATCGGAAACTGCTGGTTGTGGACGAACGATCGGCGACTGGATGAAATCGCGAACGAGATGAACGTGGCCTGGCGGGGTTGATGTTAGAGCGCTTGGTCCACCTGGATCATCGCTTCGAGGATGTGCTGCCAGGTGGATGGGGTTTCGAGGACTTCGTTGGAGAACATGCAGCCGTCCCAACAGATGTGCTTCATGCCGCGGCTGGCGGCGTCCTTGAGCCAGTAGGCGGAGGCGCGGGGGATGTCGAGTTTTCCGTTAGGATCATCGGCGAGGCAGTGGCGGCCGGTCTTGTCGTGGGAGCCGGTGCCGTGGACGGAGCCGTCGTTCTGGGCGACGTGGAAGTCAAATGTCCAAGGGCGGAGGGCGTCGGTCATGGTGGTGTAGGCGGCCCAGAATTCGTCCTCGGTGTAGCCTTCCTTGAGGAGGGCTGCTTCCGGGGCGTTGTAGCCTAGCAGATAGAGATAGGTGTGGGCGAGGTCGGCCTGGAAGCCGACGGTGTTCGGCATGCCGGTGGCTTCGAGGGTGTCGAGCATGGCCTTCCACGAGTGCATGCCGCCCCAGCAGATTTCGCCTTCGGCGGCGAGACGCTCGCCGTGTTGCTCGGCGATTTTTCCGGCTTCGCGGAAGGTCTCGGCGATCTTCTGGGTGTTTCCGACAGGATCCTTCGCCCAGTCGGTGACGGAGCTGGCGGAGTCGATGCGGATGACGCCGTATTCGCGGACGCCGTGCTCGTTGAAGATCTTGGCGATGCGGCAGGCTTTCTCGACGGCGAGTACGAACTTGCGGCGGGCTTCGGCATCTCCCATGGCGGCGTCGCCCACGGTGCCGGGCCAAATTGGCGCGACCAGCGAGCCGACCTTGAGGTTGTGGCTGGCGATGAGGTCGGCGATTTTCCGGATGTCGGATTCCGAGGCGTCGGGATCGGTGTGCGGGTGGAAGAGGAAGTAGTCGATGCCGTCAAACTTGCGGCCGTTCACCTCGGCGGCGACGGTGAGTTCGAGCATGTGTTCGAGAGAGATGGGAGGGTGATCGGTGCCGGCTTCCTTGCCGACGAGACCGGGCCACATGGCGTTGTGTAGTTTCATAAGAGGTTGATGGTTGAAAGTGGATGGTTGATAGAAAGACTTATTGGTTTCTGTAGGCTCCCATGGCTGGGGCGTTGGGATTTACCTCGGGGCCGAAATATCTCAGTGCCACAAGTGGCTCTGTTAGCGAGGTGTTCTTGAAGGTGACGCCTTGTCGGGCGGCGGACTCGGTGCAGAAGAACTCGTCGTTAGAGAGTTCGTTGAAGCGCAGGAGTTTCGGGCAGTTGAGGCGGAGTTTGTTAGCCATACCATCGCCTTGGACAACGATGAGCGAGTAAGCTCCGTTGTCCTTGATGGTGACGGTTTGGCCGGGCTCGACGGTGATTTCCTTGGCGGTGAAGTATTGGAAACCGTCCACTTTTCCATAGACGATCCACTTGTCGTGGTAGCCCTCGCCCTTGTCGGCGGTGACGGGTTCGAGATAGTGGTTGTCCTTGAAGTTAGGGTCCACGTTTTTGTCCCAGTCGAGTTGGTCGATGATGAAGTCGATGTCCTGGTGCTTGTCCTTGGGCATGTCTTTGACGAGTAGTGACCATGGGACTTCGCGGCCTTCGACGAGGTTCTGATACATGCCGAAGACGTCGGAACCCCATTGCGGTTCGTAGGTGCAGAGCGAGCCGGGGGCGTGGAGGATGCAGGGGTCGATGAGCCAGCCGGTGCCGACTTTGAGGCGATAGGCTTTTGATAGATCGAGGATGCCGTTCTCGCCCTTGTTCCAGTTGGCGATGCACTTGCGGACCTGGTCGCGGGTGGTGCCGGGCTCGAAGCCCATGAAGGTGTAGGGGAAATTGTTGCCGACGTTGTTGTGCTGCGGCGGGAAATAATAACTCTCCGGTTTGCCTTCCTGGCCGACCAACGCGGCCTGCTCGGCGCTCTGGTGCATGTGGTGCGGGATCGGTCCCATGTTGTCGAAGAACTTCGAATAAACCGGCCACTTGCCGTATTTGTCCCAGAGGGTTTTGCCGATGATGCCGGCTCCGGACTCGGCGATGGCGTCGCGGAGGGTGAAGCGCTCCTTGCCGACGATGACATAGGAGAGTCCCTCGTCATCGGCACGGCCTTCGTTGGCCGTGACGGTGGTCGAGCCGAACCAGCGCTCGTCGATGCCGCCGCGGTTGAGTCCGTAGGCGTAGGTGTCATCCGGGTGGAGCTTGATGCGCAGGCCGGGTTGCAGGAAGGAACGGGGGACCCATGTCGGGGAAAGTCGGAGCAGGCCGCCGGTGTCTTCGAGGTGCCCATCGATGAGAGCCTTGAGATTGGTGGAGGTGGTGGACAGGTCGGCGGTAGTTAGAGGAATGGTCATGGGAAATCGAGTGGTTGGATACGGGAGAAATTTGGGGAAATTTCAGCGCGAACAGGCTAAATGACAAAGTGCCAATCCAGCGGGACGACGACTTCCACGCCGGTTTCACCGGTGATGGCCACCGCGTTTTCACCAGCGGGAACAATCCTGAGAACCGCGCCGAAATGATCGGGCAGGGCGGCCACCGCGTGGATGTTGCGCAGCGCGACAGCTTGATCCTTGCGGAAATTCCGGGTCGTCGGCACTCCGTGTTGCGCCAGTAAATCCAGCCGCGACTTGTCCACGCCATCGCTGAAATGCGAGCACACGTCCTCGATTCCGATGCGCCCGGCGTGGCGACCGTTCCAGGGTGCGGCGGTGCGACCGGCATTGGAAAGCCAGAGCAGGGTGCAGGGGAAATCCGCCGGGTTTTTCAGCGCAAACCACACATAGCCGTCGAGCACCGCCGCCGACCAGGCGAAGGGTTGCGCTGGGGATGTCGGCACATGCGCGACCATCACGAGATCGTCATTTCCTGCACGACTGGGATAGCGTGTTAGATCGGTGGTTCCGCCGGCGGCGAGTCTAACACCCCGGAGGTCGGTGAAAACGGCTCCTTGCGCGAGCGCCTGGGTTTCTCCGGCGGCCGGATTCGAGAACGGCCCGGGAAACACCGAGGCCCAGTGGAACGCGCTCGTCGTCACCCGCCCGGCAGCTTCGGGGAGACCGGAGAAATCCAGGATCGGATGCGTTCCATAACTGAAATCCCCGTCGGCTCCGGCAATCTCGGATTCGAGGAAAATCGCATGTTGGCCTGCACGCGTGGCGATCGTTCTCGTCACCATGGCGTTCGTGTCAGTCGTTAGCATCCGGAAGCGCAGGGAGTCACTTTCAGAATGGATCCGCGTCCACTCGCGGTTGGCCGTCTCGCCGTGCGGTGGGCCGCCAGTCTGGCTGCTGAAGGGGAAGCACAGGAAATCCCCGCGCAGCACGGAGAGCAGCGGCGGGAGTTCCGGAAATTCAGCCGGCTCCCATGGCGCAAGCGCGTATGGCGAAACATCGCGCCCGGCTAGATGGAACACCACCGGCGCGAGATGGCCGCCGCGGGCGGTGATGTCGAGATCGAGCTCCGGAGTCGTTAGGTGGAACGACGGCTCGCCGTGGACAAGGGGCATGGCGGTTCAGGCAGTGAGGATGCCGCGGGCGGCCAGATTGTTGAGGCGGCGGGCGATGTTGCCCAGCCCGTCGGCGGTGACCTCGTTGTAACTGCGACCGTCGCGAGTATCGATGCCGTGGCCGGGGTCGAGCTTGCGGAGCAATTCGAGCGCCGGATCGGTGTGGTCGAAAACCTCGACGAACACATGCTGGAGCTCGCCGGTCCGCGCGGCGGATGTTAACAGCGCGCCGATCCAGCCGTCGTCGGTGGACAGGCAGCCACGGGTGGTTTTGGCGGAGGCGTGGAAGATCCCGAGTTCGCCGGCGGCACCGATCTGGGCGATGAGCGCCTTGTTTTCCGCGATGGATAGACCGGAGTCGCCGCAATGTGCGGCATCGACGAGGAGCTTGAAGAACTTTTTGCCGAGCGCCTTGTTGGCGGCACTGACAAAGGCCCAGCCGCGGTCGATGTTGGTGAAGGTCTGGAATTCGCCGGGCCGGAGAAACTCGATGTGCCAGTTCTCGACGCACGAACCTTCGATTCCGGCTTCCTGATAGACGCGGAGGTGGATCTTGACGTTCTGCTCGATCGCCTCGTAGAAGTCGCGCCCGCTGCGGGTTTCATCCGCGCCCATCCACTCCTCGATGGAAGTCGAGGAAACGTGGCGGATGCCGTGGCTGATCGCCGCCTTGAGACTCGCGACCAACTGCGCGACGACGGCGTCTTCATCGGCTGGATTCATCGGGTTCGCGCCGCCGACCATGATGATGAAATGGACTTCAAGATCCAACGCCTTGAGTCCGGCGATCATTTCAGCGACCTCTGCCGGATCGGCCGAGGCGAAGAACGGGATCTGGACGATGCTCATTTTGACCGGTGAAATGTCGTGGAGCTGTTTCATTTCCGAGAGTACCCGCAGCACCCCGGCGGCATCGCGGGGGAATTTCCCGTGCGCGTCGGGGGCGATCCCGCCGACGAATTTGAAATGGGTCGTGACGACGCCAAGCTGGACCTTGGTTTTGAGTGCGATTTTCGCGGACATGGGTCGAGTAAAATGGCGTAACTCCGGCGGGGGAAGTTCGAAATTCGTGAAAAGCAATTCTAACGGAGTTCCACCGGTAGCGGCTCTCCGCCAAAGGTTCGGGATGCTGTCAGGAATAAAAAAGGAGGTCGATCTGATGATCGACCTCCTTGCAGGGAATGATCCGGGTCATTCCGGTCGGGGGAATCTATTCGTGAGGGCTGTTCCAGACGCGGGGGAGTGCTTCAGGATCTTCGTTGTTGATTCCGGGATGCGATTTTTTGAGGGCGTTTTTGGCGAGGAAGGCAGCCCATTCCTCGTCATAATTGCTGAACCAGGCTTTGCGGCTAGCGGGGGGACCAACGGATGAAACCTTGTGGGATTTTGGATAGGTTTTGGCAGACGAATCGGCTTTGAGGCGGGGGCCTGCGAATTGATCGGGGTTTGCGTTCATTGTGGGGACGATGAATTCTCTTTTTGAAAAAGAAGACGTTTCTTTTTCCAAAGAAGACGTCTGGCTTACTACATGAGGGGTCATTCGATTGCCAGTGATTTTGTGTGAAATTTTTGCCTTGTCCGAAAATCAGCCATGACGAATGGAAAATTTCATGCACCCGAGGTGGGGGGGGGCGTGAGGGGATTGTTGACGCCTTCTCCTCCGCAAGCCAGCCTCCGGCAGCGAATCGCGGGGAGGTCTGTGCTTCCTAGCCGGTCGTGTGGAAATCATGCGGCCTCTCCGGGGATACCCCGGGGGATCGACGAACCAAGGCATCACGAGGCGAGGGCGCCATCACGCTTCCGGCTGGCTGATTTCCCGCGGCCAGGCAGAGCACTATCGCCACCGCTGGCAGGTGAAGCCGAAGAGCGGGCGCTTCCGGTTGATCGAGAGACCGAAAGTGCTGCTCAAGTTCGCGCAGCGGCAGGTGCTGCGGAAAATCCTCCACGCCATCCCGCCGCATGAAGCGGCGCGAGGGTTCCGGTCGGGATGCTCGGTCCGGGATTTCGTGGAGCCGTACACGGGAAAGAAAATCGTGGTTCGTTTCGATTTGGAGGACTTTTTTCCGTCGATTTCCGCCGCGCGGGTTTTGCAGATTTTCTAGCCGCCGGCTATCCCGAGGCCGTCGCCCGCGTCTTGGCCCGGCTGACCACCCACGCCGCGCCGCCATCCGTTTTAGAAGAAAAAACACTCACCTGGCCGGAACTCCGCCGCCTCGCGACGCCGCATTTGCCGCAGGGCGCACCGACTTCGCCAGCCTTGGCGAATCTCAGCGCGTTCCGTCTCGACTGTCGTCTAGCAGGCTTGGCAAAAGCGGCGGGCGCGGACTGCACGCGCTATGCCGACGATCTGCTTTTCTCGGGCGGCGCGGACTTCGCGCGGCAGGCGCGGCGCTTCGAGGTGGCGGTGGGAGCGATCATCATTGAGGAGGGCTTCGGGCTCCTGTCAATGAACGGGCGCGGCAATGGCTGGCCCTGTCTTCTGGAGTCTGAGCGGCTGTCTGAAAAACAGGGTGCGGGGGCTAGGCGGTCACGGCGCTGCGGTCGTCATTCAGCCCGCTCTTTTCGATGAAGTAATCGTAACCGCCGGTGTAGCGGGTGACGGTGCCGTTATTGATGTGGAGGGTGGTTTCCGCGAGGGTGCGGATGAAATGGACGTCGTGGGAAATGAAGACGAGCGTGCCTTCGTAGTTTTTCAATGCCTGGACGAGCGAGTCGATCGAGAGGATGTCGAGGTGGGTGGTGGGCTCGTCCATCAGCAGGAGGTTGGGCGGATCGACGAGGAACTTGACGAGGTTGAGCCGGGATTTCTCGCCGCCTGATAGAACGCCGCAGCGCTTCTCGACATCGGTGCGGCGGAACAGGAAGGAGCCGAGGATGGAGCGGGCTTCCTCGTCGCGGAGAGTGGTGCAGGCGGCGAGGACTTCCTCGAGGACGGTGTTGTTCTCGTTGAGGGACTCGGAGCGGTGCTGCGAGTAGTAACCGATCTTGGTGGCGTAGCCGGGTTCGCGCTTGCCGCCGTTGATCGGGAT
>JANOZJ010000245.1:0-11128 GCA_031429315.1 Akkermansiaceae bacterium
TCTGCGGGGTGCCCGGAAATCCATCGCCGGCAGCGCGCCCAAGCGCGAGCCGTGAGTTTCCCCGGCTCGTTTCACGAAGGAGCGGCGGAACGCGTCCGCCGCCGCCCATGGGATGCCAATGAGGTGCGCATCGCCTCCTCCGATTATCACCTTGATCACCAGTTTGGTTTCCGCCCGATTCGCGAACAGGTAGTGATTCGCCACCATGCATACTCCGGACATCAATCCCCCCGCCACCAGCAGCTTGGCTAACAGAACAAGCAGTCTGGCGGTGCCGGGATCTCCCGCGAAGTTCCGCATCGCGAAGGACAGCAGCAGGAAATTGAACGATGCCGAGATGCTGGTGGTGAGCGCCAGCGACTCGTGACCCCAACGGAACACGACCACAAACAGATAGTTGAGCCCGAGGTTGATTCCCAGCGCCAGGAAGCTCACCAGCATCGGGAACCAGCGCTTGTCGATGGCAAAGAACGCCGGCTGGAGCACCTTGAGGGCGGCACATGAATGGGGTCATTGCTCTCGGTTTCACAAGAGTTTTGAGTTTGTCCTTCATAACGGTGCGGATGGCGACGTTGGTGCCGCCGTCATTGAAACGGACGCAAGGCGCGGTGTTCCGCGACTGCGGCGGCGACGCTCTCAAGGGTGAGCTGGCGAGAGTGATGTCCATGGATCGGCGCTAGCACACCAGCAGGAGAGATGAAGTTGATTTATTGGAGGGGTCAGCTCGGCGGGGGGTGGCGCTTTTTCCTCCTTGGTGCGGAAG
The DNA here is from genome assembly GCA_031429315.1 of Akkermansiaceae bacterium. GTDB lineage: Bacteria > Verrucomicrobiota > Verrucomicrobiia > Verrucomicrobiales > Akkermansiaceae > Luteolibacter. Next base: position 764 of record JANOZJ010000245.1, read on the forward strand.
CTGGTCGTGAGCAGGGAGGGGAACATCGAACATCGAAGTAAGAGAAGAATTGCGTTGCGTGGATCTACGGCAAGCGTGGCGTGATGCGTCAACAATTTGACTTGGCGAACTCCCCCCGCCGGACTAGAAAACCCGCGCCATGACCCGTTCTTCCATCGAAAAAGCAGCGATTATTTACATCGTCGCGCTGAGCCTTGTGTTTATCTGGGCCGTGACCAAGGTCCTGGCGCAGATGGGCCTGATGTGATCATTTCCACGCCACGGCGACTTCGGCGATGCGGCCGCTTTTGTCGTCGTATTTGAGCAAGCCGTGTTCGAGTGCGTATTCGTGGACGCACTTGGTCACCTTCACGTCGAACGCGCAATACTCAGCGATTTTCCGCAGCGGGGCGAACTCGCCGGATTTCTTGTGTTCCTGCCACCAGCGCAGCGCGTCGAGTCCGTCGGCGGTCTTGCCAGTGCCGAGCGAGGCGGAGGCCACCGAGTCGAGCTTGAGCCGGAAACCGACGATTTTCTCGAGCTCTAACATCATGTCGAGATTGATGGTTTGCTCGCCGAGGGTGTGGAAAACGTAGGGCTGGAGCACCGGATAATCGAACTGCAGGTGATTCCAGCCGACCACCAGATCCGCCCTAACGAGTTCCTCGCCGAGCTGCTCCATCTCGCTTTCCGTGTAGATCTCGTAAGTCCCGCGGGCGGTGCTATAGGTAACGCCGACGGAGACGCCCATCTTGGCCTTGTGTGAAAATCCGCCGACGTCGCCAAAGCTGCGCTGCGTTTCCAAATCGAAATAGACGATGTTTTTGCCGGCCACGCCGTTTTGTAACGGGCGGAGCGGCCACCCGGCAAGTGTGATGGCTGGATTCATGACGATCGGCTGGATTTCCGCCGGAAAATGCTTTGCCCACGGAGTGGTTTTTCATGATGTTCCGGTAGCTCCTGCTCCGCGCAGCGTGCTTTCCTCACCCCCATGAACGAACCATCCCCGTCTCCAGGTGCGCGATTGCGCGCGGCCGTCGCAGCGGAACAGCCGCCGACTACGAGGACACCGCCGCAGCGGACCCACGGCTCGACGCGTTGCGCGGACATTATCCCCCACCCCAAGCCGCGGCGATTCTCGCGCTCTGCCATGATCGCGCCCTCACCCTCGCCAGCGTCTTGGAAACCCTCAAAAGCCAGCGCCGCAACCAAGTGCGGGTGGGAGAAGCCAGCTTCCAGCAACTCACCGAGCCCACCCCCGAAGCCCAAAGCATCCTCGCACTGCTGGCGCGCAAGCCGCCATCGGTGCCGTAGCCATCCGCAGGAAATCAAAAACCGCGCTTGAACCCTTACGGCTCAGGGGGAAATCAAAAATCCAGCCGAGGAACATGCGTCAAATCACCCGTGACCATCAACCATCGCGGATCTCCGGGCGACCGCCCTGGCGACCCGGCTCCGAGCCACTTCTTTTGCCTTGCAGGGATGGTCTCCGCCGCTAATCTCGCGACTAACTGGCGTGCGTTTCATGCTGGCGACCCATCAAAAACCAACTCATTCAAATCATGAAACTTGCCTTTATTGCCGCCGCTGCCGCCCTTTTCGCCGCTTCTTGTTGCCCGAGCGCACCTGCTCCCAGCCATCCCGCCTACGTCGCGCCTTCCAAATAATTCCTATCCCGCCCGGCATGAGTCATCGCCGGGACTCCCAAGTTCTCCTTCAAAATCATCCGCCTCAGTTCCCATGATCCGTATTATTACCGCCCTCGTTGCTGCCATTTTTGCTCTTCTCTCCGTTTCCTGCGTGTGCTGCACCGGTGAAGCCAAGGCACCCGGCTTGCGTTCGCTGCCCCAGTTCCAGGAAATCGAAACGACCCACGAGGTGCATTACTCAAAGTAATTCGCGGCGTCCCATTTCTTCTATCGCAAACGATCACGCGTCCTTCCGGTCTCCGGAGGGGCGCTTTTCTTTGGCTTCATCTCCTCCATCAAAAATTAGGGAGTAACTCAAAGAAATGGCTTTCTAACGCGGCGGCGGTCTGTCATCGGCATCTAAGCAAATCACCTATGAAACGATCCCTTCCGCCTGATGAGAATGCCCGATTCAACGGAAGCTTGCGCCATTACCATCGCGCGGGTGCCCAGACGCAACGATCTTGGGACGACTGGGTCGAAGGGACGACGGCCAAGACCCGCAAGTCAGGGAAGTGGCTGAAGATTTTGGGAATCACTGTTGCCGTGCTGGCCCTCGCGGCAATCATGATCGGGCTCATCGTCGAGCTGCGCTGATTCCAGGGGCCTGATGGCGCGCTTTCTCCGCCGGTTTTGCATGTGGCTTTGACATTCAGAAAGTCCTTCGCCAGTTTTCCCGCCCGCCGCCAACCACGCCGGATTCTAACCAACCATGGGAAAAAGCCTCTTCCAAAAAGTCTGGGACGCACACACCGTCGGCACCATTGCCGATGGCCGCACACAACTCTTCATCGGCACCCACCTCATCCACGAGGTCACCTCGCCGCAAGCCTTTGGGATGCTCCGCGATCTCGGGCTGAAGGTGAAATTTCCGCAGCGCACCTTCGCCACCATTGACCACATCGTCCCGACGATCAATCAGGACCAGCCTGCAGATCCGCTCGCGGCTGAGATGATCGATGCGATCCGAAAAAACTGTGATGACTTTGGCGTCACCTATTTCGACCTCGCTTCCGGCAAACAAGGGATCGTCCACGTCGTCGGACCCGAGCAAGGGATCACCCAGCCCGGCACCACCATCGCTTGCGGCGATTCCCACACCGCGACTCACGGTGCGTTCGGCGCGATCGCGTTTGGCATCGGCACCAGCCAAGTCCGCGATGTCCTCGCCACCCAGACCATCGCCCTTCAGGAAATGAAAGTCCGCCGCATTGAGGTGACGGGTGACCTGAGTCCCGGCGTTTATGCGAAGGATGTCATCCTTCACATCATCCGCCTCCTCGGCGCGAATGGCGGCATCGGCTACGCTTATGAATACGCGGGAAATGTCTTCGAGCGCATGTCGATGGAAGAGCGCATGACCGTCTGCAACATGTCGATCGAAGGCGGTGCCCGTTGCGGCTACGTCAATCCGGACGCCAAGACCGTCGCCTATCTGAATGGCCGGCCCTATGTGGACATGAGCGACTTCAGCGCCACCGCCGCGCGCTGGCTGTCGTTTGCTTCGGATGCTGATGCCGTGTTTGACGACATTGTTAGAATCAACGCCACCGACATCGAGCCGACCGTCACTTGGGGCATTTCCCCGGACCATGGCATCTTCATTTCCGAAAACATCCCGGACCCCGCCAAGGCCAAGACTCCGTTGGAAAAAGCCTCCATTGAGGAAGCGCTCGCTTACATGAAGCTCGACGCCGGCACCCCGATTAAGGGCGTAAAGATCGACGTCGCGTTCATCGGTTCCTGCACCAACGGCCGCATTTCAGACTTCCGCGAAGTCGCGAAATATATCCAGGGTCACCACGTCGCGCCCGGTGTGCAAGCACTCGTCGTTCCTGGCTCGCAGATCGTCGCCATCCAGTGCGAGCAAGAAGGCCTGCCGGAGATTTTCCGCGCCGCCGGGTTCGAATGGCGCGGTGCGGGTTGTTCGATGTGCCTCGCGATGAACCCGGACAAATTGATCGGCGACCAGCTCTGCGCATCGTCCTCTAACCGTAACTTCAAAGGCCGCCAAGGTTCCTCCACCGGCCGCACCATCCTGATGTCGCCCGTCATGGTCGCCGCCGCCGCCATCCAAGGCTCCATCGCCGACGCCCGCGAGGTGTTCGACCTGGAACCGGCGACCGCGGTGGCCTGATAAAATTCCAGCACTGCCAAATCCGCCAATCTGAACCGCCTCCCCAAACCCATGAAACTCCTGCTCTCATTGTCGTCCATTGCCTTCCTTTCAATGGTTTCAGGACTTTTCTGCCCGTTAGCGGCTGCCGAGCCGGCGCATCCGGCGAAGCCGCTGTTATGGAAAGTGGAGGGGAACGGATTGAAGGAACCGTCCTATTTATTCGGCACCATCCACCTCTCGGTCCCGCCGGTGGGGACTCTCCACCCGGCGGCGGAGAAGGCTTTCAACGCCTCGGCGGCGGTTTACACCGAGATCCCGATGGATACCGCATCGCAGATGGAGGTGGTGCCCCTGTTGCTGCGCAAGGACGGCAAGACGTTGGACGAATCCATCGGCGACAAGGTGGCGAAGGACTTGAATGACGAGCTTCGCCAGATCAATCCGCAACTGGATTCGACGCCTTTCCAGACTCTCAAGACTTGGGCCGTGGCGATGACCCTGCCGATGCTTCAGTTCCAATTGAAAGGCGAGAAAGCCCTCGATGCGAAACTTTGGGAACGGGCCGCTGCGGAGGGCAAGACCATCGGCGCGCTCGAAACCACGGCGAGCCAGCTGAAGCTGTTCGAGGATTTCTCGGAGGCGGAGCAAGTCCACATGCTGGCCGACACCCTGAAGCAGTTGCGGGAGGATCGCGAAGCTGGCAAGGACACGACGGCGGAGTTGATCGACGCTTATGCCTCGGGAAATGAAAAGAAGGTCCTGGAAGAGATGAACAAGGATTTTTCCAGAATCGCGGAAGGCGAGCACAAGGAACTTGGCCAGCGATTCATCAAGCGCTTCCTCACGGACCGCGACGTTTCATTGGCGGCCACGATCGACGAGAAACTTCGCGCCGCTCCGGACAAGGTGAACTTCTTCGCAGTGGGGGCCGCGCACTACGTCGGGAACCCGGGCATCCGGGCACACCTGACCGGCAAAGGCTATCGCATCACTCCCATCACCGAATAATCCTAACATGGCCCTCGAACCCGTCCCCACCGTCACCGGCCGCGCTGTTTTCATCCCCGGCGCGGATATCGACACCGACCGCATCATCCCGGCGCGTTTCATGAAATGCGTCACCTTCGACGGTCTCGGTGAATTCGCATTTTATGACGTCCGGTTCGACGAGCATGGCGTGAAGACGAAGCACCCGCTCAACGACCCGCGTTTCGAAAATGCCTCCATCCTCGTCGCCGGCGTGAACTTCGGCTGCGGCTCGTCCCGCGAGCATGCCCCGCAATCGCTGCGCAAGTATGGCTTCAACGGCGTCATCGCCGAGTCGTTCGCGGAAATCTTTTATGGTAACTCCACCACGCTCGCGATGCCCTGCGTGATGGCCAGCCCGGCCGACGTCGTCGCCATCCGCGATGCCGTGGAGGCCGATCCTAACACCGAGGTCACCATCGACGTGAAAGACCTGAAAGTCCGCACCTCCGGCGGTCTCGACATCGCCGTGACCATGCCCGACTCCGCTCGCGAAGCGCTGCTCTCAGGCCGCTGGGATCCGATCCAAGAGTTGTTGGATAACGAATCCGCGATCGAGGCAAAAGCAGCCGAGCTGCACTACGTCTAACCATCAAGGAGCGTGGGCGTCCCGCCCGCGTTTCTCCGTGCCATGTCGGCGAGACGCCAACACTCCTTGATTGCCCCGCCCTCCGGCATCGCCTTGTTCGATCTCGACGGGACGCTGATCGCGTGGGACTGCCAACTGTTATTCCGTCACTTCGTCCTGCGCCGCGAGCCGTGGCGGGGGATTTTCCTGCCGGTGTTCTTGGTGTTCCTGCCACTCGCTGGATTGTTAGGAGCGGGCGGGATGAAGCGGGTTTTCCTCAGCTACCTGTGGCGGATGGATCGGGAAACGCTCGCGCAGTACTCACGCGAGTTCGCGGCGTCGCTGATGCCGGCGATTTATCCGGAACTCCGAACACAACTCGAAGCCCACCGCGCGGCCGGTCATCTGCTGATCCTCGCGTCCGCCAGTCCGGAGTTCTACGTCGCGGAAATCGGTCGCGAACTCGGCTTCGATCTCACGCTCGGCACCTCGGTCGAACTCGGCCCGTTTTTCCCGGATCTAATCAATCACAAGGGCAGCGCGAAAGTCGCCCGCCTCAAGCAAGTTTTGCCCGCCGCGTATTTCGAAAACGGCAAGCTGCCACGCTGCCACGGCTACACCGACAGCCGCGCGGATCTGCCGATGCTCGCGCTTTGCGATTCCGCCACCGTCGTCAATCCATCGCCAAGCCTCACCGCCCTCGCGAAAAATTCCGGCTGGGAAATCCTCCGCCCGGCCCGCCCGTGGCAGTCGCGGCTTGGTTTCGCGGCCCGCGCGCTTGCGCTGTTAGTCGGGATCGGCCGCGATCCCGGCAAAGTCAGAACATCTGACCTCGTGTGAGAGGCAAAGTAGCTGTTGACCGTGAAATCAAGGATTCTGATGTTAGGTTTGCCACGGCGGTCGGAGTTGTGAGCGTGAACCAAATCGCGGCATCAGGCTCCGGGCAGAATGCCCGGGCCACGGTGGCGCGGGCATCCTGCCCGCCGCCAATCTTCAGAATGGTATCATCTCAAGCGCCGCTAAAACAAACGCGAGTTCAGGTGTTCTGAAAGTGATGTAGGCATTCCTGCACCCCGCCCATTTCACAGCTCGACCTGGAAAAAATCCCGCATGACCTCGCGGTACACGTCGCGCTTGAAGGCGGGCAGCCAATCCAGATCAAACTCTTCCGGCAGGATCCAGCGGTAGGCGCGGAATTCCCGCTGCCGTTGGTTCACGTTCACTTGCGGCGCGTCCGGCTTGAGGTGGCAGAGAAAATACGTTTGCTCCTGGCCGTGGCTGCCGTGCTTGCGGAGCTTTTTTCCGCGGGCGTGCACGGGATAGAGGTAGCGATAGCCTTCGCGGCGATCCATCACCTCGTAGTGCCGCGCCTCCAGGCCTACTTCCTCGCGCACCTCGCGGAACAGCGCTTTTTCCAAAGTCTCGCCCGTATCCACGCCGCCTTGCGGAAATTGCCACGCACCAGGTATCGTCCAGCGTTCGCAAATCAGCAGACTCCCTCCTGAATTCACGATCAATGCGGCTACATTCGGGCGGTAACGCACCATGCGCGAATCGTGCATTTCCAGCCCCGGCTGACAATCCTTAACTTGTCCTAATCTTTTGGCGAGAACCTGAGATTCCCTGAAATCCCAAAGATTTTTGTCCGATTTCCCCGCCGGCCGGACAGACTATTTTCAGACCATGGAAAAAGCCCCGCCATCCGATGCTGAACTGCTTGCCGAATGGTTAGGCCACCAGCGCGAGCCGGCCTTTCACGCGCTCGTCGCCCGCTACGCCGGGCTGGTTCACATGGCAGCCAAGCGGACTTCCGGCGATGAGACCCTAGCGACCGAGGTTTCGCAGCTTGTGTTCATCTTGCTCGCCCGCAAGGCGAAATCGCTGGCCGCCCGCAGCTCGCTGGCCGGCTGGCTGCACCTCACCGCCGTGATGCAGGCGAAGAACCTCCTCCGTCAGAACCGCCGTGAAAACCACAAACGCCAACGCCTCCTCGCCCACATGGAAACCCAAGCCCACAGCCATTCCAGCGACTCATGGCAGGAAATGCAGCCGGTCCTGGACACCGCGCTCGCCGCTCTATCCGACAGGGACCGCGAGGCATTGTTGCTGCGTTTCTACCGCTCGCTAACAATCCGGGAAATCGCCGCCACCCTCGGCATCGCCACCGACGCCGCGCAAAAACGCATCGACCGCGCGACCGAGCGGCTGCGAGGCAAGCTCGCCCGCCGTGGTTGCCAAGCCGGTGGCTCGCTTTCTGCCGCCATGCTCACTGGCTTCGCGGCGGATGCGCAGGCTGCGACTCTTCCGATTTCCATTCTCACCTCCAAGGCCATCGCGGCTGGGGCTGTTAGTTCCTTCAGTCTATCCGCCCTCATCGCCGCCCTTGCGGCACTTATGAAATCGACCTCATTGATTCCGCCGTTCGTTGCCCTAGTCGTGGCCGGGGTGTGGACTGGCACGAAATATCAATCCCTAACCGCCAGGGAAGCGAGGAACGGACTCCTGCGTGACGAAATCGCCGACGCCCGGACATTCAAAACTCCAGCGCCAGTCAAACTCACCAAAGATGACGGCCCGATCAACTGGCAGAAACTTGCCACCGAGAGTGAGAACGGCCCGGAAATGCAGCGTTTCCAGAAGCGCCTAAAATCCATGACCCGCGAGGAAATGATCGCCGCTCTTGATCAGATCGCCGCGCTCGGTCTTTCAAGCGGACGCCGAAATGATCTTGAAAAGTCAGTGGTCTGGCCGTTGATGCAGATCGATCCCGAGTGGGTGCTGAATCACTTCTATGACCGGCTGCGGCTTTCTCACAACGGTCAGACATTGTCACTTCACATGGCTTTAGAATTCTGGGCGAAGAGGGATTTGGGCCGCGCCACTGCTTGGTTCGACGCGCAGATTGCCGCCGGAAATTTCGACAGCAAACAACTCGACGAAAATAGCAACGGACAACCCCGACACGAATTTGAAGCCCGGTTGATCAACGTCTTGCTTGCATCCGATCCCGCTGCCGCCGCACGTCGCCTGAGCGCGATTCCGGAAAAACAACGCGAGTCGGTGATGTCTTTTATTACCAGCACGATGAAGGACACGCCTTTGGCAACCGGAAATCACATGGTTTTTGCCAACTTGATCCGCAGTCAGTTGCCACTGGACCTTCAATCTTCGATTCTTCTGGAGGGTCGTTCTTGTGTCGGAGATGACGATTTTCCGCAGCTTATCACTTACATGGACAAAATCGAGGCGACCGCAGCCGAGAGAATTTCCTGCATTGAAGAGTACTCAGGGGGCATCATCTGCACACTATCCGGCAAACGGAAAGTTATCTTGGATGATCTCGAAATCATTCGCGGACAATTCGAAAAAATCTCCCCTCAAGCCGTGGATGCCATGACGGCAAGATCGCTTGTGGCGGCTGTGAATATGCATCATAGCTCGATGGGATTTCCCGAGGCATCGGAAATCGCGGTTGAGTACCTAGAGGCATCCGGCAGCGATGCCGTCCTTGCCGCCTATCTGGAAATATCTATTTGCGACGAACCGGACAAAAAGCTGGGCCGCGAACTCGCCGAGAAAGTCTCCGATGAAACCCGCCGCGCGGAGATCCTGAAGCGTTTCAAATGACATCACGCTCCAACTCATGAAACTCTCTATCGCTATTTCAGCACTCATCCTCGCCGCCGCCGCAGGACTTGTCTGGCAGATTGACGGACGGCTTGCCGCAGCCTGCAATTACGAGAGGAAACTCGCTTCCGAAGCGGCGAAGTTAGGCATCTCTATCCGCCATGATCAGACGGTCCGAAGCACCAAGCGGCAGCGGGTGAACCGCGAGGCGGAGGCGAGGCGGCTCGCGGTCGAGTTCATTAAAATGGCGAAGCAATGTGAAAAAGGAGTCGAAATCGATGTTGCCGCCCAGCAGCGCTTTCAAGAGATCTATCAGCGAACAAGCTTGCTGGACGCCTCCCAGTTGAAGATTCGGATCTTGGAATTGCTAACAACCAAGGAACTCAGCCAGAAGGGTCGCGTTAATCACTTGATCTCAGCGCTTTGGACTTATGCGGAGAAGGATCCACGGGATGCACTCGCGCTGCTCACGAAACATTTTGCAATTCTGAAGGATCATCCTCATAGCCAAGATGTCCTCTCAAGCTCCTTGGGGACTTGGGCGAAGGACGATCCCGCTGCCGCCGTGGAGTGGATGAAAAAAAACGCAGCGGAATTCCCAGACGCCATGAAAGCACAATCCCAAGCGAATGTTTTTCGTGCGGCCGCCGAGAAAGATCCGCGCTTGGCGTTCACGCTCATCGCCGTGCTCGGGCTGAACTATTCGGACTCGCACAGTGCGCTGCATGACATCGTAACTGCGGCGGCGACCGATGAGCAAAGAAACGTCACTCTCGCTGCACTCCGCGAATATCGCGTCGCTAACAAAAATGATGGAACCCTCACCCGAGCGGTGGACGAAAATTTCGGTTATTTGGGAAGTGGATTTGAGAAGGAAGGTTTCGCTGCCGCCACCCGGTGGCTCGCTAGTGCCAACCTGACCCCTAAAGAACTCGATAACATCTGTGGCAGGCTAGGGTTGAACTACGAGGGCGATGAACCCGCCCAATGGATCGAGTGGTATGGTCATCAGGTTCTTCTAGGCAAGGCCGACGATCAGATCGGGAATTGGATTTCCGTCTGGACGCGTCGTAACTACGAAGCCGCCGGAAGATGGCTGGCATCAACTTCCGAGGGGCCGGTCAGAAACGCCGCGATTTGCAGCTACGCGGAGACCATTTTTCCGCAAGAATCCGAAGTCGCCATGCAGTGGATCAAAACCCTGCCACCCGGCGAGCAGCGGCAGAACACGCTGCAATACATCCACGAGAATTATTTGCAGAATGATCCAGAAGCAGCGGCGGCTTTTAAGGCCGAGCATGGGCTGAAGTAAGGGGAAGGGACGTCTCGTCCCTTCGAAAAGGTGGGAGGAGACCTCC
>JANOZJ010000246.1:0-36885 GCA_031429315.1 Akkermansiaceae bacterium
GATAAGGCCTCTGAAATTGTCACCGACCCCCTTGTTTTGGTCAATCTGGTCTCCCAACGCGTCAGGCAGTTGAACAGCGGCCGGTCCCCATTGATTGCCACCCGCCCGAGCATGGGCGTGGCGGACATCGCCCTCACCGAAATCATCGAGGGCAAGATCAAGCTGGTTCACAGGGAAGCTCCCTGAGCCGGGCTTTCCAACCATCGAGCCGTCCCATGAGCGCGGAAATCGCCACCAACCGGAAGGCCGGCCGCGATTTCAACATCACGGAGAAATTCGAGGCTGGGATAGAGCTCAAAGGCACCGAGGTCAAGTCGATCCGGGCCGGCAAGGTCAACATCTCGGACGCCTTCGCACGGGTCGAGAACAACCAGCTTTTCCTCTACGGCTGCAACATCCAGCCGTGGCAAACCGCCGGCGAGTGGTACAACCACGCTGAGAAACGGCCGCGCCGGCTGCTCCTTCACAAGCGGGAAATCCTCAAGCTTGCCAACGCCACCGCCGTCAAAGGCTGCTCCCTGCCGCTGCTGCGGATGTATTGGCAAAACCGCCGGGTGAAGGTCGAGATCGGCGTCGGCAAGGGCAAAACCCATTCGGACCAGCGCCAGGATTTGAAGGAACGCGTCGAGCTGCGCGAAGCCCAGCGCGAGATGTCGCGCTTCAACCAGCGCTGATCACTCCGTCGGCTTCGGCTTCACCCGCGACGGTGGATCCGTCGGCGGGCGGACAAACACCGATCCCGCGCCAGGATCGGACTTCGGCGCAACCGGAGTGGTCGCGTGGAAATCAGCGTCATTCGGCAAACCGACCATGTCAGGGGGCATCCGGATTTCATCGCCCGGCAAGACAGGAACCGGCGCTTCGGCGACCGCAACCTCAGGCTCCACCTTCTCGATGGCGGGCGGCTGCGCGACTGCGGTTGCTTTGGGCACAGCGCAAGAAGCCAGCGCCATCGCGAGCAGTGCGCAGCTTGTGATTTTTGAAATGACCATGATGAATTCCCGCAGCGCCACGCCGCAAGAAACCCGTTTGCGGCCTCCAGCGCAAGGCCGAAGCGGAGTGTCACGGAAAGTGGTGGACTGCTCCGACTTGTCGGAGCGGTCCCGCTGGAACGCCTTGGCTCGACAAGCGGCCACGACTGCCCTCTGATGCGGCGGTATGGACGAACAGTCGCCTTACCAACCACCATTGCCGCAAGGCCCCGCCTCGATTCCGCCCGCGATGTTAGGTGATCCGCCGGCGGTCAAGGTGTTTGGGATTTTGCATCTGGTATTCGCCGGCCTCGGGCTGCTCGGCGCGGTGTGGGGGCTGTTTATCGCCGTCGTCGGAAACCCATTTCTCAAGTTCAGCCCGGCCGGCCCGGAGATGGATGCGCAGCTCGCCCTGCAGGCCAAGATCAACCCGATGACGATCACCTCGGGCATCCTCTCGTTGTTAGTGGCGGTGCCGATGATCATCGCCGGCATCCAACTGCTGCAGAAGAGGAAAAGCGCCCTCAAGTGGTCGAACACCTACGCGTGGTCGTCGCTCGGGGCTAAATTGATCAATCTTGTTCTAGCAGTCACAATCATGGTCCCGGCGATGCAGGAAATGACCCAGGGAATCCTCGCGAAGTCGCCCGCGCCCGCCGCGGTGTCAGGCATCATGTCGGGATTCATGGCCGTCGGTGCGATCGGCGGGGTGGTTGTTTCAGCCGTCTATCCGATCCTCACCTTGTTCCTCCTGAACCGACCCGCGACCAAAGCGTGGTTCGCGAGCCTGGCGAAATAGTCGGCTCATCGGCCTGCCGCCGCCTTTTTCGCCAGCGCGGCCTGCACCTGGTCGATGAATTCGCGGTCCGCCTCACTCAGCCGGTCGAGGGCGATTTCCACCGGCTTCTGCTTCACCAACAGCCGGACCTTGCCGCCGCGGGTGGCGGTGGGATGCGCCGGCGGGGCAGGCATCACCGGTTCGGCCGATCCTTTGGGCGCTTCCGCGACGAGATCCTCGAAGGCGATGAGCTTGGCTTCGAGGGGTTTGCCCTCGGTGTTGCTCCACATCCGATAGTCGCAAAGCACGATGTGGGTGACGTAGCGGACGCTCGGATTCGCGGGTTTTCCGGGATCCACGGACGCCCCCGGATTCACGCCGCCGCCCACCGCCCGCGTCTTGAATTTCTTGGGACTCACCATCGGATTGGGCGGGATATCCACCTGCGCCAACACCGGCGCGACGCCTAACAGCGCGAGAAAAACCGGCACGCGGGGAATTTTCATGCAGGGACTTTGAACCCAAATCGCCAATCCACAATCCCCAATCATTCACTTCAACCAGCCGTCGATGAATGGAGCCAATCGTCTGGCCATGTCCGCGGCGAACCAGGCGGCGAAGGCTCCGGCGATCACGTCCAGGGTGTAATGGGCGCGCAGGACCAGCACGATCAGCGCCTCGCCGAGGGCGACGAGAACCGCGCCCGCGCCCAACCACCACGGGCCGAGCTGGCAGATTTCGATCGCCCCGAGCACCGCGAGCGCGGTGTGGCCGGAGAAGAAGAAATCGTTGCCGACATCGTAGGTGACCAGCGCCGTGGGAAACCCGGGATCGCGCCAGATGATGCCGGGAGGCGGTGGCAGGGTGCAGCAGAGTTGGGAAACTTGCCGCAGGCTGAAGACGATGATGATCCCGATGAACGGCGCGAAGCTCGGCCCGAAAACCGCGGCGGCGATCAGCGCGAGTCCGAGCACGTCGATGCACAGCGAGCTGATGACGAGCGCCCGGTCGGCGGATTTTTCATGCGTGGCGAAATAGCGGTGCCAACCGGCAGTTAGTCGGTGCACGGCATCGCCGATGCCCGGCGTGTCATTGCTTTTCCGGGCGATGAGCTTCTGCGTCCAGAACCAGATGACGAGGGCCACCGTGATGACCGCGAGGCGTAACAGAATGGGGTTCATGAGACTAGAGAGTCGTCTTCCAGCAACCGCGACTTACATGAATCAAAAATCCAAGGTCCCGTAAAACCTGGAGCTGCTGGCGGATTTTTTGGCGAATGTGCCGATTGGATGGGAAGATCGCTTGGAGTTTGTTTTCACAAACGTAGGCATCCTGCGTGGTGAATTCAGATAGACCAGATGTCTGGATTGCGTTCAGCACAGCCAAGGTCCACCCCCGTTCTTTGCTCTTGAGGTGGCTGAGTGGCTTGAGCTTGGAGAAGCGATCCGAAACAGAGGAAGATGAAATAACTAGCCCATTACGAATGATGGGAATTCGAGCTTCTGGCGCGATTTGGCTGAGATCGATGTTGCAGCCGATCCATCCTGCGCGACGCGCGGTCAAAGCGAGCGGCTTGCGTGGGATAATCGCCTGCTCAGAGAAGGCGAAATGGGGAATGATCAAAAGATCCAAAACCTGCCACGTTGCCTGCTTGTAACTAAGTAGGAGTAAATTCGGAGTCCTGTCCTCACGGATAGCGGAGATCATGGACTGATAGGCTCCGTCAGGAACCCTCATTCCGATTCCCGACTTAGAACTTTTTAGTTGGAACGGAGAGGAGCAAGCCGGGCAAATATAATCTGTCGCCTGATAGTTCACGGGCGTTGAGTCGAGCGCCGGTGACAAGCAGTTTGGGCAATATAACTCGCGAGAAGCCCAAGCCTCAGTTACCACACGAGCCTTCTGAGAGGGACTCTTGTATGAGTCCCCCAAAAGATGAGGCATTGTCAGGTTCATATCTTTGGAAGTTATGTTCGGTTCGTCTTGGATAGTCGCCGTTTTTAGAAAACCCGATTCTTCGGGTTGATTCATTCCAATCTCATCCGATCTCGATTCCGGTGGGCACGACCTTGCGGCTGGCCTTGGTTGACTCCAACAACTCCTCCATCCGCTGCCGGATCTCGGTGGTGACCGGGTCCACCTCGTGCGCGCGGTCGCGTTCGGTGCTGACTTCGATGGCGTCGCCGACGGTGATGACGGCGCGGATCGGGAAATGCGGGCGGGCGATGTCGGTGAGGTCTTCCTCGTAGCGTTCGACGGTTTCGAGGATGCGCTCGGGCGTGGGGTTCTCGGTGTAGTCGCCGGTGTAGCAATGGAGCTGCTGGACTAGATAGACATCGGCGAGGTGGCGCCAGCGGGCGGCGCGATCGGACTCGGTGAGTTCGCCGCTGACCATCTCGGGCAGGATCGCGGAGCGCAGGCGTTTGACGCGGGCCATCACATCGCCGTCGTGGCGGGCGGACGTCCATTGGTCCTCCAACGGCGTGAGCAGGTGATCCTCCAGCCGCAGCAAGCGCTCGCGGAAAGTTCCCGGCTGCGGGGCTTGGAAATACTCGATTTCCTTGAGGCCTAACAACGCGCCGCCGATTTTCAGGATCCGCCCGCGTGCGGGAAGCTGGACCTGCGGCTGCCATGACAGGCGGCGCTCGATGGCCTCGATCACCGGGACGATGGATTGTTCCAGGTTGCCCTCGAAAAAGTAGCGGATGAATACCGGGTGGATGACCACCTTTCCCTGCTTGCGCTGCTTCGCCGCCGCCCGCGCCATGAACGCCGGGCCTTCCATGAAGTTGACCAGGCGGTCGTTGCAGCGGGTGATGATGCCTTCGGCAAAAATGACTAACGGGAATTTGCCGTCGGCCACGGTCTTGATCGCGCATTTCAGCGACTCCCGGTCCATGCCTTCGCGGTAAACGCTGAAGCCGCCCATCCGGGGCAGGACGAAGCGCTGGATCCTGTTCGTCATGAAAACATGCCAACTCGCGATGACATGGAACGGCCGGCCCGTCTCGGCTGCTAGATAATCGAGCACCATCGGGTCGCACGGCCGGCAGTGGTTGGCGACGATCATGATCCCGTGGCCCGCATCGAGCGAGGCGCGGAGTTTCTCCACGCCGCTGCATTCGACTGCGGTGATCCCGTCGTTCTGGCGCAGGTAGCGCGGCAGGAGTCGCCGCACCACCGCGTGCCAGAAGCGGCTGAAGCGCGGCGGGATGAACGTGTAGGGCTTGTCGATGACGACGGCTTGCATGGTTTGTTAGGATGGAGATTCCGCCCCGCGGTGGCGCCAGCGGGCTAACATGTCCGGCACCGCCCGCGGCCGGGTCCAGGTGACGAACAGGCCCGAGATGGCGGCCATCGCGCCGCAGAACCAGAAAATCTGGCCGTAGGTGAAATGGAAGGTGGTGGCGAGCTGGCCCTGGGTGACGGATGCCACCGCGATGCCGACCCACGACAGCCAGCTCACCGCGCCCTGGACCGCGCCTTTCGTTTGTGGCGACGGGCGGTGTTGCAGGACGGAGACGATGGGCACGATGAACAATCCGGCACCCATTCCTAACAAGCCCAAGCCGCAGGCGAAGGCCGGCTTGCCGATGCCCGGCCAGCCGAGGCCGAGGCCCGCCAGCGCCATCATGCCCGCGCCGAGGGGGATCAGGCCGTATTCGATCCGGCCGCGCGAAAGCTTGCCAGCCGCCATGCTGCCGACGCCGATGCCGAGACTCAGCGCGGCCTGGAGGGAAGCCTGTTCGGTCGGCTTCAGGTGGAAAACCTTCTGCGCGTAGAGCGCGAGATTGAGCTGGGCGAGCATGGAAATGAAGAAGAACGCGGTGTTGCCCCAGTTCGCCCGCCACAGGTCGCGGTCGGCTTTCATGACCCGGAAGTTGTTCCAGATCTCGCCGATGACGTTAGGGTTGAACTTCTTGTCGGGATCTGCGGCGGGGACCTTGGCGATGCCGATGCTGGTCACCAGGCCGACGGCGGCCAGCGCGGCTAACAGAACGCCGGACCACATTTCCCTGCCCACCAGCGATTCCGCCAGCCAGCCGCCGGCGTAGGTGCCGAAGATGATGCCGACGAAGGTGAGGAGCTCGAGGATGCCGTTGCCGGCGGAGAGTTTCGAGGTCGGGAGGACCTCGGGCATGATGCCGTATTTCGCCGGGGCGAAGATGGTGCTGTGGACGCCCATCAGGCAGATCGCGGCGAGCTGGAGCGACTGCATTTCGAGCTTCAATGCCAGCGCGGCGAAAAGCATAATGCCGATCTCCGCAGTCTTCACGCCGATCATCACCGAACGTTTGCTGAAGCGGTCTGCCATCCAGCCGCCGATGGTGGCGAACAACAGGAACGGCACCGCGAACAACAGCGAGGAATGCCCGACGAAGCTTTCCTTGTCCGCCTCGCTAACAGTCAGCGAGGCGAGCACGGGGAAGATCACCAGCCAGCGCAGCGCATTGTCGGAGAACGCGCCCTGGAACTGGGTGAACATCAGGCTCCAGAAGCCGCGCGGCCAGGATTTCGGGGATTCGGCTCTCATGTTAGATGGCGGATGGGCAGAGTTTCCTGAGTAGGAAATGAGCGGGCACGTAGGCGATGCAGGTCAGGGCGGCGATCCATGCGCCAAGATAGGCGAGCGGCGGCATCCAGGATTGCGGCACGTCGTCGCTGAGCAAATTGAAAACATAATTGACGTTTCGCGGAAGCTGCGGATTGGCCAGCACGGCCCCGGCGGGCGGCAGCAGGAAATAGCCGATGAGGCAGAGCGCCAGCGAAAGCGACGACCACCCTAACAGCGCCCGCCGGTCATAGCCGGTCTTGCGGACCAGATAGAACAACAGGAAGGGCAGCCAGCCGTGGAACAGCGACAAGCCGCGCAGCAGCAGCGACCTGTTTTCGTCGAACATGTAGCTGGTCATTCCCGTCAGTTTTCCGCCGCAGAGTTGCACGAGAAAATCCAAGCACCACAACGCCTGGGGGACCAGGATTCCCACGGCGGGCATCGAAATGAGCAACGCGTCCTCGCGCCAGATGCCCACCAGCGTGACCAGCAGCGCGACGTCGCAGAAGTAGAGGAAATTGGTCGGACCGTAGTTGGCCCAATACACCGGGATCATCACCGCAAGGAACCCGGTATAGGCGATTTTCAGCCAGAGCGGGATGCGGGTGGGTGCGGATTTCATGACGGGTGTCCAACGACGGGGACGTTCTAGCAAACATCCGGGCCGGGGCGCCAATTGAATCTTTCAATGCCATCACCGGCTGCGGTAATGGCCGCAGTGAAAGCTGAGCGGGTGAAAGCCCGCACTCCAAGAAATTCTCCCTAACATCTATCCGCCGTGGTTGAATGCCCTTGTGCAGGATCCACCCATTTCCCCGCCGCGCCCGACAGGCCCGGCTTTCCGCTGGTTCGGGCCGGGGATCCTCATGGCGGCGAGTGGGATCGGTGCGAGCGACATCATCACTGCCACCGTTGGTGGCGCGAACCACGGGCTCACGCTGCTGTGGGCGCTGGTGTTCGGCGCGTTTTTCAAGTTTGTGATCAGCGAGGGTCTTGCCCGCTGGCAACTGGCGACCGGCCTCACCGCGCTTGAGGGTTGGTCACGGCATCTCCCGCGCTGGGTGATGGTGTTGTTCGCCTGCTATCTCGTGCTGTGGGCGGCGGCTGTTAGCGGCGCACTGGTCAGCGGTTGCGGACTGGCGGTTGAAAATATCAGTGGCGGCGCGGTGCCGCGGAGCTGGGGCGGTGTGGCGCAGGCGGCGGTGGCGTTCGCGCTGATCTGGTCGGCGCACACCGATGCGTTCACGCGGGTGATGAAGCCGCTGATCGTCGTGATGTTCGTGAGCATCGTGTCCTGTGCCGCAATGACTTTCCACGAGCCGTTAGGCCTGATTCAAGGGCTGTCCATTCCGAAAATTCCGGCCGGTGGTGGGTCAGGCCTGCTTTCACTCGTCGGCGGAATCGGCGGCTCGCTGACGCTGCTGAGCTACAACTATCTGCTGCGCGACGAGGGAAAAGTGGACCCGCGCAACCTCCGCGCGGTGCGACTCGATCTCGCGACGGCCTATGTTTTCACCGCCATTTTCGCAATATCGGTGATGCTCATTTCCAACCGCGTCTTCCACGTCGCCGGTGTCTCCATCACCGACCGCGACGCCGTCTCTCGCATGGCGGACGCACTCGCGGACCTCACAGGCCCCGCCGGATTCTATATCTATTCGCTCGGATTCTGGGCGGCGGTGCTCGCGTCGCTCGTCGGCGTCTGGCAGGCGACCCCCGGCATTTGCGCCGACTGTTACAGTCTGTTGCGGCGGCTGACCTCGGATCAACGCAAGGCGGCGATCCTGCCGGGGGCCCCGCCCTATCGCGCCGCGCTCTTGTTCATGGCGCTCGCGTCCGTGCCATTCGCCTTTCTCGGCAGTCCGCTGGTGATTGTCATCGCCTTCACCGTCCTTGGCAGCCTGTTCATCCCGTTTCTTGCGGGCACACTTCTCTATCTGAACAACCGCATCGCCTTTCCCGCGCCGCTGCGTCCCAACCGGCTCGCGACCAACGTCGTCCTTAGTCTCATCGTCCTGTTATTCGGCGTGGTCGGCGTTTGGGAAATCACGGAGCTGCTGGGGAAATAGCCCCGAAGCCGGCAACCAAGCGCCGCGCCGGTCACCGCGAGGTTGAAGCCCAGTAACTATTCAGCTCTGCACTTTTGCCATTCAAATAGGATGACAGAATCATTTTAGACAGAATCATTTTTTGAAGAAAAGATGTTGGAGTTCTTTGCCGGGCGTAAGCCTTCTCCAAATTCCAATGATTCTGTCTTAAATGATTCTGTCTGAATTCTTCCGCACCTGAATAGTTACAATCTTGGAACGCTAGAACTCACTCGTCACAAGTGCAGGCGTATTCTTGATTGCCGCATCCCTTGCAGATGCTGAGATCGAGCGGGATTCGGAAGTTCTTGGATTTCGCTTCGGTGGTGGCTTTCACTTGGACGACGATGGTGTATTTGTCGCCTTCAGGCAGCGGGGTTTTGGAGACGAGCAGCTCGCCCTTTTTCTCGAACTCCAACTTCACCTTACCGGTCGGTGCTTCGGCGGTGGCGGAGATGATCTGCGCGGCGGCGGGCTGGGCTTTCATGGCGGCGTCGTAGAAGGCGATGCTGATAGTTCGGTCGTTCTCGACGAAGAACTCGGCGTTTTGGCCTTCCACTTCAAGGATGCGGCCCTTGCGGGGGCCGGCTTTGATGGTGACATCCGCGAGGGCGCTGCCGGCGAAGGCGACGAGCAGGGCGGCGGCGATGAGTTTGCTGATGGTTTTCATGATTCTAACGATGTTCGGCTTCTTGGTTTGGTTTTCCTCTCCAGCCATTCGTAGAGCAGTGGCACGACGAGCAACGTGAGGAAAGTGGAGGTGATGATACCGCCGATCACGACGGTGGCAATCGGACGCTGGACTTCCGCTCCCGCTCCGGTGGCGATGGCCATGGGCAGGAAACCTAACGAAGCGACGAGCGCGGTCATAAGTTTGGGGCGGAGGCGTGTCAGGGTTCCTTCGACCACGGCATCGCGCAGGGATTTCCCTTCCTCTCGGAGCTGGTTGATGAAGCTGATGAGCATGATGCCGTTGAGTACGGCGATGCCTGATAGAGCAATGAAGCCGACGGCGGCGGAGATGGTGAACGGCATCGCCCGCAGCCACAGGGCGAAGATGCCGCCGGTGACGGCGAGCGGGACGCAGAGGAAAATGAGCGCGGCCTGGCGGAGCGATTTGAAGCTGAGGAAAATGAGCACGAAGATGAGTCCGAGCGCGAGCGGGACGACCACGGTGAGACGTTTTTTCGCTTCCATCAGATTCTTGAACTGGCCGCCGAACTCGAAGTAGTAGCCATCGGGAAATTTTACGCGCTCGTGAATGCCTCGCGTGGCTTCCTCGACGAAGCTGGCGGTGTCGCGGCCACGGACGTTGATGAGGACGGAGACGCGGCGCTGGGTGTTTTCGCGGGCGATCTGGTTCACCTGATCCACGAGTTTCACTTTGGCGACCTGGCCAAGGGCGAGCATCGCGCCGTCTTCGGTGCGCAGCGGCAGGCGCGCCATGGCGGGAAGGTCGGCGCGGCGGGCTTCGGACAGGCGGACGATGATGGGCGTGCGGCGGTTGCCTTCGATGAGCATGCCGACATCGGCCCCGGCGAGCGCGGTTTCTATCAGTCGGTTAAGATCGTCGGCGTGGACGTTGAACTTCTGCATGGCGTCGCGGTCCGGCTGGATCTCGATCATGGGGACCTTGCCGATGGCGTCGAACTCGGTTTCCGCGCCGCCGGGGATGCTGTTGAGCACCATACGGACTTCGCCAGCGAGGCGTTCGAGCTCGTCGTAGTTTTCGCCGTAGATCTTACATAGAAGGTCGGCGCGGGAGCCGGCCATGATTTCGTTGAAACGCATCTGGATGGGCTGCGAGACTAACAAATTCTGGCCGGGGACCTGGTCGAGCATGCGTTTACGCATGAGGTCGCCGAGGGCTTCCTTGGTGATGCGCTCGCCATCGACGGTGCGCCACGTCTCGCGGGGCTGGAGCATGATGTAGGTGTCGGAGACGTTAGGCCCCATGGGATCGGAGGCGAGTTCGGCGGTGCCGATGCGGGAGAAGACGTCGCGGATTTCCGGGAAGTCGCGGCGCAGGATGACTTCGGATTGTTTTTGCAGTTCGACGGAGGAGGAAAGCCCTGCGCTGCTGCTGCGGATGAATTGCAGGGTGAAATCGCCCTCATCAAGCTGCGGGATGAACTCGGAGCCGAGCTTGGAAAAAACTAACATCGAGAGGCCGAAGAGCGCGAACATCGGCAGCACGACCAGCCAGCGGAAGCGCAGGCCGAAGTTGAGGAGCGGCGTGTAGAGGCGTTTTACCAGCGAGACCAGCCAGTTGTCTTTTTCCCGGATGTTTCCGCCTAGCAGGAACGAGCAAAGCACCGGCATGAGCGTGAGTGCGAGCACCAGCGAGCCGCCGAGCGCGAGCATGACGACCACGGCCATGGGCTTGAACATTTTCCCCTCGATGCCTTGCAGGGCGAGGATCGGCAGATAGACGACGGTGATGATGAGGACGCCGAAGAACATCGGATTCGCGACTTCCTTGGCGGAGTGCAGGACCTCGCGGGAGCGTTCCTGGGCGGTAAGCTTGCGGCCCAAGGCGTGTTGTTTCTCGCCGAGGTGGCGGACGATGTTTTCCACCATGACGACCGCGCCATCAATGATGAGGCCGAAGTCCACGGCACCGAGGCTCATCAGATTTCCTGATAGACCGAGCCGCACCATGCCGGTCATGGCGAAGAGCATGGAAAGCGGAATGACGAGCGCGACGATGAAGGCGGCGCGGAAATTTCCCAGCAGCATGAAAAGGACGACGATGACGAGGATCGCGCCTTCGAAGAGGTTTTTCTCAACGGTGTGGATGGCTCTGTCCACCAGCTCGCTGCGGTCATAGACGGTCTTGATGGAGACTCCGGCGGGGAGTTTCTCCTGAATCTCCTCCAGCTTGGTGCGCACGGCTTGGGCGACGAGGCGGGTGTTTTCCCCGGCGAGCATGATGGCGGCTCCGATGAGGGCTTCGTCTCCCTCGTGGGTGCTGGCTCCGGTGCGGAAGGACGAGCCAATGGCGACGGTGGCCACGTCGCTGAGGAGGATGGGTCTAACGCCCGCGCCGAACTTCAGGGGCAGCTTGGAGATTTCCTCGGCGGAGGTGACGCGGGTGGGGGCGCGGACGATGAGTTGCTCGCCGCCGAGTTCGATGTAGCCGCCGCCGGCGTTGTTGGTGTTCTGCCCGACGAGTTCGGCGAGGTTGTCGAGGGAAAGGCCTGCGGCGGCGAGCTTGGCGGGATCCGGCTGGACAATGAGTTCGCGCTCGTAGCCGCCGCTGCGGTTGACTTCCGCCACGCCGTGGGTGGCGCGGAGCAGCGGCTTCACGGTGTATTCCTGAATCTGCCAGAGCGCCATGAGCTGGGCTTCGCGGGTGGCGGGCTTGTCCTTGGCGTCGGCAGTGTAATCGAGGGTGTAGTAGAAGATTTCCCCGAGGCCGGTGGCGATGGGAGCGAGCTTGGGAGAAAGGCCGGAAGGAAGTTCGTCGAGCACGCCTTGCAAGCGTTCGGTGACGAGCTGGCGCGTCCGATAGAGATCCACGCCGTCCTTAAAAGTCATGGTGACCTGCGCGAGGCCGAACTTGGAAAGCGAGCGGAGTTCCACCATGTCCGGGAGGCCGGCCATCTCGCTTTCGATCGGGAAGGTGACGAGTTTCTCGACCTCCTCGGGCGCGAGCGCGGGGACGGCGGTGTTGATCTGGACCTGCGGATTGGTGATGTCCGGCACCGCGTCGATGGAGAGGCGCAGCATGGCCCACACGCCGACGCCGATAAGGACAAGCGTGGCTAACAACACGGTCACGCGCTGCCGCATGACGGATTCTAGCAGGTAGTTCAGCATGACGTGTTAGTGGCCGCAGGTGCAGGCTTTCCCGCCGCGCAGGACCTGGAGTTCCGCCATCCAGAACGACATGACGGGGGTGGTCACGATTTCGTCGCCGGAGTAGAGGCCATCGCTGATCTCGACGTGCTGGCCGTTGATTGCGCCGGTTTTGACGGGCGTGCGGACGTAGGCGCTTCCGTTCACGGCATAGACGAAGGTGCCCTCGGCGGTTGTCAGCAGCGCGGAGGCGGGCACGGCGGCAACCGGGCCGGTGGCGGGGAAATGGATGGTGCCTTGGTAGCTCTTGCCCGGAGCGAGTGACTCGCTGATAGAAACGATGGCTTCAAGATCGCCCGGCGCGCCAAATGGAATTTTTTCCACGGATTGGACGGTGCCTTTGATAGAGTCGATAGTGATTTCCATTCCGGGTTTGATGGAGGTCCCTTGCAGCGGGGTGAGCGGGCCGCGTGCTTCATGGGTGGTCGTGGCGGTGAGATCCAGGGTGATGGTGGAGGAAATTTCCTCCTCGGTGACTTCGGCGGTTTTGAAGCCGATGGATTTCTTCATTTCGTCCGTGAGGGAAACGCCTTGGCCTGCGCGGAACTTCGCGCCGTTTTCCGGTGCGGGTTTTAGCGCGTTTGCGCCGGCGTCCGATTCCTGACATGAAGTTCCCAGGAGCGCTGCGATGCCTGATAGAATGATGGCGAGTGATGGTTTCATGACGTTACTTGTTTGAACCGGTGAGCTGTTGGAGGGCGAGCGAGGCTTCGAGGACTTCGAGGCGGGTGGCGTTGATGGCTTCGGTGGCTTCGAGGTATTTGTCCTGCATCTCGATGTAGGTGCTGATAGGGACAGCCCCGAGGCGGTAATGTCTGTCGGCGAGTTGCGCGGCCTCGGCGAAGGTTGCGAGGGTTTCGGGCTTCCAGCCGTCGAGGCGCTTGCGTTGGGTTTCGAGGATGAGCCAAGCCTCGGTGATCTCGCGTTCGACCTCGCGGAAGGTCGCTTGCAACGATGCTTCGGCCTGCATGCGCCGGGCTTCGCTGGTGCTGACGGCGGCGCGGCCATCGTCCCATAGCGGCAGCGGCATGGAGAGGGAAAGACCGATGACCGTCTCGCGGTCCCCGGCGCTTTCGTGGGAAACGGACGGGCCGACGGTGAAGGTGGGATAGCGCTCGTTTTCAGTGAGCGCGACTTTCAGGCCTTGTTGTTCCAGCTCGGCACGACGGACCCGGAGGGCGTAGTTGGTTTGTGCGGCTTGGTTGAGAAGGGCCGCGAGCGGGGCGGGTTTTGCGGATTCGTATTCGGTGCGCTTCACCTGCAACGGCGAGTCGGCGCGGCGACCCATGAGTTGGTTGAGTTCGAGAAGCGCCTTCTGCATTTCCACCGCCGCCTCGCTGGCCTTGCGCTGGACAGAGACTTCGGAGGCTTCGAGAATTTTCGCTTCCAACAGCGGAGCGACGCCGCCGGGTTCGCGCTGGACGATGACTTCCTTCACGCTGGTAATGCGGTCCGCCACTTCGGCGGCGGCGGCGGCGTTTTCCTGCTGCGTGGCGAGCGAGTAACCGAGGAGCTTCACCCGGCTTGATAGAAAACAACGGAATTGCTCAAGTCCCAACTCGGCAAGGGCGATGTCGCGGTCGGCGATAGCCTTGCGCAGGCCGAGGCGGCCCCGCCATTCGATGGGCTGTGCGAGCGTGACCGAATAGGCGATCCCCTCGGCCTTGGCATCGCCGCCGCGCACGCGCTTGTGGCCCAGTCCGAGATCGAGTTCCGGATTGGCGAATTTTCCGGCGGTCTTGCGGCCCGCCTTGGCGACGGCGATTTCCGCTTTGTAGAATTTCAGCTCGGGATTTGCGGCGAGGGCTTGGGTGACGAGTCCGTCGATGGTGACCGGAACCGGCTCGGGCTCGGCATGCGCGAGCAAGCTGGTCCATAAGAAGCATGCCAGCGACAGGCGCATGGATGGGTTGTTGAAAATCATGAGATAGAGGATGCGGGTTGAAAAATGGATGGCGGAAGTTTCCACAAGAGGGCCGGCGGTCTAACCGGACGCGGCACGCCCCGTTTCGGGCGGCAACAAGGCCATCCTCACCGGGACGGCTTCAAGCGAGGTCAATACCCCGGATCAAATATTCCAGATTTCAAGCAACGCCCGTCGCTCTCCCGGCGAATCGCGACTTCGGATCGGCGCGGATGGCACGAAGGGTGTTTCCAGCGCAATCACCGGGCGAGGCGGCAAGCCGGCTTCCGCAGCCGGCAGGCAGAACCGCACGGGAACCCGGAAAATCGGCGAGGAAGGCTCCGGCGCATCAGGGAACTTTTTCACATCCAGACAGCAGGAGCCGTCCTTCTCGCCATCGCAGTCCTCGCAGCATTTCGGTTTCTCCGAATCGGTGGATCGAGCGACACCCCAGCCCGGCAGCAGAACCGCATCTTCAATGAAGCAAACACGAAACGGCGAAGCCGATGCCGGGACCAGCAGGACCAAGCAGAACAGCAGAAAGGTCGCTATAACGCGTCGAATCACGGGCACATAGAAACGGCTGTTCGAGGCTGGCGCAAGACGGAAGTTTGTAAGTGATCCTATCTGGAAGTGGCCCACCGGAGAGTGTTTTCCGGTGAGCTTTTCCTTTTCAGAGGGGGGGTTCCCAACGTTTCAGCAATCAGAATTGCGGGATATACCGGTCGGGACTCTTCATGAAGTCACGGCGGCAGGAGTCGTCGCAAAACCAGTAGGTCCGCCCTTCGTGCATGGCCTGCGGAGTAATTGGAGATTTTGAAATTTCCAGGCATCCGAAGTCACGGTTGTGACGGCAGACGAGGCACTGCTGCTTCGCCCCATTTGCCGGGGGAACGGGCGGCAGCGGCGCACATGCCGTCACGAGAAGCCCCGCGATCAGACCGGACCAGTATCGGGGATTCATATTTAGAAGGTGTAGGAAATGCCAGTGAGGAGCCGGAAATCCGTTTCCAACTGAGCGCCATTCAGGTTTTGCACGACCGGAAGCTGCACCCCCAAGCTGGCAGCCAGACGTTCGGTGAATGAAACCTTCACGCCGGGAGAAAGGAATAGCACTGTGCCGCCAGTGGCTTCGTCGTCTGCGCCCCATTCCTCGCTTTTCTGCACATGCCGGAGGATAGCCTCCGCCACCAGGCTGACTTGGGAATACTTCCCGCCACCTTCCCCCAAACGCCATGCAAGCGAGGTTCCGATGTCCAGACGATCACCGAGGCGGTAGTCATGGCGCTCACCACGGAATGAATAAAGTGCGCTGGCATCAAGAGTGAGCACCGCATTCAGGGCAATGGTGTAAGCCAGTCCCGCCTGGCCATCCCAAGCACCAGTGCCTGCCGTGGCGGAAGGTTCCACCGGCTCGCCATCGCTGTTAGTGATGGTGGAATCTCCGGTCGGTGCCTTGATTCCGCCGAGCATCGCAAACTGACCGATGGGGCCTTGATAGAAGCGATACTTGCCGGTGAGCCAGAGGTCGGTAAAGCCGTCGGGGTCGAAGGTGACCTCGTCACCATTTTCAAACTCACGGTTTCCCTCGCTGGAGAAATAGCCATAGGTGAGTCCGAGCTGGAAGTTCTCCACTACGCCGTAGCTGACGTTGAAGGTGGAGAGGAACGAGCGGTCGAGCAGGTCCACCTCCTCCGGCATGCCGCCGGGACTGTCAAATTCCGTCCAGTCGAACTGGAAAGAGCTGGAGAACTGGCCCGGCTTCAGCGTTTCCGCGGAGAACGTGATGAAGCCGCTGCCGGATGTTCCGGGGCCATGATCGGCAAAAGCCGTGTGATTCGCGATGAGTGAGATGGCAAGTGATGTGATGGATGATTGAAGTTTCATTAAATAGTTGGAGTGAGTCCCACCGGCTGCCCGATGGGAAAACGTGAAAGGGTGGAGTCGTCCGGACGTGCTGCCGGAGACTCACCGCCTGACAGCAGGCGGCTTGGGATGGTCGATCAGGAAACGCAGATCATCACACTGCTCGCGGCGGCGGCAGTGGCGGGCGCTCGCGTCTGAAGCCAGCGCGGTCATCCAACTCTAGCAGGGAAAGCATCTCATAGGAATGGCGATGAAGCCGGATACCAGCCGCCCAGCAAATGACCGGTGGCAGCTTCAACTCCGGCTTCTTTTCGGGAGCGCGGTTGTCATCTTGGTCGGACGTTTGCAGCTCCTTCTCGACAAGTTTGCAGAGTTCGCACGGGTGCTTGCCATCGAATGTCATGGCCAGTGCCTCGGACAGGGGTGCCGCCCGGGAATACTCAACGGTCATGTTCACCCAGCCGACCATCTGCACCACCGCGTAGTGCAGCCCCATCGACAGCGCCGCCACTAACAGCAGTGCCAGCCGGACACGATGTAGGGCCTTACGAGTCATGGACGGGTTCTGGAAAACGTGACTCCATGGTTTCGCTTTGGACAGTCAGTGACTGCCGCATGGATGCGCAATGGGTGTGGGTGGGTTCGCTTGCGTCACGATGAAACAAGAGGCGTCCCGGCACTCGTAGCTTCCGAGGGAATGACCGGCGAGCCAAATTTCCCAAATCTCCTTCAAGTCTTGGCAGTCCCACCGAGAAGCCGCAGCGAGTTCAGAATCACCAGCAGGGTCGCGCCCGTATCCGCGAGGATGGCGAGCCAGAGTCCGGCGAGGTCCAAGAACGCGAGGATGATGAAAACGGCCTTGATCGCGAGGGCGAAGGTGATGTTGAAACGGATGATGGCGAGCGTGCGGCGGCCGGTGAGGATGGCATCGGCGACCTTGGTTAGATCGTCCTTCATCAGCGCGATGTCGGCGGTCTCGATGGCGGTGTCGCTGCCGATCGCTCCCATGGCGAAGCCGACGTTGGCGACGGCGAGGGCGGGCGCGTCGTTCACGCCATCGCCAATCATGCCGACGTGGGTGAACTGGCTAACAAGCTTGCGGACATGATCGACTTTTTGCTCGGGCATGAGGTCGCCGACGGCTTCGTCGATGCCGGCCTGTCGCGCGATAGCGGAGGCGGTGCGCTGGTTGTCGCCGCTGAGCATGATGACTTTCTCAATGCCCGCCGCGTGGATGAGACGCAGCGCGTCGGGGACTTCCGGGCGCAGGGTATCGGCGATGGCGATGATGCCGAGGATTTCCCCGGCGCAACCGTCGTGCGGCGCGTGGCCGACGACGGCGAGCGATTGGCCTTGTTCCTCGATGGTCGCGAGTACCGCCTCGACTTCCGGACCGCAGAGGCCGGTGTCGTGGGCCAGGTGATGGTTACCGATGAAATGCGGGTGGCCATCGATGCGGGCTTGGGCACCGCGACCTGTTACAGAGGTGTAATCGGTGACGGCCGGGATTGCTAGGTTTCGCGCGCGCGCGGCTTCGGTGATGGCAAGGGCGAGCGGGTGTTCCGAGTGGGAATTGATGGCGGCGGCGCGGGCGAGGATCTCGTCTTCCGATAGATTCGAGAGGGAGATGATGGAGACGACCTGCGGCTTTCCCCGGGTGATGGTGCCGGTCTTGTCCACGGCGAGCGCGCGGAGTTTTCCAACAGACTCCAAGTACACGCCGCCTTTCACCAGCACACCCCGGCGGGCGAGCGCGGTGAGACCGGAAACGATGCTAACAGGCGTGGCGATGACCAGCGCGCAGGGACACGAGATGACTAGCAGGACCAGCGAGCGATAGATCCAGAACGTCCACGGCTCCCCGAAAAGCAGCGGCGGAACGAGGGCGACCAGAAGCGCGATTGCGAAAACCGCTGGAGTGTAAATGGCCGCGAAGCGATCGATAAAGCGCTGGGTGGGCGGTTTGTTTTCCTCCGCTTCGCCAACGAGCTGGATGATGCGGGCGAGGGTGGATTCCGACGCGGATTTGGTGACGCGAACGGTTAGGGAGCCTTCTCCATTGACGGTCCCCGCGTAAACAGGATCGCCCACGGTCTTGTCCACCGGGATGGATTCGCCGGTGATGGCTGCCTGGTCCACGCTGGATCCGCCGGAGATCACCTCGCCGTCGAGCGGAATCCGGCTGCCGCTTTTCACCAGGATTTCCGTGCCCACCGCGATTTCCGCCACCGGAACCTCGCGTCCGCTGCCATCCGCATTTCTAACGATGGCGGTCGCTGGCGAGAGCTTGAGCAGGGAATCCACCGCCTTGCGCGCGCGGCCGGATGCCCAAGACTCCAGCAGCTCGGATAGGGAAAAAAGGAAAACCACGCTGGCGGCTTCGGCGCCTTCACCGATGAGCCATGCGCCGGTGACGGCGACGGCCATGAGCACGTTGATGTCGAGCCGGAGTTTTTTCAACGCCCCCCATGCGGCGGGAAACACCAGCAGCCCGCCGGCCAGCGTGGCCGCGGCGAATGCCGACAGCGCCAGCCACGCGGGTGCCGGATAGAGCCAGTGCAGGAGCAGGCCGACGCCAGTTAGAATGCCGGACGCGGCGACCAGAGCCTCTTGTGGCAGCGGGCTTTCCTCGTGGCAATGTTCGCAACTGGAGCAGCCTGATTTTTTCACAGGCTCTCGATGGTGGTCATGTTCGTGGTACTCCATGTGCGGCGATGGTAGAACGGGAAATGGTCGGGAGAAAGTTCGAGGTTTATCCTTCGGGCAGGTTGGACCGTTTGCCAGGCAGGGATAGCCGGGCACTTGGGGAGCCAAGGCATGCGGTGGCAGAGCGCAGCGCCGACACCGCTTTGGATTCTTCTGCGGCGTAACGAAGCGCCACACCGGTTCATCCAGCGGTGTGGCGCTTCGTTTCATACCTTCAGTCCATGAGGGACACCGCTCCACCCCAATCCCTCATCCCCAGCGCTGCGCCCAGTCGGCGGGGAGGCGGACGGGTTTGCCCTCGGGCATCTGGACGAGGGCGAGCGCTTGGCGGGCGGTGACGAGGAGCGCGCCGTCCGACTCGCGGATCATTTCAAAGGCGCACCAGAAGCGGGCGCGGGAGAATTCGTCGAGCCGGCCGCGGATGATGAGCCAGTCGCCAAGCTTGGCGGGGCGCTTGTAGTCGATCTCGGTGCGGGTGACGACGGGGTAGAGGTGGGTTTCTAACATTGTTCGGAGGTCCAAGCCGAGCATGGCGGCGAGGCGGGTGCGGCAGGTTTCGATCATCCGCAGGTAAGCGAGGTTGTGGACGACCTGGCCGCAGTCGGTGTCGAAAAACATGACTTCTTCGCGGGTTTCGAGAGTCGGCATGGGGTCGCTCATGCGGGGGATTTAGGCGCAACTGAGCCGGGTCTGCAATGTTGGCTTGTGGGTCGGCGTAGGGATTGCTTAACTTTCAACGAATGATTTCGGGAAAATTCCATCTGCCGCGGGTCGCGGGGCTTCTGTTGGGCGCGGCGACTGCGCTGCTGGCAGGGAATTTCGCGGTGCCGGCGGAAGGGCCGGTCGCGTTCCGCCGCGACAAGGTGCCGCTGGATGTCGAGACGATGGCGGGACTTTCCCGGCAATTGGTCACGCTCGCCCAAGCGCTGGACGCGGACACCGCCGCCAACCGCCGGGCGGCGGCCCAGATGCTGGCGCTCTCGACCGCGCTCGATCCGGGAAATGCCAAGGCGCGGGAAGTTCTCGCCGATTTTGAAAATGCCCGCCACCAGCCCGCTGCCGATTCCGAGGCGCTTGAAAAAAGCCGGGCGCGGGTCTGGCAGTACCTCGGGTGGCTGGAAACCGCGGAAGCCGGTGACCATGGCCGGGCATTGGCTGCGTGCCTGGCGGACGTGATCATCGTTTCCGACCCGCAGAACCCCCAGGCGCAAGCACTGCGCGGCGCGGGTGAACGCGGGGCCTGGAAGGGCTGGATTCCCAAGCTTGCCGCCTACGAGAGCCAGACTCCCGAGGTCACCCCAGACCCGTCACCCACGGATATCGCGGCGACCCACAGCGGCATTTTGCTAGCGAAAGCCAGCGTCTTCACACCGCTGTGGAAACGACCGGCCAAGACGGATCTCGTCACATGGACCCTCGTTTCCGGACCGGTCGAGATGACCGCCAAGATCGTTCCTGCCGATGATGGCGAGTTGAAACCCTTCGCGCTCGTGTTCCGCACGCAGGACAACGACGACTCGCTTGCCTCGCTGGTCGCCCCACTGCGCAAGCTCCTGGAAATGCAGCACGGTAGCCTGCCCGCCGGCGGGCGCGTGACGATTTCCAGCCCCGCGCTCGACGAGTCGCTGTTGTCCAAGAAGCGCCAGTCGATCAGTGCCGCCGCCGCCGTGCTGGCGAGTTCGGCGATTTCCGGACGCGAGCCGGATGCCACGATCCTTGGCCTGGTCGATGAAACCGGCGCGTTCAAACTGCCCACCGGATTCTGGAACCAACTCCAGTCGCTGGGTCCCGGCCATGGCGGGCGGCTGGTCCTGCCTACCGCCGCCGCCGAGTATTTGCCCTCGATACTCGCGCTGGAGCGACCGCAGATTTTCTTCGAATACGAGGTCGTCCTCGCCTCAAACTTCAAGGAGTTGCTAGACCTCACGGTAAAAACTCCCGAGGGCACGTTCGCCAGGGTTTCGGCCCAATTCCGCGAAATCCGCGAGAAAGCCGGAGCCCAGCCGCTCGGCCAATACGTCGCGAACCCATTCATCCGCCGCCGCCTCGGGGAAATCGTCCTAGAGGCTCCCTACCACTACTCGGCCAGGATGCTCGCCATCCAAGGCGCGGGCAGTCGGCCGGTGTTCGCCTCGCGGGCGGTTCTCGCCGCCGAACTCCGCCGCGCCATCGAACCCATGGACTGGCTCGCGAAACGGGACGCCTACTTAACGTTCGACGAATCGGAGATCGAGCGCTTGGACGCGACCTATCAGACTTGCCACAACCAAGTCGAGCAACTCCAGCGCTATGCGGAAAAGAATGACCGCAGCTTGGTGGAGCGGGTGCAGGATCTGGTGACGGCCATCCGCGTGATCGATCGTGCGGCCAAAAGCCGCGGTGAGTCGTATGAGGTGCAATATGCCATCGCGACGGCGCACCGGGCTTTCCTGCGGGCCTACGCCGAGGTGGCAGGGGATCCTACCCGGGAGGCCGGCGGGGTGGAAGCCGCGCTTGACCGTTAGGCGGTCAACTTGCTCTAGGATTTCCCTTGCCAAGTTCCGCCGGTTTTCCCAGTTTCCCCGCCCCTCTTCAAGCCGCCTTATTCACCAACGAAGATCCGGAGGGATTCCATGCGGCAAATCTTCACAATCGCCCGTCCTGATTTCAAGGCGGGAAACCTAGATACACAATGATCAACGAACTCATCAACGAAATGGTGGACGCCGGCGTCCACTACGGCCACCAAACCAAAAAATGGAATCCGCGCATGAAGCCCTTCCTCATGAAGGACAAAGGCGGAATCTACATCATCGACCTGGAAAAAACCGTCCAGCAGCTCGATAAAGCCTCCGATTTCCTCGCCGACCTTGTCGGCAAGGGCAAGAAAGTCCTCTTCGTCGGCTGCAAGCGCCAAGCCCAGGACGCCATTCGCGAAGCCGCGGAAGCCACCGGCCAACACTACGTCAACCACCGCTGGTTGGGCGGCATGCTCACTAACAGCCTCACCGTCCGCAAGTCGGTCGAGCGCCTCAAGTATCTCGAAAACATCGAGAAGCAGCCTGAATTCAAGGCCATGTCGAAAAAGGAACTCGCCGCCCTCGGCCGCGAGCGCGAGAAGCTCCTCCGCAACCTCCGCGGCGTGCGCGATATGGACAAGAAGCCTGACGCCGTCGTCATCGTGGACTCCGCCCGCGAGACCATCGCCGTCGCCGAAGCCCGCCGCTTGAACATCCCGATCATCGCCCTCGTCGATACCAACGCCGACCCGGCGCTCGTCCAGTTCCCGATCCCCGGCAACGACGACGCCATCCGCTCGATCCGCCTCATCCTCCAGAATCTGGTCGATGCGATGGTCGCCGGCCGCAAAAACTGATTTTTGAAATCACCGGGCGGCCTGTCATCCGACGGGCCGCCCTTTTTCTCTCTCTACCTTCCACCTCTTTTAAAAAATGATCACCGCCTCAATCGTCAAAGAACTCCGCGACAAGACCAACGCCCCGATGATGGACTGCAAACGCGTCCTCACTGAAACCAACGGCGACCTCGAAGCCTCCATCAAGCTCCTCCGCGAGCGGGGCATCATGAAGTCCGCGAAAATGAGCGACCGCGCCGCCAACGAAGGCGTCATCACCGCCCGCATCAACGCCGATGCCACCTCCGGCCTGCTGCTGGAAGTGAACTGCGAAACCGACTTCGTTTCGAAAAACGAAAGCTTCCAAGCCTTCGTCGGCGACATCGCAAACGCGCTCGCCGCTTCCAACGCTGCCGACCACGAGGCCGCCCTCGCCCATACACACGGCGAACAAACCATCGAAGACACGATCAAAGCCAAGGTCGGCGAAGTCGGCGAGAACCTCCAATTCCGCAAATACATCCGTTTCGACGCCGCTCCCGGCGGTGTGGTTGCATCCTACATCCACCTCGGTGGCAAGGTCGGCGTGCTCATCGAAGTCGGCACCACCAAGCCGGAAACCAAGAGCTCCGACTCGTTCAAGGAACTCATCAAGGATCTCACCCTCCACATCGCCGCCTGCGCGCCCAAGGGACTTTCCCGCGATGACATCCCGCAATCCGTGGTGGACAACGAGCTGGACATTTTCCGTGCCCGCCTCGCCGCCGAAGGCAAGCCCGCGAACATCATCGAAAACATCCTCAAGGGACAAATCGGCAAGTTTTTCGCCGAAAGCTGCTTCCTTGAGCAAGGATTCGTCAAAGACTCCGACATCAAGATCTCCGCCCTGCTGGAAGCCAAGGGCAAGGAACTCGGCGACACCCTCACCGTCACCCGCTTCGTCCGCTTCGGCCTCGGCGAGTAAGCGATGTGATCTGGGCATTCCTGCCTGTTCTTCCATCTATCAACACCCGTCTCCCTCACCGGAGCCGGGTGTTTTTGCCGTGGCATTGTGGCCGGCATTCCAATCAGTTTCCGGAGGCGCAATGGCCCCACGGCTTGAAATTCCCGCTTTTCGTGCGTCTGGGTCCGGGCTAGCTTGTGTTCGTGAGTATTGATCAGATTGCACCCGAGGCACTTCGTCTTCCGCCCAGGGAGCGGGCGCTACTTGCCGCCTCCCTTTGGGAAAGTATTGAGGACCCCTACGTCTTGGCGGCGGACCGAAGTGATGAAGACGCCATCGCCATCGCATTGGCTCGTGACGCCGAACTGGAATCGGGCGCGGTCAGCCCGCTTTCTCATGTGGAACTGATGTCCCGTCTGAGAGGATGAGGATTGACTACCATCCGGCGATTGCAGCCGAGCTTGAGGAGATCCGAAATCAATACGAATCATGTTCATTAGGACTGCGCAGGAAGTGAGCAACCTGCTAAAACTCTCTAACGGGATAGAGTCATTGCTTTCGGATTCACATTTGCAATTGGTGCATTGATCCGGTTTGTTGGTGCGCCACCTGATCCAAAAGTCCGCTGGATCGCGGATCAAGAGATGGAATCCACCACACATCAGATTTTATGAACCGCCGCCAATTGATCCGAGTCCTCGCCATGGGCACCTGTGCCATCGTCTTCAGCCTCACCCGTGCTTCGGCGCGAGATGCCGCCCTCAATCCGGGAACCGTGCCATTGTTGCGCGTGGGGGAGTCCTTTCGTTACGACAGCGGGCTGAAAATCACCTTTCTAGCCGTTAAAAACGACAGCCGCTGCCCGATCAATGCCCAGTGCGTCTGGGCCGGCGATGCGGCAGTGGTGTTGCGGGTGAAGGCCGGCAACCAGGCGGCGCGCAAGGTGGTCATCCACACCAACCTCAAACCGCGCACCATTGTGATTCCGGAGAACATCTTTTCGCCAGGTATGGTTGGCATTCCGAAGTCCTACGTCATCGGCATCGCGAGACTGACGCCGCTACCTAACACCGAAAGCGAATTGCTACAGTCGGACTACCGGTTGAAGCTGCGTATTTCGGTGGCGCAGTGAGTTCATGTGGACGGCGTGCGCACCTCCTGCGGAGTGAATGAGGTTCGTTGCGATGGCCGCACCAGCCACCGAACACCTGACCTCGCCCTTGTTTTAGCAGTGCTTGAGATCATCCCATTCTGAAGAAATGCGTCGGGCAGAATGCCCGCGCCACGGTGGCCCGGGCATTCTGCCCGGAGCCTTGTGCCGCGATTTGGCATCACTCTCACCATCGAGGAATCCCTAACATTAATGTCCTTGATTTCACCGTCCACGGGCACTTTGGCTCTCACGCGAGGTCAGGTGTCCTGAGCCACGGTCGCTTGGCCGGAGTGATGTGCGGCGGCTTCAGATAGATCGGCTGCGGCGTCGTCCGCGTCCACTGGTCGCGGGTCGCTGAGTCGGTTAGTTGCCAAGCCCGCCACAGCCGTCGGGCATTCGGAAATTCGAGTCGCACCTGTGAGAGCAGTGCCGGCGGCAGCGGAAAACGCGCTGGATCCTCGAAGGTGAAAACCGCAACGCCCGCCGCGACAGCTTCTAACACGACGGCCGCAAGTCCACTCGCGTCGGTCAGCTCCGGCTCAGCCAGCAAGCGCGAGTGCCCGATCCGTGCCGTCCAATAACTGCCCCGCCGTGCGTCGCCGATGGCCACGCACGCCGCGCCGCCATCCGCCGACGCCACCGCCAGGATCGATGGCAGCGCCACTGCCGGACAACCCGCGGCGATCGCCACGCCCTGCGCCGCCGCGATTCCGACCCGCGTCCCGCTGTAGCTCCCCGGCCCGCTGCCGACGAGCACCAGCCCGATCTCGCCATCATCCCGCGCGTCTAGCAGCTCCTTGAGCGGGGAAAACATCATCGCGTTGTGGCTGCGGTTGCTGGTGAATTCGCGCTGCTCCAACCGCCCATCCGGGGCGATGGTGGCAAGCGATGCATGGGGAGTGGACGTCTCAAGGACCAAGGTGAACGCGCCGGGCATGCGGTGAGGCTACAACGAGCCTCCGGAACCCGCCAGCCTGGGTTAAGAAAAGGTGTTCCCGCAGTCCGAAAACCTCTATCGCCCGAACGCTGCGGCCAGCGACGCGAGGTCCGCAGGGGCCGCCCTGTCGGCGGTTAGAATAGCGGCCTTCTGCATGGAGATGATTTCGGCAATCCCCTTGCGCGAGAGCTCGAGCATGGCGGTCATTTCCTCGCCGGAAAACACCGCTTCCTCGCCGCTGCCCTGGATCTCCACGAATTCCGACGTCTCAGTCATGACCACGTTGAAATCGACCGAGGCGTCCTTGTCTTCCGGGTAATTCAAGTCGAGCACCGGCACTCCCTGATAGACGCCGGCCGAGACCGCGGCGACGAGTTTTTTGATCGGGAACTGCTTGAGCTTGCCCTCGGCGAAGAGCTTGTTGAAGGCGATCGCCATGGCCACGCAGCCGCCGGTGATCGAGGCGGTGCGAGTGCCGCCGTCGGCTTGGAGGACGTCGCAGTCGATCCACACCGTGCGTTGGCCGACTTTTTTCAGATCGACGCAAGCCCGCAACGCGCGGCCGATGAGGCGCTGGATTTCCGACGAGCGGCCGTCAAGTTTGCCGCGGGAAATGTCGCGCGGTTTGCGCTCGAGGGTCGAGTACGGCAACATCGAGTATTCGGCTGTTAGCCAGCCGCCTTCGACGCGCTGGGCGCGCATCCAGCGTGGCACGTCCTCCTCGATGGTGGCGGAGCAAATGACGCGGGTGTCGCCGAAGGACACCAGCACCGAGCCGGTGGCGTAGGGGGCCACGTTAGGGACGAAGGAGATCGGGCGGAGTTGGTCGGGCTGGCGGCCGTCGGGGCGAGTCATGCGGGAAGTGAAATCAACCGCCGCGATTGCTGCAAGTGGTAACCCGCCCTCGCATTTTAGAAAAGTCGCAGGACAGATTAGAAAAGTCGCCCTTTTGGCAGCCTGATTCGCGGACGTCTTGCAGCCGCTCCGCAAACCGCCCGCATCATCACTGCGCCGCCGCCAGTGGTCATGCGCCGTAGCAAACGGGGTCAGTGTGCAAATCTTGACAAACTGCCATCACATCGTCGAATCCCATGCATCCTTGAGAAAAATCCGCATTTCAGGCGACAGCTTGGATTGGGTTTTCACCCGATTGAAGCGGCGCAGTTGCTGGCTCACGTTAGCCGCGCTGCACATTGAGAGTTTTCCCGCGATCCATTCCTGCGACACCGTCGTCCGTTTCCAGAGGAGCTCCGCGAGGGCCAGTTTCCGCAGATCCGATCCTTTCAGGCCTGGCAGATCTTTCGCCACCAGTCCCGCAGCTTTCAGGCCGGAGGCCAGCCAGCGCTCCGCCTGCTGCTCGCTGTGCGCCGTGACCTGCGGGGTTTTCCGGTAGGCTCGCGACGATCTTTTCCGCCCTTTCATCAGCTTTTCCGAAAGCTGGCGCAGTTTCCCGGCAAACTCCTGGCTTCCCCAATACCAACCGCGCCGCAAATGGCTGCAGCGGGCATCCACATCCTCCGGCACGACCGGCACCCCGCACTTCTTGATCTCTTCCTCCACCGCGCGACGGTCCAGCCGCTCCACCAACCGCCGCCGGCCGGCCACCGTGTCCGCCAGATCGAAGCGTTTCAGGCCCTCCTCGGCGGCCAACCACTTCGGCCGCTTTCCGGGCGGCAAGGCCCAACCACCTGCCACACTGCTCCATGGATAGTCCAAAACACT
This sequence comes from Akkermansiaceae bacterium, assembly GCA_031429315.1. Taxonomy (GTDB): domain Bacteria; phylum Verrucomicrobiota; class Verrucomicrobiia; order Verrucomicrobiales; family Akkermansiaceae; genus Luteolibacter. Next base: position 26,817 of record JANOZJ010000246.1, read on the forward strand.
TTGTCCCTTCCTCGGCAGGACCAACCGCGCACGGACCGGATTGAGATGAATGTAGTCGGCGAGCGCCCGGTAGTGATACATGTCCGCCCCATCCACCAACACCGCCTTGTAGCGGTCGCCAAACAGGCGGCCCCAGGCCCTGTGACGGACATTGTAACGCCGGGTGACGGTGTTCTGCAGCCAGCTCATTCCGGCGACCAAGTTGGCCTCGGGCGTCTCGATGAAGAGGTGGTAGTGGTTTCCCATCAGCACCCAGGCATGCACCCGCCAGCCGGTCATCGCGCAGGCCTCGGAAAGGGTGGCGAGGAAAAACCGGCGGTCGTCGTCGTCATGGAAAATCGCTTCGCGCCGGTTGCCACGCGCCATCACGTGGTAAAAGGCACCGGGAAATTCAAGACGGAGGCTGCGCGGCATGCCGGAAGTCTGGGGAAGAGGGCGGATCTGTCAAGATTTGCACACTGACCCCATTTTCCGAACTGGAACTCATTGGGCGCGAATTATGATTTCTTGAACGACCAGCAAACCGGCGACCCGGCGAGCGACATCGGCGGCAACGTCGGCAACATTGCGTTCGGCCGCAATCTCTGGGTCGGCATCGATGCCGACCTGAGCGGCTCGATCGATGCGTATCTCGGTCTCAACATGCAAGGCAGTACCGCTGAAATGGGCATCTTTTCGCCGGGATCTGGCTTGAACATCTCGCCCAACACCACCTCGGTCGCCAGCGCACCCACTTACGGTTATACACCCGGAGCCTTGAATTACAATTACCGGGCGGTCAATTTTGTGACGGATGGCGGCTCGACCAATGACATCGGAGCGGGCACCAAGGCCGAGCCCGACTACTACGTGAGCTTTCTGGTTCCCTTGGCCGATGTCGCCGCGTTTCTCACCTCCACGATGCCGACGAAGTTCAACGCCACCACGCCCTTCACTGAGAATACGCCCGTCCGCTACGTACTGGGCACTTCCACTCAGTCCAACAGCTTCAACCAAGACCTCGGCGGCGTGAATGGCCAAGTCAACTCGTCCACAACATGGACAGTCCTCGGCGGATTTACCCCGACGCTCACCGCTTCCAGGCCGATTCCGGAATGCTCGTCCGCACTACTGGCTTTCATCGGCTCGGTGCTGACCTTCGGTTTCAAGCGCCGCCGCTAATCACGGCTCGCTGCCACGCGCCATCACGTGGTAAAAGGCACCGGGAAATTCAAGACGGAGGCTGCGCGGCATGCCGGGAGTCTAGGGAAGAGGGCGGATCTGTCAAAATTTGCACCCTGACCCCATTTCCACCATATCCCGCCGCCGCCGGCATTCAGCGGTGCTTGCGATCGGTCGATGCGCAAGGCATCGAGGCTGGGTGACTTGGAATCCATGGTGCGGTCCTTGGATTATGATGAAATTCCAACCGGATCAAGCCCGCCCTCGGTATGGCGGGCGACGGTCCATCGAATAAGCTTCCCGGGAAATGCCGTTTCGCGTGTCATGCAGGGAGTATGAAAAACCGATGGTGGATGGGATGGCTTGGTGCGTTGTCTCTGACTGCGGCCGGGGCGGACGAGCGTGAGTTTTTGACGTCGCCCCTCACGATGATTTCCGAAATCCCCGGTCACCCTTGGGACGGCAAGGGTGCGGAGGAATTTGAAGGTCCCTTCGCCGCAGCGTTGAAGGAGCTGCTTGCCGCCGGATTTCCCGATCCCGCCGGCCTGATCTACCAAAAGATCGAAATTCCGACCGGCAGTTGCCAAGGCGACACAGGGGTGGTTGCGACGGAAGGCTGGCTGCTGCCTGCGGAAAAGGAGGGTGCCGTTTTTGCGATCGCATGGAACGGGCTTGTCTATCCGGTTGTGAGGACCGGCGGGCCTGCCGAAATTGAAAAGTCGATCAGCTTGATGATGGCCGCCACCGAGCGGCCTTTCGGCCCGTTCACCTGGCAGGGCAGCGAATCCGGGGAAGTGCTGCCGGATACGATCGTCGGAATCCACGGGCTGTTCCTCACCCGCTTGAAACATCCGGCATCGGTGGATTTCCTCCTCAAACAACGGGATGGCGTGCCGAAAAACCTCACCCTGACGATGGCCGACGAGTGGGCGTGGAATCTCTACGACCGCGCGATCGGCTCCCACATGCGCGGCGATCCGAGGCTGGCGCTCGCATCCCTCCAGGAGCTGGAGCGCATCCGCCCGGCATTGCTGAAACTGATGGTGCCGGGAGACGGTGAGAAACCACACGCCGACTGGAAACCGCTGGAATGGGCGACCCAAGCCGATGAGTTGAAAGCCGAATGCGAGCGCCGGATCAGGGACGAAGCCTTCGGGATGATGAATGAACCGGATTTTCTAGCAACTAACCCGGATGTTCCCGCGCTGATCAAAGCCCTGGACCGGCTTGCCGTCCCGCAGGATGGCCAGCCGGGCTGGGTCCCATTTGGGGAATCCCTGATCGTCAGGGCGCTGGTGGCGGCGGACGCCAAGGCGGTGGAGCCGCTTTTGGAATGTTTGGAAAAGGACCGCCGCATGACCCAGTCGGTGCACTATTGGCGGAATTTCTCGCAGGACCGCACGGTGCTGGGAGTGCATGAGGCGGCGCTCTTTGCCTTGGAGGAGATTCTTGCGACCAATTATTTCCAGGTGTTTTCCACGGGAGCCAATCTGACCAAGGGCGGTGACGCGGCACGAACCACAATGGTGGAAAAAATCCGCGCCGATTGGCAGGCACACGGAAAAGTGACGGGCATGGAGAGAGCCTATCGAACTTTGGCGGATGATCAGGCGAATCCGGATTTTTGGGCGGATGCTGCCGCGTCACTTTTTGTGGGTGGCGAAAATCCGGATCATTCGAAGCCTCAACCGGGCGACGTGCTGCGCGACGGCCGCGATCCCTCGGTCGGCGAGCTGCTGGAGAAGCGTGTCACCGGTGCCTTGAAAAAGGGAAAGGAAGTGAACCTGTTTGACGAGCGTCGGAGGTGCCGCCTTCTTTCGAGCCTTCTGGCGTGGGAACCGGATCGCGGGCGGAAAGCCGTCGCGAAGCAGGTCGATGCCTGGCTGGCCGACGGAAGTTGGAAGCAGGGTACGGAACCCATCGCGAATTTCGTCAAAGGCAGCGTGGATGACTCGCCGGATGTGCTGCGGTTGTTCGAGGCGATGGCATGGTCCTCAGAAGCGCACGATTTCAACGATTTCGATCCTGGCGAGATCGTGACGGAAGTCCTGGTGAAATTTGGCGACTCACCCCTTCTCAAGCGCAGCCGCGAAGGGTTGTTCACCGATCCTAAATCACCCTGGTGTCTGAGCAACGTCAGCGAATCGAGTCTTTCCCGGATGTTCGAAATGTGGTGGAAGAAAAAACTAATGCTCCGGGACCCGTTCCGCACGGCCTTGTTGCGAGCCTTGGCGGAAGAATCAGTCGCAGGAACCGTCATGCTCGACCCGGGAAAACCGGGGAAATTGTTGTACCACTTCGGGAACTCGAAAGGGTCGATCGCCATCCCCGCCGATGCGGAATTCGACCTGAAACCGGGTGTCACCGTGAAGGTGCGGAAAAAGGACGTGGTTGCCGAGGCACTCAGTAAATCCGACCCGCGCAAAAAGCCGGACGCCCCTGCCAAGGAATACTGGTGGTCGAAGAAAAAACGGGACGCAAATATCGCGGAATGGATCAATTTCCTCAGCGGACCGGCGTGAAAGCGAGAGGTCCGGGCGGACGGTGAACCATCTTAGGCTATGCGTGGCGGATTTTTTGCTGAAAAAACCGACATGCACGCAGTTATGGCGTCAACTGCCCACGGTGAGGATGATCTCCCGATAGATCTCGACCTTGGCGGAAAACGGGGTCAGTGTGCAAATCTTGACAAACTGCCATCACATCGTCGAATCCCATGCATCCTTGAGAAAAATCCGCATTTCAGGAGACAGCTTGGATTGGGTTGTCACCCGATTGAAGCGGCGCAGTTGCTGGCTCACGTTCGCCGCGCTGCGCATCGAGAGTTTTCCCGCGATCCATTCCTGCGACACCGTCGTCCGTTTCCAGAGGAGCTCCGCGAGGGCCAGTTTCCGCGGATCCGATCCTTTCAGGCCTGGCAGATCTTTCGCCACCAGTCCCGCAGCTTTCAGGCCGGAGGCCAGCCAGCGCTCCGCCTGCTGCTCGCTGTGCGCCGTGATCTGCGGATCGCGCTCGATCAAGTGGCGGAATTCTGCCGGAAACAGAACGTGGATTTGGAGGTGATTCTGGATTCATCCAACGCTCAACCGCCCAGTTTTACGCGATCCAGAGCCTCGACGAGGCTGCCGCCTATTTGGCACATCCCATCCTCGGCCCGCGCCTGATCGAATGTTGCGAGGTTCTGCTGCTGCATCCCGATCGCTCCGCTTGCGACATCCTTGGCTCCCCGGACGACCTCAAGCTCCGCTCCTGCGCCACACTCTTCGCCCAAGTCCATTCCGCCCATCCCGAGTTCGAACAAATTCTCGCCACCTTCTACCCCGGCGGCCCTGATCTCAGGACTATCGAATTGTTGGAGAAATCCCAGTGAGTAATTGGTTTTCCTCGCGACAATCCAACCGTCGATGATCCATCGACTTGTCACCCGGTCGGTTTCTTGATCTCATGACCTGGGTCGCCATGATTGCTACGGTCGATATTCAGCGCTGCACGGCTGCGGAATGGGAGGGGTTCCGGAGAATGGTCGCGCACGGAATGTTGTTCGAAGTCGTGATTGGATTAACCAGGGCAAGCCGACCATGCGCCCTGAGAAGAAGCACACTTCCGCATTCGATCCCGATCCGCGGCATGTCGAACGGGACAAGCGAACCCGGAAATCCCCCGTAGAATCAGGCATCCTGGCCTTAACCTGACGCGAATGGAATCCATCTCTACCCACCATTTCATTTCCAACAGTTTGGGGAGCCGGAAGGCTCCCCATTTTTGTTGGCCAGAGTCCTGCGGACGGGCCATTTTCGGGGCACGTCCCAGCTTCATCATCCTCCTCCGATCATGCGCGATCCCCTGTTTTCATCCGAACGGTCCCAAGACTCGCAGCCACCCCGTGAAGTGACTGCCGGCTGGCGGCTGGAGAATTCCTATGCCTTGCTGCCCCAAGTGTTTTATTTGGCCATCCCGCCCGTGCCGGTGCGTGCGCCGCAGTTGGTAGTGTTGAATCGCCCGCTGGCGGAGTCGCTCGGCTTGACGGCGGATGCGTTGGATGGGGAAAACGGGGCGGCGATCTTCGCCGGGAACTTGTTGCCGCCGGGTGCGTCGCCGTTAACTCAGGCGTATGCGGGCCACCAATACGGCGGCTTCACCACCCTTGGCGACGGCCGGGCGATCCTGCTCGGAGAGCAAATCACCCCGCAGGGCGCGCGTTTCGACATCCAGCTCAAAGGCTCCGGGCGCACGCCGTTTTCCCGCGGCGGCGATGGCCGGGCCGCGCTCGGCCCGATGCTGCGCGAATACATCATCAGCGAGGCGATGCACTCGCTCGGCATCCCGACCACCCGCAGCCTCGCGGTGGCGGCGACCGGCGAGGAAGTGATGCGCCAGGACGGACTGCTGCCCGGCGCGGTGCTGACGCGGGTGGCCGCCAGCCATATTCGCGTCGGCACGTTCGAATGGGCGGCTGCTGCGGGCGACGGGGCGGCGATGCGGGCGCTCGTCGATTACACGATCCAGCGCCATTTTCCGGAGCTTGCCACTGCGGGAAATCCGCCGCTCGCCCTGCTGGAGGCGGTGATCGCGCGGCAGGCGGCGTTGATCGCGCGGTGGATGGGCGTCGGCTTCATCCACGGGGTAATGAACACCGACAACATGGCCATTTCCGGCGAAACCATCGACTACGGCCCCTGCGCTTTCATGGACGCCTACGATCCGGCCACCGTCTTCAGTTCCATCGACCGCCACGGCCGCTACGCCTATGGCAACCAGCCGACCATCGCGCAGTGGAATCTCGCCCGTTTGGGAGAGGCCCTGCTGCCGCTGATTCACCCGGAGGAAAAGGCGGCCATCGAACTGGCGACGGCGGCGATCCAAAATTTCACCAACCTCTATCAGACCCACTGGCTAGCCGAAATGAGACGGAAGCTCGGCTTGTTCAACGAGGAAGACGCCGATGCCGCTCTCGTCCATTCCCTGCTAGAATGGATGCACCGCGCCAAAGCCGATTTCACCAACACCTTCGCCGCGCTGGCCCAGCCCGCGCCGGACAAATCCTTCCGCCAGTGGCAGGAAACCTGGCAGGCGCGCCTCGCCCGCCAGCCGCAGTCATTAGAGGAAGCCGCCGAACTCCGCCGCGCCCGCAATCCGGCCTTCATCCCGCGCAATCACCTCGTGGAAGCCGCCCTCGCTGCCAGCCAGCAAGGCGACTCCGGCCCGCTGGAACGGCTCCTGGAAATACTGGCCGCACCTTACGACCACGCCCGCGCGGTCCCGGAATACCGCTCGCCCGACCCCACCGGCGGTGCCGGCTACAGGACTTTTTGCGGGACTTGAACGCTTAGCCAGTCTCAGACATCCTGAACTCAGAGGAAAAGGCATGAGACCTTTTGAATGAAAGGCGACGGGCAGAATGCCCGCGCCACAGTGGCCCGGGCATTCTGCCCGGAGCCAAGAGGTTTCACTGGATTTCCCGGATGACTATCATAAACCGGAAAAGGTCAGGATGTCTGAGCCTAAACGATCCGCCCGATCGCTGACAAAGCCGCCGCGACCAAGGCCGCCATCGCCGCGCCGCCACCGATCACGTCGCTGGTGGTGGAGCGCGGCCGGCTCGGCGACGACGAGGCTGGGAAAACGATGGCGGCGTAGAGCATGCCCGCAAGCAAGCCGCCGGCGTGGGCGGCGTTGTCGATGAACTTGTAGCCGAGCAGCCCGATCAAAGCCGTTAGGATGACTCCCGCTAGGAGACGGCGGCGGGCACGGCGGGGAATGAGTTGTCGGTGCAGCGTTTCGAAAACCAACAGGAATCCCAGCAAACCCATCAAACCGCCGGACGCGCCGACCGTCGGCGCGGTGACCAGTCTAACCGACATTTCGCCGCCGACGCTGGCGGCGAAGAGGAACACCAGCGGCACATGCGGCCAGCGCGCGAAGACTTCCACGCGTTTGCCGAGATAGGCGAGAGCCGCCGCGTTCATCAGGAAATGGACCACGTTGCCGTGGAGCAGCGGCGCGGTGAACAAGCGCCACCACTCGCCTTGCGCGTAGCGGTCCTTCATCAGTCCGGCCTCGGCAGTGCCATCCCAATTGTGAAACAGCGACATCACCGAGGCCCAGCCCGCCGTCTTCGCGTGGCAGAAAATCTGGGCCAAGGCCACCAGCGCGAGCAGCGCGAGAAGGGCTTTGGTCACCGGGGCCGCTTGCCGGTCCAACCAGGTTTCGAAGCGGATCACGGGCGCGGCTTCGGCGATTCCATCCTCCGTCCAGCGACCCAGTTGCGCCCGGCATTTGCGCGCCTGATACCACGGGATGAAGGCGAAAACCACGAACATCAACAACGCCAGCCCTGACTGCGTGGAGCCTAACATCGACCGCGTGGCCAATTTCAGGCGCGGGAGCCAGTCGCCCGACGTGCCGGACCTTTCCGCCAGTTCACCTGCCAGGACGAAGCCGCGATACATCGCCCAGCCGCTGAAGCCGGCCAGCACTGCGCCGAACCAGCGCAGTTTGTATTTCGCCTCTTCAAGATCGTCGCGGGTCCAGCGCTCACGGGCGGTGCGCAAGGCATCGCCCATGCCAGCGAGTTCTTCCGGCGGCATCATCTGCGGGTGGCCGGGAGTCCAGACCAGGATCACACTGGAATCGCGGTCGTCGCGGATCGCCGTGGCCAACCATTCTAACGAATCGCCGCGATGGGATTTCCCTTTCGAGTCGAGCCAGCCCCATCCTGGCGGGGCTTCAGGAAACGCATCCTCGCGCGCCCAAACCGGAGCCTCGGGGATTTCCTGGTTTGGTTGGTTCACGCGGGGAGAGCGTCAAGGCTCCTTCGGCTTGTCTTCTGGAGCCGTTTCGGCCGGAGCCGGCGGGGCGGTCTCAGCGGCAGGCGCTGGTACTGGTGCCGCTTCAGGTGCGGGAGTCGCATCCTTCGGCGCGTCGGCGGGAACATCGGCCGGTGTCGGAGTCTCGACTGGCGCGGGTTCTTCCTTGGGAAGTTCTTCTTGGAGCGACTTGGGAGTCACTTCCACGGCTGGCACTTCGATCTTGGCCGCCTCCACCTTGGCGGCGCTGTCGGCGCGGGTCACCGTGCTGGTGGTCTTGTTTTTTTGGCCGATCATCACCGCGAGCGCCAAGCTCAGGATGAAGAACAACGAGCCGAGATAGACCGTGCCCTTTTGCAGGACATTGGTGGTGCGGGCACCGAACACCTGATCGGTCACGCCACCGCCGAACGCCGCGCCCAGGCCTTCTTGTTTCGGACGCTGCATCAGGATGAGCAAAGTCATCAGGAGACACACGATTACGAAAACCACCAAGGCGAGGTTGATGCTAATATTGAGCCAGTTGATCACAGCAAAAGTCATGGGCGCGGGACTATGGGTGGCACTTCCGACCTTGTAAAGAGGCGAGTTCCCGGAAATTCAAGGGCCGGAAATCCCGGTGAAATCAAGCTCCGGCGGATATTGGTGGCCAAACTTCCGGCTTCCCCATAAGCGTTGCCGCAAATTTCCCGCCGCATGAATGTCCCCCGATTTTTCGCCTGCCTGTTGTTGTTTGTGGGTTCCCTGCCGCTGGCTTGCGCCCACCAAGTGGCGTCCGTGGAGCTGGAATTCCTAACAGTGGAGCGCACCTGGCGGCTGGACGGGGAAATGGACATCGCCTACATGCTGCCGGAAACCCGCAACGTCCCGGGCGGCCTGCCCTTGAGTCGCGAGGCGGTGATGAAGTCCACGCCCGAGGAGTTCGCCAGGATCCGCAGGGAAACCGAAGCCACCTTGCGCAAACTCATCCGGATCACTTTCGCTAACAAGGACGTGGCGTGGCGCGTCGAGTTCCCGGATTTCAAGAAGCAGCCCTTCGCCCTGCCGCCGGAAGCCGGGGACATCGCGTTGATCACCACCCGGATCATTATCGACGCCATCGCCGGAGCGGGCGAACTCCGCGCGCATTGGTCCGGCGAGCAGGAGACCGAACTCATCATTCTAACCGAGGAGGGCGAGAATGCGTCAGTGGTCAGCACCCTGCCCGGCGGAACCCTCATGCTATTGAAACAAACCGCTGCCGGGACATCCGCGCCCGTCGAGCGACCGGTCACCGGTGGCTGGGTGCAAAGGGGCTATCATCACGTCCTGCCCGAGGGGCGGGATCACGTTCTCTTCATGCTCGGGCTGTTTCTGCTAGTCCCTAACTGGAAGGCGATGATGGGCCAGTCGCTGTTGTTCACGCTCGCCCACTCGATCACGCTGGCGCTGGCGGTTTTCGAGGTGGTGCATATCCCCGGGAAACTGTGGGGCATCGCGAACCCGGTGGAAGTCTTCATCGCAGTCAGCATCGCCTGGATCGGGATAGAGAATCTGCTCACCCGCAAGCTCGGCAAGCAACGGCTGGTCCTGGTCTTTGGTTTCGGCCTCATCCATGGCCTCGGCTTCGCGAGTTCCATCGGCGACAAGATGAGCGGCGTGCCCCGGTCGCAGCTCAGCGGGCCGCTGTTAGGATTCAACGTCGGCGTCGAGCTGGCGCAGGTCACCGTGCTGGCCGCCGCGTTCCTGATTCTTTGGCTGCTTCGGAAATGGCGAATCCAGGTGCAGGCCATCGGCTCCGGGTTGGTCGCCCTGGCCGGGATCTGTTGGGCGGTGCAGCGGCTGTGCTTCCCCGGCCCGCCTATTTTCTAACCATGGACTGCGGTGGGAAGCGAAGCGCCACACCGCTAGGACGTTTCAGTGTGAATCTTCATCGCGCTGCGGAATCATCCAACGCAGTGTCGTCGCCGCACTCCACACAATCTCCCCTTGCGCCAAACAGCCATACCCCCTACGGGTACAAGCATGGAGCGCAATTGCCACGAAACCAAGCCCCTCTTGGGCCGCATCAACAAGATTTCCGGCCAAGTTCTGGGAGTCGGCCGGATGATCGGGGAGAACCG
>JANOZJ010000247.1:0-13778 GCA_031429315.1 Akkermansiaceae bacterium
TATAAAGATCAGGGCAATCCCCAAGGAGTGGCGCTGCCTTGGATGTTTTAGTGTGAATCGGCGCCGACTCACGAAGAATCCAAAGGCCTGTAACTCTGTCAGACACTTCGAACGCTACTTCGGTTGGCCCGCCGGTGCCTATCTCACCCTGCCCTCGCTCAAAACTCTCATCTTCGTGGAGCGGGAGAAGCCGTCCGTCACGCTGCATCGCAGGAAACCCGGTGGCGGTTTTGCCATCGAGCATCACCTCGGGCTGGATGCGGTGATTCCCTTGCCGGAAATCGACGCGTCATTAGCGCTGGCCGATCTCTATGATCGCGCGGAGTTGGGGTGAGAGCCGACGAATTGGAGTGGCACGGCGGGACATTTCGTCCTATGGCGGGCCCGCCGCAGGGCGAAATTTCCCATGATTCCCGAACTCACCCTCATCAAGGCCGGCACCGGCGTTCTAACGAAATCGGCCGACGGCACGCTCGACAAGGCCGCGCTGGTCCACCTCGTGTCGGCCATCGCCGGACTGATGGACGCCGGACATCGTTGTCTGTTTGTCTCCTCCGGCGCCGTCGGCTCGGGCGTTTCCGCGCTGGGTCTAACCGAGTATCCGCAGGACACCGCCACCCGCCAGGCGTGCGCCGCGATCGGCCAGGCGCGGCTGATGCAGACTTACAGCAGCTTGTTTGAGAATTTCGAAATCACCATCGCCCAGGTGCTTCTAACCGCCGGCGACCTCGGCACGCCGGAGCGTGCCGGCTACGTCAGCGACACCTTCCGCCGCCTGCTGATGGAGCCGCGCATCCTGCCGATCATCAACGAGAACGACTCGGTCGCCGTCGAGGAGTTGAAATTCGGCGACAACGACATGCTCTCCGTCCGCGTCGCGAAGCTCGCCGGCGCATCGCGTGTGATCCTGCTAACAAGCGTCGATGGCCTGCTAGATCCAGCGACCCACGAACTCATCCCAGAAGTGACGGACATCGGCGACGTCTTCCGCCACGTCCGCGAGGACAAGGGCCGCTTCTCGATGGGCGGCATGGCCTCGAAACTCGCCGCCGTGAAGTTCGCTGTGGATGCCGGAATCGAGACCCACATCGCCCACGGCCGCCACCCGGAGCGGCTCGCCGGAATCCTCGCGGGAAATGGCATTTCGACGAGGTTTCACGCGACCAGCGGGGCGTGAGGCTCGATGCCGGCTCGCGCTCAAAGTCCAGATGAATATCATGTTTCACCCCACCGTCAACTCCGCTCATTGAAAGCGTGGACGCGCATCATCGCGACAGGGCCGGATCCGGTCGGCCAAAATACTTGAAGATTCCGCGCCGCCAATCGCGTATTGATGCCACCAATCATGCTTCCTCATCGCCTGCCAGCCATCACACTCGGATTCGCATTGCTATCTCAGCCTCTCCGGGCGGTGGACTTCGTCCATGAGGTAGCACCCATTTTGAAGAAAAACTGCGCGGAGTGCCACATGGGGGTGAAGCACAAGGGTGGTTTCTCAATGAACACCCGCGAGGAGTTGATGAAGGAAAATGACGACGGCTTCGTGCTCGAACCCGGCAACAGCAAAAAAAGCCTGATGATGCAACTCATCACCTCGGACGACGAGGACGAGCGCATGCCACCCAAGGGCGATGGCTTGCAGCAAAAGGAGGTGGCACTCATCGCGGCTTGGATCGACGCCGGTGCCCCGTGGGAGCCGGGATTCACCTTTAAAAAGAAAGCTTACGAGCCACCGTTGAAACTCCGCCGCCCGGTTTTGCCGGCCACAGTCGATGGACGCAACCACCCGCTCGACCGGATTCTTGACGCCCACACCGCCAAACAGAATACCCCCCGCCCGGCGGAAATTGATGAGGCGACTTTCGCCCGGCGCTTGTATCTGGACATCACCGGAATGCTGCCTGCACCCGCCGCGTTGCAGGCCTATCTCAGCAGTAACAGTCCGGTCAAACGCGCGAAGCTGGTTGAATTATTGTTAGCCGACGACCAGGCCTACGCCACCCACTGGTTGAGCTTTTGGAATGACCTGCTTCGCAATGACTATGTCGGCACTGGCTATATCGACGGCGGTCGCAACCAGATCAGCGCATGGCTCTATAGTTCGCTGTTAGAGAACAAACTCTACAATCAATTTGCCTCGGAGCTAATCGCTCCATCCAAGGACAGTGAGGGATTCGCCAACGGCATCAAGTGGCGCGGCGAAGTCAGTGCGGGCCAGAAAGTGCCGATCCAATACGCCCAGTCTGTGGGCCAGACGTTTCTCGGCATCAATCTCAAGTGTGCCTCCTGCCACGATTCGTTCACCGACAACTGGAAACTCACCGACTCCTACGGCCTGGCAGCCGCGTTTTCCTTGGAAAAAATTGAGATCGCCCGCTGTGACAAGCCGACCGGGAAAATCGCCGAGCCCTATTGGCTCTATCCCGAACTCGGAAAAATCGACCCGTCACTTCCTCCCGCCGAGCGCTTGAAACAAGTGGCGCAACTGACCACCACCCCGGCTAACGGCCGCTTCAGCCGCACCATCGTCAATCGTCTCTGGCACCGTCTGATGGGGCGTGGCATTGTCCACCCGGTCGATGCCATGAGTGGCGAGCCATGGAATGCAGATCTACTCGACTATCTGGCGAACTATCTGGTCGATCAAAACTACGACTTGAAGAAAGTCATCACCCATATCTGCGCCTCCAAAGCCTATCAGTCGAAGACGCAGACCCTCACCAATGACGACGAGTCGAAATGGCAATACGCCGGTCCCCGCGCCAAACGCATGACTGCGGAAGAGTTCGTCGATGCGATCTGGCAGATCACCGGCACCGCGCCGAAAAAGCCGGATTTCGCGCCGAAACTTACGGAAGGAACCGCCTTGCAGGTGCGGGCCGCGTTGATGAAAAGCGACCTGTTGATGCGTGCGCTCGGCCGCCCCAATCGCGAGCAAATCGTCAGTTCGAGACCGGTTGATCTAACCACGCTGGAAGCGATGGACCTCAACAATGCCAGCAGCCTCTCGAACCTGCTCGAGCAGGGAGCCAAAGACATGCTCGCCCGCCATGCCGGAAATACCTCCGCCATCGTCGAGGATCTCTATCTGCAAGCCCTCTCGCGTCCGCCGAGTCAGGAGGAAAAGCAATTGCTCGTGGAGTCGCTCACCGCAGCGCCCGATGCCGCCGCCGTCCAAGACCTGCTCTGGAGTGTGATGCTGTTGCCTGAATTCCAACTCATCCGCTGAACTGTTTTCAAACCCATCACTTATCATGAAAGACCGTCGCGAATTTCTCAAAGCTCTCTCCGCCAGCACCGCCGCCGCATGGATGGCGCGTGCGCCCCGCCTGATGGCGGACGAGGCCAAACACCCGGCAGCCACCGCAGACAGTTGCATCCTGCTTTGGATGGCGGGCGGCATGGCAGCGCCCGAGACCTTTGACCCGAAGCGCTATCAGCCTTTTGAAAAAGGTGCGCCGATGTCGAATATCCTCAGCACTTTCCCTGCGATCCGCACGGCCGTGGACAATATCCAGTTTTGCCAGGGTCTTGAGAACATCGCCTCGGTCATGGATCGCGGCACCTTGATCCGCTCGGCGGTGCAGCCCGACCTCGGCGCGATCCTGCATTCCCGCCACCAGTATCACTGGCATACCGGCTACGTGCCTCCCCAAACGGTGGCGGCACCCCACATCGGCGCATGGATGGCGAAGGTGTTAGGCCCGAAAAATCCGGTGATGCCCGCCTTCATCAACATCGGCCAGCGGCTGGAGGGAGTCGGCGAGAGCGAGGAGCTCAAGGCCTTCACCACCGCCGGATTCTTCGGCTCGGAGTTCGGCCCGATGAACCTTCCCTACCCGGACCAGGCCTCCGCCGCCGTGCGCCCGCCTGGCGGCATGACCCCGGAGCGTTTCCAAAGCCGCCGCGCACTGCTCACCAAGTTGCTCGATCGATCCCCGCACCGCGAATACATGTCCGACCACCAGCAGGAATCCATGCTGCGCTCGCTCGACAACGCTCACCGCCTGCTTTCTTCGAAGGAACGCGATGCCTTCGACATCACTGCGGAACCCAAGGAAAGCTACGATGCCTATAACACCGGACGTTTCGGCCAGGGCTGCCTGTTAGCCCGCCGCCTGGTGGAGAACGGCGCACGCTTCGTCGAGGTCACCACGGAATATGTCCCGTTTTTCCAGTGGGACACTCACAAGGACGGGCATTCGGTGGTGGAAAAAATGCACAAGGAAATCGACATGCCGATCGCACGTCTGATCAAGGATCTCGAGGCTAAAGGATTGTTAGACCGGACTCTGGTCATCGTCGCCAGCGAGTTTTCACGCGACGCGATGATGGAAGGCGCTCCCGGCTCCAATGCCACAGACCAGGCAACCGTCAAGGGCGACACGTTAGAGAGCCCGGCCCATTATGGTCTTCACCGCCATTTTACCCAAGGCTCCAGTGTTTTGATGTTCGGCGGCGGGATGAAAAAAGGCCACCTCCACGGCGCGACCGCCGACGAGCGCCCGCTGGTCGCGATCAAGGATCCGGTGTCGATTCCCGATCTCCACGCCACCATTTTCACCGCCATGGGCATCAGCCCGAAAACCGCATTCGACGTCGAGCAACGGCCATTCTACGCCACCCTCGACGGCACGGGCAAGTCGGTGGGATCGATCTTCGCCTGAGCGCGGGAAATTTACCGCACCTGTAAAGGGGTCGCGAAAGGTGGTGCGCAGGATGCCGACGGGGTTCTTGCGGTGGCGCTGGATTTCGAGGTGGATGGGCGGGCGAGCTTTGATGGCTCGAAATATGTGGAATTACCGCATAAATGCTCGGATTATTATTTCAAATGTATGGCTATTTCTGAAATGAGTATTTGAATTTGGTCTTGGCGCGACAACGGCCAGCGGCGATTTGGACTCAGAACGTGCGATTTGAGAAGAACCTAACCACTCGCCCCTGTTGAGGGGGCCATCCTGCGGCTTCACGACGCGGAAGCTTTTGAGGGGACTCAACCCAGGCTTCCACCACCACCGCGCCAAATCCTACGCCGCCCTGCGGCATTCCGAGCGAAGCGCCTGGCTTCGTGTCGGGCTACGTTGACATCGATGGCCTTTGTGGAAACACTCACCAAGCGTGACGTCCCGTCCTACTCCGGGATACGGACCTGAGCACCATTTTCTCCCACGCCCATCCACTCATTTTGACTTCTGCAATGAACGCAGCACCTCCCGCACCCGGGGAGCTTGAGGCTCTCCTCCGGTTACTCGATGATGAAACGCCTTCGGTCCGCGAGCGTGTGGCCGCACGGCTGGCTCTCTGTGGCGGCGACATCAGCGAATGGCTCGCCACCCAACCCCGCGCGCTGAGCAAACAGGAAACAAGGCTGCTCGCCGAAATGCTCAGTCCTCCGCGCCGGGAAATCCTTGCCCGCGAGTGGATCGCCCCCACCGGCGGTGCCGCAGCCTTGCAGGAGGATTGGGAATCCTTCGAAGCCTTGCTCCGCAATCTGTCCGACTTCCTTCACGATGGCATCTCGTTGCGCCAACCTCTATCCGATGCGCTCGATCTGCTGGCGGAGGAAGCGGCCGACGAAGGCGTCGCCACGGCCATGGAACTGCGCAAGTTCCTGTTCGATGGAACCCGCCTGACCGGCAATCAGGAGGATTACAACGATCCCCGAAACTCCGACCTCGCTTGGTCCATCGCCGAAGGCCGCTCGAACCCGCTCGGGCTCTGCCTGATTTTCATGCTCGTCGGACGCCGCCTCAACTTCGAGATCGAGGGGGTGAATTTCCCCGGCCATTTCATGTGTCGCATTTTTGAAGACGGCTACCCGCTGATCATCGACTGCTTCGACGGCGGCCAACTGCACGTGCAGTTCACGCTGCTGGAAAGTCCCGATCTGAGCCGCAGCCAGCGCAATCTCCTGCGCCAGTCCGTCGGCCCCGGCACCATTCTGCTGCGCTTGCTCAACAATCTCTATCAGGCGCTGGAACAGGCCGCCCGCGACGAGGACGCAAAGTTGATCAAGGAACTCCAGACGACCTTGGAATAAGGAGGGTGGACAGTTGCTATCCACCTGCCAATGAGAAGTCTGATAGACCCGTCCTTTCTCCTCCCATTGGCCTCGCGGACAGAAGTGTCCGCGCTCCTTAAGGCCAAACTCCGAGTTCCGCCAACTGTCGGCTCGCCACTTCCGCCCAGCCTCTGTTAGCCGCGGGCGACGCAGGCGACGGATGCAAAACCCGCCCGATCATCGCCTCGCTTCCGCTTGCCGCGGCGGCGCGGCGCAAGCGTTCTTCCGCGAAGCCGCCGACACCGATGAGGCATGACGGCTTCAGCAAGGCGATGACTTCCTGCAAGTGCTTCAGACAAGCCGCCTCCACCGGAGCCATCTCCGCGGCGGGAAGCTTGTCGGGCGTTAGATTCGCGCCGGTGGCACTCATCCACACCAACGGGCAGTAGTTGAGCACGAAGTGGTCTTTGAAAAAGTCCCCGGCAGTTTCAAAGCGCTCGGCAAACAACCCCCACAACCGCCGCCCGCTCACTTCAGAGCGTTGGCATTGGAAGCCCTCGACCGGCCGCTTCGGGTGTTCGGCGGCGGGCTTGCCGATCGCCGTCTCGATTCCCATCCAGTCGCGCACCGCGGCGACCTCGCCGAACGGCACACCAGTCTGCGCCATCCCGAACGGGCCGGGATTCATGCCAAGAAATACCACCCGCTTGTTGCCCTTCCCATAGCGCTCCAGATAGAACCGGTGCGCGTCCCAAGCGTAGTCCAAGGTCCGGTAAACATACTCCACCGGCGGTGAAAATTCCAGATTCCTCAGTTCTCCCGCCAGGCGCTCTGCGGATGCGATCAACTCGTTCATGCAATTTCAGCCGTTAGTTCCGCCACGCGAACGCCAGCACTAGAAATGCAGTCGGAATGTACAGCAGCGTGAAGAAAAACAGGCGCCGCGCGGAAGTCCGCTCGCCGTCGCGGAAAAATTTCAGCGCCAGCGCCATCATCATCAACGCCAGCAGCGGGCCTAGAATCGTCCATAACAGATTCGCGAAATCCATAAACGCCGGCAGCAGCGAAAACCCCGTCAGCATCAGCGCGAACATCGCCGCCAACAGCCCGCTCTTCCTGCCGGTTAGATCGCCGTTCGACCACATCTTGTAGCCCACCGACTCATACTCGTCGCGGTAGAGCCAGTTGATCGCGATGAAATGCGGGAGCTGCCAGAAAAACAACAGCCCGAACAGGAACCACGCCTCCCAACCGATCGGCCCACCCGCGCCGACCCAGCCGATGACCGGTGGAATCGCCCCGGTGACCGCGCCGACCAGCGTGTTTGCCGAGCTGAAGCGCTTCATCGGCGTGTAAATGAAAACGTAGATCGCCACCGTCGCCGCCGCCAGATAGGCCGCCAGATCTCCCACCTGAGCCGCCAGATGGATGATCCCCACGGCGGATAGCACCCAGCCGATGCCGAACGCCACCAGCGGATCCATCCGCCGCGACGGCAGCGGCCGATCCGCCGTGCGCTTCATCCGCGCGTCGAGATCGACCTCCATTAACTGGTTGAACGCCGCCGAGCCGAACGCCGCCGCCGCCGTGCCGAGGATCGTGTGCAGCAGCTTCATCCAGTGCATTCCTTCCGGCCCCAGCGAATATAACAGGAACCCGAAAAACGTGGTGACCAGCACGAAAAAATTCAGCCGCACCTTCATCAGCACCCCGAGGTCTTGCCGCAGTCCCGGCGGCGGCGGGATCACTTCCACGGCGGTGGTTT
Source organism: Akkermansiaceae bacterium (assembly GCA_031429315.1). Taxonomy (GTDB): domain Bacteria; phylum Verrucomicrobiota; class Verrucomicrobiia; order Verrucomicrobiales; family Akkermansiaceae; genus Luteolibacter. Next base: position 7,767 of record JANOZJ010000247.1, read on the forward strand.
CTTCGTTTGCAGCAGGTTCATCCATAGGCGCGGCGGAATCATGAACGCCGATCACCAGCATTCCAAGCCGCGACTTGTCCACCGCAAGCCTTTGCTCGACTCACCGCGAAATCGAACTAGCTTGTCGCCCTGTAACCAAAGCCCCGCATGAGATTTTTTGCCGTATTTCCGCTGTTAGTCGCGCTTGCCCAAGCGGCCGAGGTCCGCTCGTGGACCGATGTCCAGGACCGCAAGATCGAGGCGTCGATGGTTCGGGTCGATGGCCAAACCGTCATCCTCAAACTCAAGGACGGCCGCGAGGTGCCCTATCCGCTGGCGAAACTTTCGGCGGCCGATGGCAAATACGTCGAGGCCAACCGGACGCAACCGCCGGCGGCCGATGACGCAAAAGCGCTCAATTTCGCCGCTCCGTGGCCCGATCTCATCAAGTTCAGCGAAGACCCCGAGATCAACACGGTGGAAGAGAACGCCGATAAAAAGCGCTTCGTTTACGAGAGTTCCAACTACCGCTACGTCTGTGATGTCCGGCTCGCGAAATCGGTGGTCAAAGGCTTCGCCGTGCTGTTCGAGGCCACCCATCTGTATTGCCGCACCCTCCCCCTCGCCTTCGACGGCGGGATCAAAACGGACGGCAAGTATCAGATTCTTCTTTTCGAAAAATCCGAAGATTACACCAGCGCGGGCGGGCCGGCTGGTACCGCGGGCGTTTTCATCGGTGGCAAAAACGCGGTGCTGGTGCCATTGACCAGCCTCGGCGTGAAGCCGGTCGGCAGCGCTTACATGTTGGACCGGGACAAGAGCAGCAACACCATTCCCCACGAGCTGACCCATCAGTTGTCACCGCAGGAATATTTCGCGGATGGTGCTATGGGCTGGTTCTCGGAAGGAATCGCGGAATACGTCGCCAATACCCCGTATCGGTCAGGCGCTTTCAATGTCCGCAGCAACCAGAAGGACATCATCGAATACGTCACCGGCTATGGCAGCAAGGACAAGGGCGGCCGGGCGCTCGGCACCAAAATCGAGATGCCCGCCTTGAAGGGCTTCATGCTTCAGGACTACGCCTCCTTCCAAGAGCAACCCCAACTCGGCTACGGCTGCGGGCTGCTTCTAACGAACTACTTCCTCCACCTGGATGGCGACGGCGATGGCAAACGGATGAAGTCATTTCTCAAGGCGCTGCGCGACGGCAAGGAAGGCGAGGACGCACTTCAGGTACTGCTAGACGGCCGCACCTTCGAGAAACTCCAGGAAGACGTCACCAAAGCCTGGAGCCGCAAGGGTGTGGATTTCACGTTTGGGAAGCCGTGAGTGCTAACAAAAAGCGCCTGTCTCGCGACAGGCGTTTTCGAAATCCAGGGAGCGACCAACCAACTCAGTTCGTCACGCGCATCGGCATGAGGACGTAGAGGAAGGTGCCTTCGATGCGCAGCACGCCGGGGCTCATCTCGTCGATCAGGTCGAGATAGACATCGGCGCTGTCGAGGGCGCGGAGCGGGGCTTGGAGGAACTCGGGGTTGAAGGCGATCTGCATCGGCGGACCCTGATAGATCACGTCCATCGACTCCTGCGCTTCACCGACGTCCGGCGAGTTGGCGGTGACTTCGATGTGGTTCTCGCTGAAGACGAGTTTGACCGAGTTCGACTTGTCCGACGAGAGTAGGGAAACGCGGCGGACGGTTTCCAACAGCGCCTCGCGGCCGATGACGACGCGCTCGTTGCTGTCGCCCGGAATGACCTGGCGGTAGTTCGGATAGTTGCCCTCGATGAGCTTGCTGGCTAACAGGCTGTCGCCGACGGTGAAGGAAATCTGGCTGTCGCTGAGCTTGACGATGACATCGCCGGCATCGCCTAGCAGCCGTTGGAGTTCCTGCACGGCCTTGGTTGGGATGATGACATCCGTTTCGTGGGAGGCGGGGAATTCGAGGTCGGCATCGACCATCGCGAGGCGGCGGCCGTCGGTGGCGACGAGGGTCATTTTACCGTCGCGGAACGAGGTGAAGATGCCGTTGAGGACATAGCGGGTCTCGTCGGTGGAGATGGCGTAGGAGGTTTTCTTGAGACCGTCGCGGAGGGTGAGCTGTGGGATTTTGAAGACCTTGGCTCCCTCGAAATCGGGGAGTGGCGGGAACTCGGCTTCACCGAGGCCGATGATTTTGAAAAACGACGGGCCGCTGCGGATTGACGCGTGGTTTTTCGCATCGACGGAAACCTCCACCTCGCTGGAAGGCAGCTCGCGGATGATGCTCACCAGACGCTTGGCGGGCAGCGTGGTCGCGCCTTCCTTTTCAATCTGGGCCTCGACGGAGCCGGTGATTCCGACATCCAAATCGGTGGTGGTAAACTGGATGCGGCCGTCCTTGGCCACCAGCAGGACATTGGAGAGAATCGGCAGGGTGGTGCGCGAACTGACGACGTGTTGGACCTTTTGCAGACCGTCGAGGAATGCTTCCTTGGAGATGCGGAACTTCATAAATGCTATAACTGGGGAGTTGTTGCGGGGGAGTTTCCGCTTTCAATGCCCCTTGGCAAGCTTTTGTGAACAATCCCAAACAGTCGGCGGGTCAGCGCCTAAGCTGGGACTCGATCCGCGCGATGTTTTCCTTCAAACCCGGCTCGTCGTCGAGCCGTTCGACGACCTTTTTGCAGGCGTGGATGACCGTGCCGTGGTCGCGGCCGCCGAATGCCTCGCCGATTTCCATCAGCGAGCCTTTTGTTAGCGAGCGGCTCAAATACATGGCGATTTGGCGGGGAAACGCGATGCTCGCGGGCCGACGGCGGCTGGTCATGTCGGCCAGGCGGACGTCGAAATGCTCGGCCACGGCCTTCTGGATCGAGTCGATGCTGACCTGGCGGCTGGCTTCCTCGCGGATCAGGTCCTTGAGGAGGTGCTCGACTTTTTCCACGGTGACGCTTTCTCCAGCGAGCGAGGCGTAAGTGGCCACCCGCATCAGTGCGCCTTCGAGGCGGCGGACGTTGGTGCGGATTTTCTCGGCGAGGAACCGCAGCACGGACTCGTCCACGCGGACTTTCCAATCGAGCGATTTCTTCTTGAGGATGGCCATCCGCGTTTCCATTTGCGGCGGCTGCATCTCGACGGTGAGGCCGCACTCGAAGCGGGAAATCAGGCGGGGCTCGAGGCTCTTGATCTCGCACGCCGGGCGGTCGCTGGTCAGGACAACCTGGTTGCGGCCGTCTAGCAGCGTGTTGAAGGTGTGGAAAAATTCTTCCTGCGAGCGCTCCTTGCCGGCCAGGAATTGCACGTCATCGATGAGCAGCACGTCCGAGCTGCGGTAGCGGCGGCGGAATTTCTCGATGTCGCCGCGGCGGATCGCGTCGATGAATTCGTTGGTGAACTTCTCGCAGGTCAGGTAGATCACGCGCGAGCCTGGCTGGCGGCGCAGCAGCTCGTGACCGATCGCCTGCATCAGGTGGGTTTTGCCGAGACCCGGTCCGCCGTAGATGAACAACGGATTGTAACCGATGCCGGATTTCTTCGCGACCGCCTCGCAGGCGGCGTGGGCGAACTGGCTGTTAGCCCCGACCACGAAACTCGCGAAGGTGTGCGCCGGATTGAGTCCGGCCGCCTTGGTCCGCTTGTCCAGCGCCTCGCCTTCCAGCGTGGCCGCCTTGGTCGCGCGGGCGGGTGATGCGCCATGATTCGGGTGGTCGGCCCCCGAACTGTTAGTAGCGCCGTTCTCCGCGCTGACGACGATCTCGACGTCCCGCACCTCGTCGAACACGCCGGTCACCGCCATCGTGAGCTCGGGCAAATAATTCGTCTCGATCCAGACCTGGTTGATTTCGCCGGGAACCGAAATCGAGCCGACGTCATCCTCGACACCCAACCAACGGGCGGCGCGGAACCACCGCTGGAACGCATCATTGCCAACCATCGTGCGCAACGCATCGCAGACCTCGTTCCAGCCGCCGCTCTCTAGCGGAAATTCCGCAGAGCCAACTGCCCTGTCTTGCGTTGCCGCGTCTTCCGGTTCCATGTGCGATGAGTTTTTGAAAAATTGTTGATGCCGTCCGCTGCCCACATCCCGGTGTGGCGCAACGCGGCGAGGTGGAAAAGATGGACAGCGAAAAGTACTCGGGGAAAAGGTTTTTGCAGCCATCTAACTGATGCTCGTTGCGGGCCGTATTCCACAAGGGTTCCACGGATGAATTTTTTAAAAATCTTGACCCCGATTTCATTAGGGTTCCCGAAGTATCAGCGAGGCCATGCTCATGGAATCGACATTAATAGTTGAGAATGAGTCAGTTGTCATGTGACAATTTCGTTTCCGTGATTCTGATAGACGGAAATGGTGCCGATGAAAGTTCCTGACCCGCTCGAATCAAAGGGCTGCGCGGGAAATTTGTTAGCGGGACGTTGGCGCGGGTGCGCTTGAGCTTTTGAAGCACAGCGCCACGGCGACGGTGACGATGGTGCCGGCCATGATCCGCCAAGGGAATTCAATCACCGGCAGCCACGCGAAATTCGCGTAGAGGGGCCGGCCTCCAAGCATTTTCCACAGGTCGTTGGGCAGATTGCTGAGATACGCCACGAAAACGATTCCCGCAGCCATCGCTATCAGGTTCCCGGTCTCGCTGCCGCGGTTCTTGGTGAACAGCGCGACGATGAAGATTCCTAACAACGATCCGTAGGTGTAGCCGAAGCTGCCCAGGATGATGCCGATGATGCTCAACTGCGGGTTGTGCGCCTTGACGAAGGCGGTCGCCAACCCCACCAGGATCAGCACCAGGGCGAAGGCGACCGTGCTCAGCTTGATGATCCGCACCCGCGCGTGATCGTCCGCGGGCGTCTTGAACCAGCGGAAATGGAAATCGCGCGAATAGCTCGTCGCCAGCGAATTCATCGCCGTGCCGAGCGAGCCCATCGTCGTCGCCAGCACCCCGGCGACGACCAGCCCGCGCAGGCCGCCGGGCATCACGTCCACCACGAAGTAGGGGAAAATCCGGGTGTTGTCCGGACCTTTGGGCGTCATCGGCAGCAGTGGATCACTCACGAAGTGGTTGTAATAAACCGAGAGCAGAATTCCGATCGTTAGAACGGCGTAGGTCACAGGGATATCAGCGATGCCTGATAGAATTGTGGCCACCGCGCTCTGCCGTTTGTTTTTCGCCGTTAGCATCCGCTGAACCATGTCCTGATCGGTGCCGTGTGTCGCCAAGGTCACGAACAACGAGCCGAACAGCCCCGCCCACACGGTGAACTCGCTTTCAAAGACGCTCTTGATCGCGGCCCAATTGGGCCCGTATTTCGAGACTATTTCCAGGTAGCGTTGCTTCTCCTCCGGTGTCACCGGGGGGTCGCCATGCCATTGCAGGAACGCGAGATCGCCGGGTGCCTTGAGGTGCTCTTTCGCGCCCTCCCAGCCGCCGGGAATGTGGCCTAGCAGATACCAGACGGAGAACCCGAGCGCGCCGAACAGCACCGCGATCTGCAGCACGTCCGTCCAGATCACCGCCTTGATCCCGCCGATGGCGGTGTAGGCGGCGGTTAGAATTGTGATCAGCACCAGCGCCCCGCCGGTCACCCAGAATTGCTCCCAGGTGCCGAGCGGTCGTTCCGGGTTGAGCTGGTTCCAGATCACCACCATCAGCAGGGTCGGCACCCACAGCCGCGAGCCGCTGGCCAGCGAGCGGGTCACCAGGAAAATCACACTGGCCATGCTCCGCGTCCGCGGGCCGAAGCGGATTTCGAGAAACTCGTAAATGCTCACCACGTTGTGTTTGTAAAACGCCGGGATGAACACCGCGCTCACCACCACCCGCGCTAACAAGTAGCCCACCATCAACTGCGCGTAGGTGTAGTTCCGCAGCCGGAAACCCTCGCCCGGCGTGCCGAAAAACGTCCCCGCACTGATTTCCGAGGCGAGGATCGACGCCAGCACCGCCCACCACGGGATCGACCGGCCGCCCAGCGCGAAGTCCGCGACGTTGTTGTTTCGTCGGCTGAAATGCCACCCGATGCCGATGATGATGGCGAAGTAAATTCCAATG
>JANOZJ010000248.1:0-14361 GCA_031429315.1 Akkermansiaceae bacterium
CACGCCCTCCGCCGACCACGTTTCATCGCGGGTCAGCACGATGTTGCGCCGCTTCGGCAGCGGTCGGCCGATCGACTCATAAGTCTTCCGGCCCATCACGATCGGGTGGCCCGAGGTCGTCCGTTTGAAATACGCGAGATCTTCCGGCAGGTGCCAAGGCAGGCTACCCGCCCGGCCGATCACCCGCTCCGCTGTCATCGCCACCACGGCAGTTAGACGGATGCTCATTTTCAAATGGCCACCGGCGCCTTGATGTGCGGGTGCGGCTCGTAGTTTTCCAGGCGGATGTCGTCGATGGTGAACGCGTCGATGTCCTTCACCTCCGGATTGAGCCACAAGCTCGGCAAGGTCCGAGGTTCGCGGGCGAGCTGGGCCTCCGCCTGCTCCAGGTGATTCGAATAGAGATGCACATCGCCGAAGGTGTGGACGAAATCCCGCGCCTCGTAGCCGCAGACGTGGGCGATCATTTTTGTTAGCAACGCGTAGGAAGCGATGTTGAACGGCACCCCGAGAAACAAATCCGCGCTGCGCTGATAGAGCTGACATGACAGCCCGGGCTTCTCGCCCGCTGCAACTTCATGCACGTAAAATTGGAACAACAAATGGCATGGCGGCAATGCCATCTGGTGGATCTGGCCGACGTTCCAGGCGGAAACCACATGCCGCCGCGACAGCGGATCCCCTAACAAGCCATCGATCAGCAGGTGGATCTGGTCGATCGTCCGGCCTTCCGGAGTGGGCCACGCCCGCCACTGCTTGCCGTAGATCGGCCCCAGCTCGCCCTCGGCATCTTCCCATTCGTCCCAGATGGTCACGCCGTTTTCCTTGAGCGTGCGGGTGTTGGTCTCGCCGCGGAGGAACCACAGCAGCTCGTGGATGATCGAGCGCAGGTGCAGCTTCTTCGTCGTCACGCAGGGAAATCCCTCGCGCAAATCGTAGCGCGCCTGTCGCCCAAAGACCGAAACGGTCCCCGTGCCGGTCCGGTCGGAACGCTTCTCGCCGTGCTCCATCACCTCGCGCATCAAATCAAGATAGGCCTTCATGCCCCCCATCAAGCCACGGGACACCTTCACCAAGCAAGGAATAAGGACTGCGATTTCATGCCCCTGCGTCCTTGACGCCTTCATTCCCGGTGGCCATGGTACCGGAACTTCAAACCTAAAATACCCATGGAAATCAACGGCACAGTTTACGATATCTTGCACAACAAGAGCGGTGAAATCCTTACAACCAAGCCGGAGGATTCGGTCTATGACGCCATCCGCCTGATGGGTGAGAAGAACATCGGCGCACTCGTCGCCATGGAGAATGGCGAGGTCGTCGGCGTGCTTTCGGAACGCGACTACAGCCGCAAGGTCGTCCTCCAAGGGCGCACCTCGCGGGACACCCGGGTCGGTGAAATCATCTCCACCCCGGCGATCACCGTGCGCAGCAGGGACGGCATTGAAAAGTGCATGCAACTCATGACCAGCAACCGGATCCGCCACCTCCCCGTCGTCGATGACGGACGCCTCGTCGGCCTCGTTTCCATGGGCGACCTCGTCAGTTGGGTGATGCAGTCCCAACGCCACACCATCGAGCAACTGCAAGGCTACATCTCCGGCGACTACCCGGGCTGATTCGATCCCCATGGACTGCGGTGGGAAGCGAAGCGGCGACACCGCTGATGCTGCCGCCGCACGAACTGAGGTGACAACGAAGAGTGGTATCCGGTCCGGGCCAGCAACTCCATCAGCCAGGTGAGTGGGATGGGATCATCTTCCCGAGCCAGCATTGCCTCCACGGTGTGTCGTAAACCCGTACGCGCAGGGTGAACCCGCCCATCCAGGTAATCGAGTCGCAGGACGGAAGACCCGGACACATGCTCGCAGAATCCTTGCTGGTCATCGACCGGTACTTGGTCTGCTAGGAACTCGGACAACTTCACTCCGCCAAACCAGAGTTCAGGATGGGCTAGCAGTTCTTCGTGCCAGTCTTCCAGACGGGATTCCTCACCCAAAGTGCGGGCGACCGCTTGCGGGGTGTCCTTGAAAACAGCCTCAAGCGCTGCCGCGATAAATTCCTCATTCTCTTTCAGCCCCAACAGTTGGAGTTCTTGGGACCAGTTGCCACTGCTTATCCAAGCATCCAGCAACCGTGCACGATCCGCGTTAAAGTATTCAAGCATTTCCGACACTTCATTTAAAAACTTCGCTTCCACCTGCCTGACCCGCTCTCTCGTCAAACCGCTCTCCTCGGCACTCGTTTCCAAGGTCATCCGCTGAACCAGACGCCGGTCGAGCAAGGATCTTTCCGATAGCGAAGGAGCCGCACTTATCAACGTGAGCGCACTGCCTAGCGAAAGTCCATTGCCGGACAGGGCGATGGGAAGAAACCATGATGCGGTTTTGAAATCCTTCCTCCGCAGCGACTCGACGAAAACCTCCATTTGCCGCACCGAGTTGGACCCCAGATTTTTCTGGGCCTTCAACCCCTCGAAGCCAAGTGTCGCCCATTCATCCAGAAGTTCGCCGATTCCGGCGAGGGTTCTGCTCGTAAAAGAAGTTGCCGCGTATCAAAGGCAATGAGTCGCCAGAATTTCCACTAAACTGGCAGCAAATGGCTGGGCTGATGCATAGCCGGATTTTTTTCCCTTGAGGGCCTGATAGTCCCACTCCCAGCCTTTGTAGAAGGCGTCTGGCTCGACATCAAAGACCGCGTAGATTGCGTCAGGATCAGGTTGTGAAGGGTAGCCTCTGCGGAGCAGTTCTTCAGCGGTGAAAATTCGCGGTCCGCGTTTCTTGATTCTCCACAATCCAGATAGCGCCTTTCCTCCCTTTGCATGAAGCAGTAAATGGCGGGCGTCCGCAATGCTGGGTTCAAGGCGAACCGATCCTTGGCGCGAACCGGCACGCAAGTTGTAAAGCCCGGTTTCCTTGAACCATGCGAGATGCTCTGGACTGTCGCACCATCCTACCAATACCGAGTGCTCGGCGGGTGGAACTTGCCGGACGTTTTCCTCGGACTCCCTTTCTGGAATCGCCCTGAAAACCTGCTGCCCCGATGTGAGTTCGCTTGCGTCGTAAACGGCAAAGCGATGATAGCTGTGCTGCTCGCGGGCGGTCGCACGATTGCAAACATGTGCAATCACTTCATCAAAGAACCGTGAAAGGTGTTGTAGTCCCTCTCCCTCACCCGATGGTCCAGGCTTGATAGCGAATGCACCAAGCCCCGGCAGAATCTCGTGGAACCCTTCAAACCGGGTCGGATTATCCCGCCCCCCTGGATAGAGGACATAAGCACCTTCCGAGCGGCGGATCGCATCCCGGTAAGCGTGCATCTTCAGTAGGTCTGCACGTTTGTACTTCCCCTGCTTCTGCTGAGTCTTTTCCGCACTTAGATCGTCATCGGCGGCTCCGAAAATTTCAGTGATATTCTCAACCCGATATTTGGCATCGAAATGAATGTGCACTGCGAGTTCCTGCGATTCAGCTTCTTCGAGTGAGTAATTCTCCGGCCAGAAAGTCATCGTGTAGTCCGGTCGCATTCGTCTTGTCCATGAACCTGGTTGACTCCGTGAATCGCTCGGACTGTGTGTTAGGTTGTAGTGAAGGCGGACTTTCAACCTTCTCGATTCCCGAATGCACCTGCCTTCAATTCCCAGCGGTTCGTTGATTTTTAGTCGGAGATTCAGTCCGCCGTCCGAGTGTTCGAACAACGACCGCGCTTCGAGGGTCGATAACCCGAACTTGTCGCGAAATAACCTCAGCAATTGGAAAAACAGCCAATACTCATACAGGGTGGCGATGTCGCGCTTTCCCGCTCCATAAACATCCTCACCTCCCCTCCAGGCCAACTCCGAGGCGACATCAAATCGAAGCCACGTCAAAAGAATGTCACGATACCCTGATTTCCGCTGAAGCACAGGGCTGCCGAGTGGAAGCAAATGTGGATTGGATACCGATTTAAAGAACTCGTGCCGCAGGGCGTCGTCGAGTCCTTGCTGGAGTAGAACGATCTTCTGTCGGAGTCGCTGATGACTGCTGGCTTTGCGTGCTTTCAGGATCAACTCCATACGCTTCAGGAAATCGCTGAAAAACACGAGGACATGCTTCACGAATCTGTTCTCCGGCGTGTCGAGCGTTTCGACCTGTTGCCGGTGCATGATGATTGCTGGAACTGAAGGCTGCTCAATTCCTAGCGAACCCATGAGTGTTGAGAGCTGGCTTCCGTTCGGCAAATTCAACCGGCTGCGGGCCATGCTCACTTGCCTTGCGAAATCTTTTCCTGTTCTCCGCAGTTGCGTGATTTTTTGCTGCTCTGTTACCGATTGGAGACGTTGATGCGGCATCGCCATGATGCGCCCCAATGCGGACTTAAATCTCGAGGATTCGAGTTCAGCTCGGAGGAACTCGACCTGTCGTTGCAAGTTACGAGGTTCAGTCTTGTACTTTGGAGCGAGCCGCATCTGGGAATTCGACCGGATGTTAAACATTAGTTCACTGCACTCACTCGCAATGAGGTCGAGCATCCGGCGGTAGTCTTCGCGGTAATTAAGCTTCGAAGACAAGACCTCAACCGAGGCGCGCGCAACCGTGGTGCCAGACAGCGAGTCCTCCAAGACCAAGAAGACTAAACCCGTTTCAAGCGCGGTCTCTATTCGGCCAATTTCGGGACGAATTGAGCTTGGTTTCGCAATGCCATTGGCTTGAACACGGACATTGGAACGTGCCGTAATCAACTCGAAGTCATAGATGCTCCCTTCGAGCAATTGGACTTCCTCCTCTCCATGCTCCTTGGCCTCTTGGCGGGTAAGAGTCCGAATGCTAGCCGAGTCCCGATCCATCTGCACCACTCGAATCACCCCAGCGATCCGTCCCTGATCATCCAAGCAATCAATCCTAACCTCTTTGCACAGCGTCGGCATGGCTTATCCCTCCGCAAAGCTTGCGAATCCGTTCATACGCACTGATTCCAGCATTCGGACAATCTTGTCGAAGCTTTGTGGATAGTAGGCGTCGGCTTTTGGATAACTGGGATTTCCATCCGCCGAAATTCCGAGAGGGTCAAGGCTGTCATCTTCCATGGTGGCTGACTTCATCGCCCCTGAAAACAAACTGTCGGCCTCGCTGGAGCGCTTTTCGGGCGATTCATGATTTGTGGCGCGAGGGGAAAAACAGAGCGCCGCCAAGGAGCAGAGAAGCGGTTCCAGTTTGTTCCGGGAACCATGCAGTTTCGGGAGAATCTTCTGAAGCACCTGAGCGTCCATCGCGGACTTGAATTCCCAGCCATCGCCTGTGAGTTGCTTGTGGTTGGCGACGAAGCTGGCCGCTTCTTTTGCGAGGCGGAATCCGAACTCGGAACCTGCTGAGCGAAGTGCCCGAAAAAACAACATGATTTCGGAGGCGAACGCTTCATGTTCATTTGGCGCAAGCGAGGAAAACGATTTTGCCAATGTCATGAAGTTGGCTCCACGAGCGACTCCCTTCCCGTCAATCTGTTGGAAATCGACCGCCAGAGGAGTGCCCAGGAATCCACTCAAGTCAGTTTCTGAAACCCGAAACTCCAGAACATTCGCTCGATCCAAAACTTTCGGCGAGAACATGTAAGTCGTCTCGTCAACATTCACCGTGCCGATGATGAACAGATTTGGCGGAAGCATTATTTCCCCCGGGATACCGTCCCGGATTCCTGGTGTGCCGTCAGGCATTTTGTCGCCATGCAAGTGGAGCGGTTCGTCAGATTCAATCGCCGACAAGAGATCGGCGAAGTAGCGCTCGACGTGAGAGAGGTTCATCTCATCGAGGATCAGGAAATGGGGGAGATCTGGTGCATTAACCGCATTCAGGATAAGATCGAGCGCTTTGGTCCTCACGTAGCGGCTTCGATCAAGCCCATCAGGATAGCCCAGGACTTGCTCGTTGCTGGTCCAGTCGGCTCCCACAGAAACAAGCTCGTAGCAGCGACTGGTTCCAACAGTTAGTTTCCTGCTCTCGATCACGGCAATGGCAGCCGGTTTGAGGTGCGTATCCCAACTGAGAGTTTGTCCTGCAAACTTGTCTCCCTCCATAGCGTCATATTCCGGGCGGAACTTTCTCCTGATCTCTTGTGAACCCACCTCCTTCAATTCGGGATGAACCTGAAGAAAATCGGCCCATTCGGTAATCAAACGCCGGGGAAGCAGGACTTTTTCGTTTTGATTATTCCAGAACTCGACCGATATACGGTCTGAATCCATCACTCTGTATTTATTGCCAATTTGCGCTCCCAGAGTGAACGGATCAACAGTAGCTCGAGGACTCGAAATCCATCTCGCAAACGCCTGCGCTAGTTTCGTTTTCCCGGAGCCGGACATTCCTGTCAGGATCACAAAACGCTTTGCGGTCAACGAGGCAACGAAACGCCGGAGGAACTCCTCTTCGCACCGGAAGTTTGCTGCGGTAAAATCTGCTATGCAGTGTTCAATTCCTGGTTTGTCCACGTTGTTTTTGGATGGGCTTTCGTGTGAATGTCAGGCCAGGTAATCCTCTGGCACCTCGTAACCAAGCTCTCGAAGCAAGCGAGCTACCTCTCGAGGGAGGCAGAAGGCCCCGTCGAAATCTATTAGCGTCTTCCCCTCGAACGTAAACCCGATCTCCGCATCGTAGTCTTCACTGGACAGCTCCGCGAAACAAGGATCACACTCGTTCTCACGTGTAAACAGCACAACTTCGAGCCCTTTATTGGCTGGCGTCTCAGCGCCATTCTGATGAACCATAGACACCTCGCTATCTGGAAAATAGTGCTGAGAGGTTGTATACATGATCGATTCAGTTGAGCGATTATTCTCAGGCAGCCGCTAGTGATAAGGGCCCTTGCCCGGAATCGAAACTTTCCGGCTGGAAATTCCGGGCTTGATGAAGTGCCTCGTCTCTCAGTCTGTCACCATGATTGGCACCATCCACCTGTCTGGCAGTGCTGAACCCTTGGCATGGCGGACCACCCACGATCAGGTCCACGTCCGAGGTGCCGATCAGAGCCTCAAGTTCCGCCGGAGAAAACGCGGTGAGATCCTTTTCCAAGACATGTGGCACGTCCTTGAAATTTGCCTGATACACTTGAATCGCCTCATGATTGAAGTCGATGGCGGCAAGTCCCCTGAATCCCGCGCGTTCAAGCCCGAGGCTGAAACCGCCGCAGCCGCAGAAGAGGTCGAGGAAGGTTGGCGGAATTTTCATGAATGGGTTGGGTTTCAGGAACGTCCCGAGGAAACAGAATCCTCTGATAGTTGGGAAGCTGAAATTTCGGGAAGGAGGTGAACAAGAGGGCGAAGCCGGGACGAGACGTGCCGGCTTCTTGGGGTGGCGGTGGGAGTGGGAGAAAGCCGGGGAGCGAGACGCTCCCCGGCACGGTCTGCGGCGAGACGCCGCAGCCACTTGGAAGCCCATGGCAAGCCAAGGAGTCGTGGCTTGCTCTCAATTCATGGTCAGCTCATGGGCTTGGGCGCAACACCGACCACCGGCTGTGTGGAATCCTGGGTTGTGTCGTCCGTCAGATCACCCCGTTGGCGCAGTTGCATTCCCCTTCCCCGCGGAGGGCGTTGATGAGGTTGGTGAGTGACTTCATGGCTTGGCGGGGAACGCTCTCGTAGGTGCGCGAGCCGATGTGCGGGGTGATCACGCAGTTCGGCGCGGAAAGCAACGGGTGGTCGGCGGGCGGCGGTTCCACGTCGAGGACGTCGGCCCCGTAGCCGCCGACTTTGCCGCTGTGGAGGGCGGCGACGATGTCGGCGGTCTCGACGATTTCGCCGCGGGCGCAGTTGAGGATGATCACGCCGTCCTTCATTTCTTCGATCTTCGCGGCGCAGATCAGACTGCGGGTTTCATCGGACAGGAAACAATGGAGCGAGACGACGTCGGATTGGGTCAAAACCTCGTCCATCGTGGCGCAGCGGGTCACCTCGTGGGCCGCACCGAAGGCTTCGTCGAAATGAGGATCGCAGGCGATCACCTTCATGCCGAAGGCGCGGGCGCGGATGGCGACTTCCTTGCCAATCCGGCCGAGGCCGACGATGCCGAGGGTTTTCCCCCAAATTTCGTGACCGGTGAGGCGCAACCATTCGCCCTGGCGGGCGGCGGCGGCGGTGGTGACGATGTGCTTGGTGATGCCGATGAGCAGGCCGAAGGTGTGCTCGGCGACGGTGGTGTGATTGACGCCGGGGGTGAACAGAACCGGGATTTTGTGTTCCTTGGTGGCGGGGATGTCGATCTTGTCGAGGCCGATGCCGTATTTGGAGATGATTTTGAGGCGAGGCAGGGATTTCTCGATGACGGCGCGAGTGATGGCGTCATCGCCGCAAAGAAAGGCGTCGAAGTCACCGGCGAGTTCGAGCATGCGGGCCTCGGTGAGCGGGCCGCGTTCGCGGACGATTTCCCAGCCTTGGGCTTCCATGAGGGGATGGTGGGGGCCGGGAGTGTCTTGGTAACTGCAAGTGGTGAGAAGGATACGCATGGCGAAAGGAGAGGAAATTGGGTTGGAAGAAGCAAGTGCCCAGTTCAGGTCATGGCGGGTTTTGGCAATGGAGCCGCTTTCAGTGCGGGCGGATGCGCGTGGGGGGTTCAGGACAAAAAAGTGATCCTAGACACGACAGACCCGTCATGGGCGCTCAAGGAGGGGCGGAGCGCGTCCGCCCATGCGGATGGAGAGCCGATTGGCGACCATCAGGGCTTTTCATCGGCATTTCATCCACACGGCGAACGCGTTTCGCCGCTCCTTGACTTTTTTGTCCTGCACCCGCGCGCGGGGCGGAGAGAAATCCCGCCTTTCCCCAGAAAAAATGCGGGCGCGGATCGTTGCCGATCCGCGCCCGTGAACACATATTCCCCCCAAAAGTCCCGGGTCGCTTTGCGGGTTTAACCATCGTCTTCCCCCCGGAGTTCGATGTGGCCTGATGCAAAGTGGCGCGAGACAGGATATGTCGGCTTGGTTTCCAGTTCACTTTCGTGTACTGTTGCCTACCGTCAAAGATCTATGTATCCAGAAATTACGGATATGGAAGCTAAATTTTTAAATTTTTTTGAACGGCTGGCGAGGAGCTGGAGTCGGGCGGCTGGATTTCCAAATTTTGCCAATGGGGAAGTGTGATCCAGGCGAGGAATTCCTGGTTTCCATCCATGCCGGTGATTGGCGAGGGGATGAGGCCGCGCCACTCGCAGTTGAATCCGGTGGTGACGAAGTGGCGGATTTTTTCGACGGCTTGGAGGTGGCGTGCGGGATCGCGGACGATGCCGCCCCTGGCGATGTCTTCGCGGCGGAGTTCGAACTGCGGCTTGATGAGGCAGACGACTGCTCCGCCGTCTTCGAGCACCGAGAAGACGGCGGGGAGGACTTTGGTGAGGGAAATGAAGGAAAGGTCCATGACGGCGAGCCGGACTTTTTCGCCAATGTCGGCGGTGACCATGTGGCGGGCGTTGAACTGCTCCTTGACGATCACGCGCGGGTCGTTGCGGAGTTTCCAGACAAGTTGGTTGGTTCCGACATCGACGGCGTGGACGCGGACGGCACCGCGCTGGAGCAGGCAATCGGTGAAACCGCCGGTGGAGGCACCGACATCCATGCAGACCCAGCCGGTGGGGTCGATTTGGAAGGCGTCGAGGGCACCTTCGAGTTTGAGGCCGCCGCGGCCGACGAAGCGGGGCTTTTCCTTGATGTCGAGCGGCGCGTCGGGGGGCAGTTGGGTGCTGGGTTTGTCGATGATGCGGTCGCCGGAGCGGACTTCGCCGGCGAGGATGAGACGCTTGGCTTGCTCGCGGGAATCACAGAGGCCACGGGCGACGAGGAGGGCGTCGGTTCGGTCTTTTTTCATGCCGTATCAGTGGTCCCCGCTGAGGTGTTGGCGGAGGATGTCGCGGCCGAAGTCGCCGGTGAAGTTGCGCCAGGCGGCGTGGACGTGATTGGCGTTGTTTTGGACGTTGCAAGCCTCCATCAGGAAGGTCGGACCTTGGATCCGGTAGTAATAAGCCGCGCCGGGTTGGGTGCCGCCGGCCCAGCCAAAGCGGATTTTTCCGGTGCCAGCGGCGGTGATCTGCGCCATGTCGGTGGCGGCGACTTCGGGCCGATAGCGACCGGTGTATTCGGCGATGAGGTTGAGAAGGGCGGTGCGCTGGGCGTCGGTCATGTCCGAGGCGAGGATGCCGACGGGTTCGAGGGCGGTGGCGGTGCGGTTCTCTGCGGTGATGATCTCGGTAGGAGGTTTTTCGCTGAAAATGGCGGCCTGCTTGCCGGCTGCAAGCAGCGTGGTGACCAAGCTGCGGGCAAGGTCTTCTTCGGCGGCCAGGACGCGGAGACCGTTGTGGGTGCCTTCACGGACCTCGCCGGGATTGGAGCCGAGGAAGGAAGGGGTGACGGAGGTTTTGTCTCCAACGAGGGTGAGGTTGAAAGAAAGGTGGTGGCCTTCGAAGCGCCAGCCCCAGCCTGTGGGATCACCCGGGGTGCCGAAAATGATGACGCCGTATTTGCCGGGATCGCGCTTGGCCGAGTTTTTCTCCATTTCCGCGAGGATGCCCTCGAGGGTCATGATTTGGGTGGCCTTGAGTTTGCCTTTTTCGCTCAGCGCGGAGTCGAGGAGTTTCATGGCGGCGGCGCGCTGGGCGGCGGTCATTTCCTTGAGGGGAAGTCCGGCGCGGTCGCGAGGGGTGAAGTGGAAATTCTCGCGTTCGTCGCCGGCGAAGGGAAGGTTGGTTTTGGTCTTTTGGGCCGGGTCCAGCGTGGCGAGGAAATCCGCTGCGGCTGCCGCAGTCAGGGCTGGGGAGGGCAGTTCCTTGCCGCACAGCGGGAGGGCGAAAACCAGGAAGATCAGGGGGTTTTTCATCGGAAGAGCAGCCAATCAGGATTGGAATGGACCCGCAAGGAGAGTCTCCGGGCAAAAAGGCGGCTGCGGGTGGAAGTTGTGCCTTGCCTAGCTGCCGTTCCGCCGTCAACGATCCGCCGCGTGACGCGCCACCGCACCGACGACCTTCGAATTACTGGC
Source organism: Akkermansiaceae bacterium (assembly GCA_031429315.1). Lineage (GTDB taxonomy): Bacteria > Verrucomicrobiota > Verrucomicrobiia > Verrucomicrobiales > Akkermansiaceae > Luteolibacter. The sequence continues at coordinate 10,988 of JANOZJ010000248.1, forward strand.
CTGAACCCGCTGATTTCCCCGGCGGTTCTGGCGTATTATCTACCTCTCACCGAGCAGGCTTCCGAGCTCGTTGCGAGTGCCCGTTCGCAGGCGGATGCGATTTTGCGGGGCGAGGACGACCGTTTGTTGGCGATCGTCGGCCCGTGCTCGATCCATGATCCGGAGGCGGCGCTGGAATACGCGGTGAAGCTGAAGGCGGAGGCGAAACGGATCGAAAAGGATGTCTTCGTGATCATGCGGGTGTATTTCGAGAAGCCGCGGACGACGGTCGGCTGGAAGGGTTTGATCAACGATCCGAATCTGGACGACTCGTTCGACATCAACCAGGGCTTGCGGATCGCGCGCGGGCTGTTGCTGGATCTCGCGAACATGGGCGTGCCTGCGGGGACGGAATTCCTGGATACCATTTCCCCGCAATACATTGCGGATTTGATCGCTTGGGGAGCCATCGGCGCGCGGACCACGGAGTCGCAAATCCACCGCGAGCTTGCGTCGGGACTTTCGATGCCGGTGGGGTTCAAGAACGGCACCGGCGGCTCGATCCAGATCGCGCTTGATGCGATCCAGTCGGCCTCGCGGCCGCATCATTTTCTGTCGGTGACCAAGCAGGGTGTGTCGGCGATCGTTTCCACGGCAGGCAACGAGTCGTGCCATTTGATCCTGCGGGGCGGGAAATCCGGGCCGAATTACGAACACGCCGAGATCGAGGCGGCGGCCACGATGCTCGCCGAGCAACGCCTTGTGCCGTCGGTGATGGTCGATTGCTCGCACGGCAACTCGATGAAGGACTATCGCAATCAACCGATGGTCGCGCGGAACGTCGCCCACCAGATCGCGGCGGGTTCCAAGGTGATCACCTCGGTGATGATCGAGTCCAACCTCGTCGCGGGAGCGCAAAAGCTGGCCGCGGATTTACACACTCTGACTCGCGGCCAGTCCGTGACGGACGCCTGCATCGGCTGGGACGACACTGTGGAAACGCTGGCCTGCCTTGCCGAAGCGGTGGCCAAGCGGCGGGAGCTGGGAGCAGATAGTCAAGCGATGTAAAAAAAATGTTCTAGGTGCTTGCCCTACCCTGATGGAGCTGCCAACTCTGTCCTGTCGTTCACCCTCGATAATGGATTTAACAAGCGAATCTTCCCAAAGCGTCATCACATGCCGGAATAGCCAGGGCACGGAACTGACGGCCAACCTCCTCCGAATCAAGCGGTATTCCGTGGTATTCGAGGTCTATAATCCCTACAGCATTCTCCAGCTATCCGAGGTTTTGTCGGATTTCCGGATCATGGCCTCCCGGCGGCTGCTGTATCACGGGAAGGCGGTGGTCAGCAATCTTCTCAACACCGGCATCGTCTTGGTTTGCGAAGCGATGCTCGACGAGGGCTGGGTCGAGGTGGATTTCCTCTCCAGCGTCACGGGCAGTTCGACCCCCAGCGGCAGCAGTGATTTGTGCGGGCAGTTCGGGAATTTCATGGGGGAATGGAAGTCTGCCAACAAAGTGCAGGATCCTTTCAAGTTGGTGGTGGCTGACCTTGCGAGCATGTTTTCCGGGGTCCAGCATTGGCTGACGGGAGTGGACGTGGGAATCCGGACGACGGTGACGCGCCGGCGCGACGATCTGGAGCAGGAGATTTTTGCGGGGATTGAGGGACGGGTTGTCGAGGAGGTGATGCCGTCGATGGAGCGCTTCGAGGAGGTTTCGCTGGAAGTGACCGAGGCGGAAGTGGCGGTTCACAAAGCCTACGTCCGCCGCGAGCTGCACCCGATCGTGCTGTGCTCGCCATTTTTATACCGGACCTACACCAAACCGCTCGGATATGCCGGCGACTATGAAATGGTGAACATGATGCTGCGCAATCCCTACGAGGGGTCGTCAGCCTTTGCCAAGCTGCTCAACTTCGCGCTGCTCAACACCGAGCCCGTGGTGGCCCACCGCAATCGGATTGATTTCCTCGTCGAAAAGTTGCGTTCCGAATGCGCCCGCCGGGTCGGCCGCGGCAAGACCCGGGTTTTCAATCTCGCCTGCGGCCCGGCGATGGAGGTCCAGCGTTTCCTCCGCGAGTGCGAGGAAAGCGATCTGGCGGAAATCGACTTGCTCGACTTCAATCCGGAAACCTTGGAATACACCCGCGAGCGCATGCAGGAAGCCAAGATGAGCGGCGGTCGCGAGACCCAGATCCGTTATTTCCAACGCTCGGTTCACCAGCTGTTGCGCGCCGCCACCCAAGGCGGTGACGAGGAGTTTGCCAACTACGACGTCGTCTATTGCGCGGGATTGTTCGATTATCTCTCGCAGCGGGTTTGCAAACGCCTGGTCGAGCTTTTCTGCACCATGATCCGGCCCGGTGGCATCGTCATCGTGACCAACGTCGCGGCCAGCAACCCCCGCAAGGCGTGGATGGAATACGTGATGGAATGGAACTTGATCTACCGCGATGAGGCGGAGATGGCCGAGTTGGTGCCAGATGGCTTGAATTTGAAGGGCACGACGATCAAAGCCGACTCCACGGGAGTCAATTTGTTCCTTGAAATCGAACTCGCCAATGGCTGAAGCCAGCGTCAATCTGAAAGAGTCCGACGAGGATCTCCGGATTTCGTTTCGTGAATACGAGAGTGGCATCGCCTTCGACAATGCGCGCCGGGCGGCGGTTTTCGCCGCGGTTTTCATGCTCGCCGCCTCGTCGCTGGACTGGGTGATCATCACCCCGTGGGCTATGGAATTCCTGGTGATCCGCGCCACCTGCGCGATCTTGCTCGGCGCGATTTTCTGGCATCTGGGGAAATCCCGCCACTCCGCCAGCTCCGCGATCATCGCACAGGGCATCGCGCTGCTGCCGCTGATCTCGATCTGCGCGATGATCGCGGTCACCGACGGCGGCGACTCGGTCTACTACGCCGGCTTGAATCTGGTCCTGGTGGGTCTCTCGTTGCTGCTGAGATGGAGCTTTTTGAACTCGCTGGGAATGATCCTCGCGACATTTTCTTGTTATACCGTCAGCGTGTTGGTGTCGCCGGTGACGTCCAATTTCGCGACGCTGTTCGGCAACTGCTTTTTCCTGTTTGTCACCTCGGTCTTCGTTCTCGGCGGAAGCTATTACTACGAAAAACTCCGCTTCAGCGAGTTCTGTCTGCGGATGGAAGTGGAGAAATCCCGGGAGCTGCTGGAATCCCAGAATCGCCAGCTCAGCGAACTCGATGAGGCGAAAACCCGCTTCTTTGCCAACATCAGCCACGAACTCCGCACCCCGCTCACCATCATGCTCGGCATCACCGAGCGCTTGCGGATGGTCCTCGGTCGCCAATCCACCGATCCCGTCGTCCAGGAAATGACCGTGATGCTGGAGCAAAACGGCCTGCGCCTGCTCAAGCTCATC
>JANOZJ010000249.1:0-2140 GCA_031429315.1 Akkermansiaceae bacterium
ATCCCGGCAAGGGACCCACAAGCTGCGGTGGAACAAGGGTTTCGAAATTTTCTGCCACCACGGGCGGTGGCGGAGCTTCTTGTGGCGCAGGGCACGGAATGCCCGACGCACCATTCTCAGGTAGTGGACTTTCATGGTGGCAAACTCATCAGGCGCGACCATTCACCACCGCATCGGGTGAATCAACCGCAAATGCCTTGCGCGCCGCGCAGCCCTTATCCAGCCTCCCGGAAATTTCACCATGGAACCTTGGCAAGCATTCATCCTGGGCGTGATCGAAGGGATCACCGAGTATCTTCCGATCAGTTCCACCGGCCACTTGCTGGTGGCGCAGCACCTGATGGGAATCGGCACGGCGACGGCCACGGAAAAAGCGGCCGCCGACACCTTCGCCATCTGCATCCAGGGCGGCGCGATCCTCGCCGTGCTCGGGATTTACATGAAGCGCGTGCTGCAAATGCTCCGCGGGGTGCTCGGCCAGGATCGCGAAGGCCTGAAGCTCGCGATGCTGCTGCTGGCCGGATTTTTGCCCGCCGCAGTCATCGGCTTGATTTTCAATGACAAGATCGAGGAGAAATTCTTCGACATGTGGCCGGTGATCATCGCCTGGGTGGTCGGCGGAGTGATGATCCTCGCGACCGCCTCGTGGCGGAAACGCAATCCGGCTGCGGGCGACGGCAAAGAATTGTTCGAGATGACCTGGAAAATGGCGCTGGTCATCGGCCTGCTCCAATGCGTGGCGATGTGGCCCGGCACCAGCCGCAGCCTGATGACCATCGTCGGCGGCTTGCTCGTCGGTCTCTCGATCCGCGCGGCGGTGGAGTATTCATTCCTGCTAGGCGTGCTGACTCTAACGGCGGCGACCGCGAAGAAGGCCGTTTGGAAAGTGGAGGGCCTCGATGCTTCTTACGACGTCTGGGGCGGGGGAGTGAAATTACTAACCGCTACCTACACGCCACTCGCACTTGTCATCGGCATCGTGGCGGCGGCCATCTCCGCAGCCATCGCGGTGAAATGGCTCGTTTCCTACCTGCAAAGCCACGGACTATCCGTCTTCGGCTGGTATCGCATCGCGCTCGGCCTGGTCATCGGCAGCCTGATCGTGGCTGGCACGTTCCGAGCCTGACAAACATGCCATTTGCTTGACCATAACTCCGGTTCGAGCCCCGCGATAAATCAGCTAGCGTCCATGGAGAATCGTTGCTGCGAAGACACAGTAACCACGTACAAAAAAGAGGCCGCCGGAGCACCCACTCCGGCGGCCAAGCTGACCAACTTCAAAACATCCGCGATTTGACTCGCGTCCTGTAATGAGGCTGACAACTGCTGTTCACCCTTACATGAAAACGCGAACTTTCGTGCGGTCTTCAGCGGCTTTTGACTCCCGGCATAGGGTCGCGTTCAAAAAGGGGAATTAATTCACGAAATATCACCGGCGGTTTGCCGACCGAATCGAGGGTTTGATCGTGCTGGTGGAGGTGGAATTGGTAGCCGGACCCCCTTGGGTGTACGATGGCTGACGACTGCCTCCCTTATCATTCACGGGATTCAGGGGCGGCAACACGCCCGGCCCGTCGGCAAATTCACGGGTTTTCGGCGAGACCCGGTAGCGACCATCCATATCGGCCTGGACGGCGTCGAGGGTGCGCTCGTTTTTTACGATGGAAGGCTGCATGAAGACCATCAACTCGCTGCGGGTTTTGGTGTTGGCGGTGCTTCCGAACAGCCCGCCGATGTAGGGGATGCTGGAGAGGATCGGAATGCCACTCTTGTCCTTGCCGCCGCGGCCGACAATCAGGCCACCGAGGACGATGGTTTGGTTGTTGGGAACGGTGACGGTGGTGAGGATTTCACGAGTGGAAATTTTAGGAACGGTGAGATTGCCGCCGTTGCCACCGCCACCGGCGATCGTTTGGGTGCCGTTTTGCTCGTCGTTCAGAAGGGCGATCTGCATGGTGATTTCGTTGTCCGAGTTCACCAGCGGGATCACTTCGAGTTTCAAAACCACATCCTGGTATTCGATCTGGGTGGACGAGTTATTACCGGTGCCATAGCTGTTGCTGCCGGTCGGGATGGCGATTTTTTCACCACTGGAGATGGTGCCTTTTTGGTTGTTCGAAGTGAAGATGCTGGGGCGGGA
>JANOZJ010000250.1:0-3519 GCA_031429315.1 Akkermansiaceae bacterium
AACATCAATTCCGTCTCCGTGGAGGCGTGGAAAGCCATCCTGCGTCAGAGCCGTGACATGCAGGTTCCCTACCTCGCCGCTGACGGCAGCACCAAGATCGCCGCCGCCGCCTCGTTTGCTTATCCGCGCAACTCCATCGCCGGTGATCAAGGCTCGGATTCCGGATCCAAAGCATCCGGCTCCCTATTCCCCGCTGCGGCGGAATTCGCCGGCTACCGCGTACTCACCGAGGACCAAACCGACGAACTGGCCACGCAAATCGTTACGGAAATCAAGAAGCGCGGCCCCTTCCTCTCGCTTTCCGAATTCGTCAACCGCCAGCTCACCACCAACAAGGATCTCGCCATCTCATCCACCATCCAGAAAGCACTCGATAACCTTGCCAATCTCGGATCTTCTCCGAAAAATCCGTATGCCGCGATTCAAGCCGTTGCCACTAACATTACCAGTCAGCCGCCTGGAAAGACCGATTACAAATTCCCGGAAGCCGCGCTCGGCTCCTCCGCTTTCGGTGTCCCCGGGTGGGTTCGCCAAGCTGACATTCTCAAGCCGCTGGCACCCATTTTATCCGCCCGCGATGACACCTTCACCATCCGGGGTTATGGTGATTCCCGGGAAAAGGGAAATCCTACGAAAGTCGTGGCAAGGGCATGGTGCGAAGTCGTTGTGCAGCGGCAGGCCGATTATGTGGACCCGAGCGATGCCGCAGGCGTCGCGCCCTTCTCCACCCTGATGAAATCAAATATCAACAAGCGCTTCGGTCGCCGATATGAGATAGTCTCCTTCCGCTGGCTAAACGAAAAAGAGATCTAATTCGCCCACTCGTGTCCGTTGCTGTTTCATCTCAGTTATTATCATCATGATACCCTCTCTCCCGTCAATATCCTGCCAACGGCTTTTGGCTGCGACTGCCTGCCTTTTCCTAGTGCTCGTCCCCGCCACCGCAGCTTGCAAGGTGAAGGCCATTTTTGTGCAGCCACCCGATGATGTCCCAGAGCAAGCCGTCCTCGTCGTCGGTAAAAAATTCTTGGAGATCGAACTTCCACAGCGGAATTTCTCTCCGGAAGTTGAGTTGCCTGCAGGTGAGATGCTCGTGGGGGTGCTGCCCACCAAGCCAGAAAAACCCGAGATGCCCCCAGGGGCTCCCAGTTTTAACATCCCGGAAACCTGGACGGACTGCATCCTGCTGTTTTTCCACGATCCTACCAACAAGGTTTTCCCGGCAAAAATCATTCCGGTGAACGCTTCCGCTGCAAATTTCCCCCTGGGCCACACCGTCATTTTTAACGTGTCTTCCGCCACAGTCGTCGCGAAATTCGGCGAGGAAGTCGCCCAAGTGAAACCGGGACAGTCAGTGACGGTCAAGCCCCCGCGGTCCGGCTCCGGCGACTACCCGGTAGCGATCGACTGCGCCTTTCTCGGCGACAGCACGCCAATCGCGCTGTGCCGCTCCACTTGGCAGCATGAGGCGCAAGCCCGCCAGATTCTATTCGTCACTCCCATGCCTGGGCAGAAGAATCCCCGCATCTGGGGTGTACTGGACCGCCCGGCACCATTAGAGAAAACCAAAGAGGACTAATTCGTTTTGCGCCGCTCAATCGGCCAAAGTAGCCCCTGTAAAATCAATATCAAAGAGTCCGCAATAGGCGCACACTCGTTGCTTTGCCCACCGATCGGAGTGAGCTGATGTTGATGAAGAAGTGAGGCCGCAACAAAGTGATCTGCGCCGCCATCGCGAGAAGCATTACCGCCGTCGCGAACGACTGGCTGTCCGAGCGTCTGGCCATGGGCCACAGCGCCCATCCCATTCGTCACGGAGCGGGCCGATGATGGTGGGGCGGATGAGGCGCTCGACGTAGGAGCGCGGGGTGAATTCGGCGCCGAGTTTGTGGCGTTCGCGGGAATCGAGGGCACGGGTGAGGAGGGTGCCGAAGATGGATGGTTCGACGGCGCTCCAATCGGTGGCGGCGGCATCGGTGAGCATGGCGAGTTGCGCGGCGGAAAGCGGGAGGGCGCTGGTGTTTTCAAAGAGTCCGCCGTTGAAGTGGGCGATTTCCTTGAAGAGGAGGGCGGAATACTGGGTGCCGGTGGCCATTTCCTTCCACAGGGCGGAAACGAGAACCGGGAAGCCGCGCGGGGTGTCCTTCACTTTTTCGAGCAGGGTCTTGAAGCCGTTTTCCGGGAGCAGGCCGATGTCTTCGGCGAACATGGTGAAGAGGCTGCGCTGGAGGAATCCGGCAATGACTTGCGGGTCGTGACCGTCGGTTTCGAGTGACTTGGCCAAGACGGCGAGGCGGCCGGCGATGTCGCGGGTGACTTGGGCGGCGAACTTCGAGGGATCGAGCGAATGGGGATCGAGCCAGACTTTGCGGAGGCGTTCGCGGATTTCCGGGCGGTGGAGATCCGGCAGGGTGATGCGGTGCGAGACGGGATCGGGGAAACGTTCGTATTGGCCGCCGGTGCCGGTGAACTCGGCGTAGAGGTCGATGGTGTGGCCAACGTCGCAAACGATCAGGAACGGCGGGCGTCCTTCCTCGGCGGGCAGGGCGGTGATGTAGCCGCGGGCTTGGTGGTAGGCGCGTTCGAGGGCCTTGTCGAAGGCGAGAGTGCCGCGCTTACCGTGACCGGATTTCTGTAGCGGCGGTCTGCGACCGTCGATGCCATTGCCCGGTACAAGAGCCGCCGAATCCGTCTGATTCTTGTTCGATTCCGCGACTTCTCCTTCGCTGGTAGTCAGCGACGGTCGCAGACCGACGCTACAGTCGCTGACGCCTTGCTTGGTTTCGTTGACGAAGTGGCGGGCTTTGTAGAGGTCGATGTAATTCGTGGTGGTGGAGCCGTCCAGGTGGGTGCGGGTGATGGCGCGGTCGAAGACGTAGAGGTTCTTCGCGGTATCGGGAGCAGTGGGGTCCGGGCGCGGGACGCCGATGATGTCGCAGAGTTCGGAGAGGAACATCTGGTAGTTTGCGCGCTCGGCGGCTCCTGAGTTTTCCCATCGGTCGATGAAAGCGGTGATTTGCTCGGGGGTGGCTTCGGGCATGGTGAAGAGAGTAGGTTTCGCACGGCGGGACGTGTCACATGAAGTCACAGGGCGTCACGCTCCAGCCGGAGGCGTGGGAGGATTCCAACAGGTTCGCGGCAGGGAGGCAAGGCATCCGAAACGGGCTTTGGTAGGTATGGAGGCCGCCGGTTCCGACAGAGTTAAGACGACGCGAGAACCCTTTAAAAATATGACCAGATATGGAAAAATCGGAAAACAAAGGACTGACCCGAATGGCGTGGCTCATCCTCGACAACGTCTTCTCCAGATCAAGGAAAAATGTTACCATGCGAGGACTGGATCAAGTAATTGCTGTTCGCAGTATTGTTGGCGAAGTCATTGCGAATCGTGAGCCTCCGCGAATAGGTCTCGCCATTGATTTGAAATGAATCAGTCGCCGAAGCGCCCACCGCACCGAGAAATTGCATCGGCATATTGGGGGCGGTCGAAGCATAAGGATAGTCCGCACCCGTGACGTA
>JANOZJ010000251.1:0-4161 GCA_031429315.1 Akkermansiaceae bacterium
GAGGCCGAGCTCGACGAGCTTGTCCTTGATTTCGTTGAGGGACTTCTTGCCGAAGTTGCGATACTTGAGCATTTCTGCTTCTGACTTCATCGCGAGTTGGCCCACCGAGGTGATGTTCGCGTTGTTGAGGCAGTTGGCGGCTCGAACCGAGAGTTCGATTTCGTTGACCGACATGTTGAGAAGTTTCTTGAGAGCGGCGTTCTCTTCGCTGGACTCGGCCGGTGCTTCTTCGAAATCCACGGCATTTTCGTCGTAGTTGACGAAGACGTCGAGGTGGTGACGAAGGATGGCGGAGGCTTGGAGCAGCGCGTCTTGCGGCGTGATGCGGCCGTCGGTCCAGATGTCGAGAATCAGCTTGTCGAAATCGGTCATTTGGCCGACTCGGGTCGTTTCCACGGAGTATTTCACGCGAGTGACAGGCGAGAAGATCGAGTCGATGGCGATGACGCCGATCGGTTGGTCCTTGCGCTTGTTTTCGTCGCCGGTGGAGAAGCCGCGGCCGACGCGGACTTCGAATTCGCAGTCGAACTTCACCTTCTTGTCGAGGGTGCAGATGACCTGGTCCTTGTTGACGATGTCATAGATGTGGTCAGCCATGATGTCACCGGCGGTGACGACGCCTTCTTTCTCCACTTTGATCGTGAGGATGCGGGGATCCTTCTCATTGTGAGAGAATTTCACCTTCTTCAGGTTGAGGACGATGTCGGTGACATCTTCCACCACGCCGGGAAGGCTGGAGAATTCATGCTGCACGCCCGCGATGCGGACGGAAGTGATGGAGGCGCCCTCTAACGAAGAGAGGAGCACGCGGCGCAGGGAGTTGCCGATGGTGTGGCCGTATCCACGCTCGAATGGCTCGGCGGTGAACTGGGCGTAGGTATCGGTGGCGGTGTCCTCGTTGCGAACAAGGCGGTTAGGGAGCTCGAAACGAGCGAGTTTGACTGCTGACATGTTATTTTTTGGTTGCCGGGTTACCCTCTTGCGGGCCGGAAAGCTTCTGTTAAAAAGCGTCCGAGAGGACCGACGGCGTGGTGCGATTGCCCGCGGGGGCGTGACTAAATGTCGGCCCGGGTGGCTTGCAAAGCATTTTTTTCGGGCATCTCCGACAAAAAGTTACCATTTCGGCACTATTTCCGAAAAAATGGCTAGATTTCTATCAGAGTCGAGGCATTGTTCCGACGCAATCCACCATACCAATATGAAATCAAAAAGAAACCTGACCCGATTCACCTACGAAAGCGCAGCCTTTGAAGGATGGCGCTTATGCATCAGCAGAGCTGGCACGACGTTCACCAAGTATTTCCCTGACAAGAAATTCGGCGGTGGCAAAAAGTCGCTGGCGGCTGCTGAAACGGTCCTCGCCGAAGTGAAAACTGTGATCGAGGGTTCCAAGCGCGTTGACGGCAAGCTGACTCCGGTCACGATCAAAAAGGTCGAGAAGCTGCTTGCCGAGGCGTTCTGATGCGATTCCGGAATGAGGAAGGTTTCCACGGTTGCGCGGAAACTCCCATGTGACAGGTTCGGCCATGCCAGACGAGAAAGCTTCCATCATTCATTGGTTTCGCCGCGATCTGCGAATCGCGGATAACCCGGCCCTGTGCCGCGCGGCGAAACCCGGAATTCCAGTAATTCCTGTCTATATTCTTGGCGATTGGAGCGGCAGCCATTCATGGACCGGTCCCAATCGCCAAAATTTTTTGTGCGGTTCACTGGAATCTTTGGCGGGAAACCTCGCGACAATTGGAGGACGCCTGATCATCCGTCAGGGGCAGGCGGTCGCCGAACTTCGCAAGCTGGCCCAGGAGTGCTGTGCCGTCGCCATCCATTTCAACGCCGACCCCGATCCGTTCGGAAAATCCGTGGAGAAGGCGGTTCGCGCGCTGTGCGCGGAGCTGGGGATCGAATGTCACGCCCACGCGGATGCTGCCTTGCATGGTCCAGACGAAATCCTGACCCAAAGTGCCCTGCCCTACCGGGTTTACACGCCATACAGCCGGAATTGGCTCGACCGACCGAAGCCTTCGCCGCTGGCGAAACCGCTGCCGCTGCGGACTCCGGCGCACCTCGCGTCCCTGCCACTGCCGACCGTCGGTGTCTGGGGCTGGGAAATTCCTGCCGCCCAAATCGTCGCACCTGGCGAACGGGCAGCCCGCGGACGCTTGAAAAGCGCCATCGCCGGGACCATCCAGCACTACGCGGCGAAACGCGATTTCCCGGCGGCGGACGGCACCTCGCGGATTTCCCAAGACCTGCGGTTCGGCCTCGTTTCGATCCGCACCGTTTACGCGGAAGCGATGAAAGCCCGCGCTTCCGCCAATGCCGCAGGAATGGCCGGGATCGATGTTTTCATCAAGGAACTGGCGTGGCGGGAGTTCTATTTCGCGATCCTCCATCATTTCCCAAACGTCTTGGATGAGGAATTCAACGCCGATTGGCGCGGTTTGCCGTGGGACGAACCCGGCGACCGGTTCGAGGCATGGAAACAAGGGCGGACCGGTTTCCCCATCGTCGATGCCGGGATGCGCGAACTCACGGCCACTGGATTCATGCACAACCGGGTCCGCATGATCACCGCGATGTTCCTGACCAAGGATCTGCATATCGACTGGAAACAAGGCGAATCGTGGTTCATGCAAAACCTCGTCGATGGCGAAATCGCTTCCAACAACGGTGGCTGGCAATGGTCGGCCGGCACCGGCGCGGACGCGGCACCTTATTTCCGGATTCAAAACCCGTGGTCGCAAACCGCCAGATACGATCCCGAGGGGATTTATATCAAGCGCTGGGTGCCCGAACTCGCAAAAAACCACCCTTCGCATTTTCTCGCAGCACCGACCGACGAGCGGTCCATCGCCCCGGATTACCCCCTGCCCTGCGTCGATCACAAAACCGAACGCGAGCGCACCTTGGCGATCTTCAAGAACCACCGCGCCCACCGATGAGAGTCATAGTTCCCTTGGCCTTGGGGATGAGTTTCAACAGCTCGATGTGTCCCCGGTCGCGGGCGTGGCTGTGGCGTCACACTCCGAGTCCATCGCACCAGCTTCTTCCAAAGTTGCTTGAGCCAGGGCGGCAGAAAATTTTGTCAAAATTTGCACCCTGACCCGATTTTCCCAGTTTGGCGATCAACCAGATTCCCTGCATCGAGCGCAACGCGATGGGTGCCGTCAAGGCGATCAATGCCTCGCGGCTCGCTCTATCAGGCGATGGCACGCATTTCGTGTCGCTCGATAAAGTCATCCAAACCATGCGCGACACCGGCCGTGACATGAAATCCAATTACAAGGAAACCTCCCGCGGTGGACTGGCGGTGAACGTGGTGGAATGTTGAGAATTCGCGTTCATTATACAGATTGCCAGGCAGTGTCTTAAAAATCGCCATTAGGGACTACCGGACAGTTTGCGGATCCCCCGGACTGCGGCACGCTCTGCTGCCGCCTTTGGGGGATGGAAGCTCTGCTCCATGCGGCGCGGAACTCTTCCTCTTCACGGCGCAAGCGCACGAAGAGCTCCGCACCCCATCCGGCAGAGCCGGAGCTGCCGTGGGCGCGAGCAAAGCTTCGCGCAGTCCGGACTGCGGCACAAAACGGCTCAACGAAACCATCATGTTCCAATCCTTAATGGCATTGGAACAAAGCTCAAAGGACTCTTGCAGTGCTCCAATCTGCGGGAAAACCGGATTTCAGATGAAAAGATTCCGGCGGAATCCCTCGTAGGGGAAGGGATTCTTATCCATTTATGAAAATTATTGACCAGATCACCCCCGTGTTCATCGCGATCACGCTCTTGTTGGTCGGCACTCGCGCCACCTCAGCGGAGATCCCGCGCCCGGAGCACCCACGCCCGGACTTGTTCCGCGAGAACTGGATGTCGCTCAACGGCCCCTGGCAGTTCGAGGTGGATAAAGCGGCGGATGGCGAATTCCGCGGCCTGACTTCTGGAACCGATCTGAATTCAAAAATCCTCGTCCCGTTCTGCCCGGAGAGCAAGCTGTCCGGCTTGGCGATTCCGACGACGCAACACATCAAAAACGTCTGGTATCGCCGCACGTTCGAGGTTCCCGCAGCGATGAAGGACAAGCGGATTCGGCTGCATTTCGGCGGCGTGGATTACTACTCTTGGGTTTACATCAATGGCCAGCTTGCCGGATCCCACGTTGGC
>JANOZJ010000252.1:0-2146 GCA_031429315.1 Akkermansiaceae bacterium
GTAGCCGCTTCTGGAAAGGATCCAATAAAGGAACGAAGAGCGGTGGTCTTGTCGCGGTTTGGTGCCGCTCCTTTGATAGCGTAATGTGCAGCAAAGGAGATGAACCATGGGCACAGTCAGGACGGATGAATTTCGCAAGGACGCGGTGCGGATCGCGCTGACCAGCGGGCTTTCACGCAAACAGATTGCCGACGATCCGTTGGCCGGTAGGCGATTGCCTGCAATCGCCGTAAGGCTGGGTGTCGGGATGTCGACGCTGAACAAGTGGATCACGGCACACCGTGATACGGATGTGGTGTCGCAAGAGGATCGGGACCTTGCGCTTGAGAACGAACGTCTTCGGCGCGAGAACCGCATACTGCGCGAGGAGCGGGACATCCTAAAAAACCGTCACGGGCCGCGGCCCGCCTGTGTGCGGTATAAACAGCCTGTGCTATCCTCGGCGGTCTGGAGGGCAGTTGCCGATCGCTTATTGGAGGGTCAGATCCCGTTAAAAAACGTGGCACATGGGCTGATGCGCACTTGAGAGTGGTGACGCCGCTTCGTTGGCGATCCCGGTTAGGAAGATGACGGACTTGCATGGCCCACGCCCTCCTTTATGAACGGAGGAGTTGGCATGACGAAGATAGTGACCGGCGACCACCCGGACCTGAAGATGGTCAACCCGAGGGCAGCAGCCAGCGACATCGGATCGACCATGCACATGGCGGCAGTCAACCCTGATGCCTGTGACACACCGGTGCGTGCGTTTGGCACCTTCACTCAGGATTTGCACGATCTGGCAGACTGGTTCAAATCCTGTGGCGTTACCAGCGTGGCCATGGAATCCACCGGGGTGTATTGGATCCCTGCCTTCGAGATTCTCGAGGGGCACGGGTTCAATGTGATCCTTGTGAACGCCCGCTACGCCAAGAACGTGCCCGGGCGGAAGACCGACGTCAGCGATGCCGGGTGGCTGCGCCAGTTGCATTCCTACGGCCTGTTGCGGGGCAGTTTCCGCCCGGAGGCAGAGATTGCCACCTTGCGAGCTTATCTTCGTCAGCGTGAACGACTAGTCGAATATGCAGCGGCCCATATTCAACACATGCAGAAGGCGCTGATGGAGATGAACCTGCAGCTGCATCATGTCGTCTCGGATATCACTGGGGCCACCGGCATGCGGATCATCCGCGCCATCGTAGCGGGTGAGCGTGACCCCGACGTTCTGGCAGCCCATCGCGATATCCGCTGTCACTCCTCCACTGAGACAATCCGGGCCTCCTTGGTGGGCAATGACCGCGATGAGCACATCTTTGCCCTAACCCAGTCGCTGGATCTCTACGACTTTTACCACACCAAGGTTGCTGAATGCGATTGCAAGCTTGAGGCTGCTGTTGCGGTGCTGACCGTTCGCGCCGCTGATGACGTTCCCGCACTGCCCAAGGCAAGAATCAAAGGCAAACAGGTCAACGCGCCTGCCTTCGATGTCCGAGCCGCCCTTTATGGAGTCTTGGGCACCGATCTGACGCAGATCCACGGCCTTGGTCCAGCCTTGGCGCTGAAGCTGGTCGGCGAATGCGGCACCGACCTCCGGGCATGGCCAAGTGCCAAACACTTTACGTCCTGGCTCTGCCTTGCCCCGGGCAACAAGATATCGGGCGGCAAGCTTTTGTCTTCCCGTACCCGACGCTCCTCCAGCCGGGCCGCAGCTCTCTTGCGGCTGGCGGCAACAACCATCGGACGCAGCGACACTGCATTAGGCGCCTTCTACCGCCGGCTTTCCTCCCGGATCGGCAAGCAAAAGGCCGTCACCGCTACCGCCCGCAAAATTGCCGTCTTGTTTTACAATGCCTTGCGGTTTGGCATGAGTTACCACGATCCCGGTGCAGCGGCCTATGAAGAGCGCCATAGAACCCGCGTCCTGGCAAACCTCCAACGTCGCGCAAAAACCCTCGGTTTTACCCTGGCTCCAATGCCCGACGCAGAGGCTGTTTCTTAGGAAGGCGACGGTGGGTTCAACCGGTCAGCGCAACGGCTCGTTCGAAGGTATCAGCCGGCGTCTGGAAGCCAAGCGTTTTTCGCGGCCTTGTATTCAGCCGGAGGGCGACCTGATCAAGGTCATGCTGGGTGTAGACGGATAGGTCCGTGCCGTTCGGGAAGTATTGGC
>JANOZJ010000253.1:0-3857 GCA_031429315.1 Akkermansiaceae bacterium
GGAACACCTGCCTCAACGGGCGGCGGCGCAAGCCGGCTTGTTCCGACACCGGTGAAGTGTCCTTCCGCAGGCTGCGGAGCTTCACCCCGGCACCAAAAAGCCGGATTGTCGGAGTCATGCCGGTCAGCACGAGGTCCTTCCAGCATTGCCGGATTCTTCCGAATCCGCCGCGCCGGGCCGCCTGAAACCATGACCCCACTGACAACATGTCAACCAACGCAACACAAGACTCCCGCAATTCGGGAGGAGACAGCCGTCGCCGCCGCTCACGCGGAGGCCAAAACCGTAACAACAACAACGACAACCGCCGCAGTGGCGGTGGTGGTGGTGAACGCGGCGAACGCGGCTCACGCAACGACCGCAGCCACTCCGGTGGCCGTGAAAATCGCGCCGAGGAATTTCGGCCGCAGGCTCCACGTCCCGCACGCGTTTACGCGCCGGCCAAGAAGACCCTGTGGCAAACCATCCTCAGCTTCATCGGCCTCTACAAGGAGCCCACGCCACCCGGCCGCAACGAGCGCACCGAACGCCCGGAGCGCGGCGAGCGTTCCGAGCGCAAGACCGAGTCCACGCCATTCCCAAGTGGTGACCGCGCGCCGAAGTCCAACACCCGTAACGCCCGTTCCGGTGAAGGTGAAGTCCGCGAGCCTCGCGAACCCCGTCCACCTCGCGAACCCCGCGAACCCCGCACGGAAGGCGAGCGCCAGCCTCGGGAACGCGCCCCGCGCGGCACCGACCGCCCTCGTGGCGGCGACCCGAAAAGCGTCGAGTCCACCCGCGTTTACGTCGGTAACCTGTCCTACGACGTGTCCGAGCAAGACCTCCAGGAGCTCTTCAAAGGCATCGGCGGCGTGCGCAACATCGAGATCGTTTACAACCGCAGCACCCACCGCTCCAAAGGCTACGGGTTTGTCGAAATGCTCCGCATGGACGAAGCCATGCGCGCCGTGGAAGTACTCCACGACCAACCGTTCATGGGTCGCAAAATGACCGTCTCCGGCGCCAAATCCAAAGGCCAGGACGAGCGTGAGGACATGGAAGGTCGCGACGAGCGCGAACAGGGCCGCGTCGTGCTCGCCTCCACCTCGCCGGCGGTTGTCGCCGCCGTCGTCGCCGAACCCGAGGAAATGATCGACGAGCCGGTCATCGAGACCATCGTTGAAGTCATCTCGCAAGACCTCGCAAAAGATCCGGTGGTTGCCACCGCCGTCGATCTTCAAGCCAAATACGGCTTCGACGAGCCGCCTGCGGAAAAGACCGAGCCAGCCTGATCCGCGACTTCGCGAATCCAATCAAACCCACCCCCGTCCGGCTCGCCGCGACGGGGGTTTTTCGTTGCTTGCTGCCGCGCATCAGGAGTTGTGAAATAAGGAGTAGGGACCTTAGCGCCAAAGAAAAGCGTCGCTCTATGAGCGTCGATGCCGATGCGCCGCGCGAAGCTTCTTCATTGGCTTTTCTCATGCACCCCGGCCTCGGGGCCAGTTAGCGACGGTCATAGACGCGCCGCTACAACGCATTCCATGGTCGGTTGAGTATTTCCAACAACTCCGCCGGATCGTCCGCAATCAATTCGGCACCGGCCGCGACGAGCCACTCCCGATCATGAAATCCCCAGGTGACGGCGATCGCCCTCATGCCTGCGTTGTGGGCGGTTTCAAGATCTATGGTGGAATCGCCGATGAGAATGCAGTCTTCCGGGCGCAGGTGGAGGCTGTTGGAAATCTCAAGCGCCCCGGCCGGATCGGGCTTGTGGGGGATTCCCGCGCGCTGGCCTAACACCGTGGCGAAGCGGATGGTTGGGAACATCCGCGAGACGATGGTCTCCGTGAATGGATGCGGTTTGTTGGATAGGACGGCGAGCGGATAGCCGCAGGTTTGCAGGGAGTCCAACAGGCCGGTGATTCCCGGGTAAACCAACGTGCCGTTTTGCCAGGTGAGATCATAGTCGGCTTTGAACGCCTGCTCGGCGGTGTGGATCAGCGCCTCATTCGCATCCGCCGGTACGCCGTGCTCGATCAGGATGCGCGAGCCATTGCCGATGAACCCTCTAACCGCCTCGTCCGGGTGGCCGGGCAGGCCGGACGCGGCCAGCGCGTGATTGAGTGAGGCCGCGATGCCACGCAGCGAATCCAGCAATGTCCCGTCGAGATCGAATATCAGCCCTTGCTTCACCCGGCGAAGCTGGCGTGACCGGAGGCGCTGGGGAAGCGGTTAGAATCCGATCAGGCTGACGAGTTCGTTGTCGCTGAAATCATCAAGCTGGTCCACGGCGGCGATCAACGTTTCGGTTTCCGCGATGTCCTGGATGGCGACGGCTTGCGGCGAATCAAGGGAAGGCGTGGTCGTTCCGACGAGTGAGATCACGGCGAACGTGAGAGCGGCGGTCGCGGCGGCGAAGCCAGCCAACGGGGCAGGGGAGAGCAACCGGCTCCACCAAGGTTTGGTTTCCTCCGCGAGGCGTGCGGCGCGGACGGTGTCATCGGCAAAGCGTGCGCCAGCGGATTTCGGCGGTGCCTGGTCTAGCAGCTTCCAAACGGCGTCGGATTCCCATGAGTCGTCGGAGGGTGGTGAGTTGCGGTTCATAAGGGTGCGAAGTTTTACGCCGCCGGAAACCCGATGCCGATCCGAAAGTTGCGATTCTGCCGCGGAAAAACAAGGGTGGCGGATTTCACACCCCGCGTTTGTCGCCCCACAGGCGGATGTGGAGGCGGTCGCAAAAGCGGAAACCCCGGTCGCGGCAAGTTTCCGCGAGCCAGGCGGAATGCCGGTCGAGATCCGCGCAGGTCCGGCCTTCCGGCATCAACAAGACGCGTGGGCGGGGCAGCGCATGGGCCGTTAGAAGCGCTTCGATTTCCTCCAGATCCTCCGGCGCGGTCACCACGAACTTGAACCACGCCCTGGGCGAGTCTGCGAAAAACCGCAGGGCCGCCGCATTGAGCCGCAGCGATTCGGGCATGGCCGCGTTGGCCAATTTCGGGGAAACGTTGAACTGGTTCACCGCCTCGTGGAAGGCGGGCGAGGGAATGCGGGTGCCGTTGGTTTCCACCTCGAACTGATGCTCCGGCTGACGCTCCTGGATGTGCCCGATCATCTCGAGAAACGCAGTTTCCTGAAGCAGCGGCTCGCCGCCGGTGATCACCGTGCGCGGACAGCCGAACGCCAGCACCCGCTCCGCCGCTTCCACCGGATCGATTTCATAAGTCACGTCCACTTTCTGGTGCTTCGCATATCCGGGCACCGCATCCTTTTCATGCGGCCACGGCGTGCCTTCGAAATTCCACGTATGGTCCGTGTCGCACCAGACGCAGTGGAGGTTGCAGCGAGACGCCCGGATGAACACCGCAGGCGCACCGACGCTCACGCCTTCGCCTTGGATCGTGTGGAAAATTTCAGGGCTGTCGCCGAGTTTCGCGAGTTTCATGGACGCCACGGATGAAACACGGATGGAACGCGGATGGACATTGATTTTTCTCCGCCCTAATTTTTTCGCCATGAGCATCATCACCGGCCGGGGCGATTCCGGCGACACCGATCTGTTATTCGGCAAGCGCATCGCCAAAACCTCCCTCCGCATCGAAGCCTTGGGAAATGTCGATGAACTCAACGCCGCGCTCGGTCTCGCCCGTGCCGCCGCCCATGATGACGAGTGGATTGTCCTGATTGATCGACTCCAGTCCCTGCTGATCGGCCTGATGGGCCAGCTCGCCTGTTTGTCCGAGGACGAGGCCAAGTATGTCGAGAAAAAGTATGCCGCCATTGCCCCGGTGGATCTCGACTGGATCGTGGCGGAAGCCCACCGCTATGAGGCTCAAGGCATCAAGTTCACTGGCTGGGCCAAGCCCGGCGCGGAAGGCTCG
>JANOZJ010000254.1:0-5978 GCA_031429315.1 Akkermansiaceae bacterium
TGAGAATTTGCTTGAGGACGAGCACATTGGCCCGGGCTGGTGGTGTTTTGTTCATACACCCTACCGAGTGGCAGGAATTTCAACTCAACACCAGCCCGCTTTTTCGCCGCGAATTATGTCTTCCTGTGGGACGGCTGTGGATTGGATTCATGATGCGGCCGAGGAAAAGGATCATGCCAGTCTTCACCTCGCGAATGGCGAACAGGAACGGCTTGTCGGCCCGGAACGCCGGTGTGAAGGGCTGATCCGGCGGCGCTGATCCCAACCCCTTCCCAATCGCTGCCGTCGCGGCGGCGGCCTCGGTGCCTTTCTCGGTCACTTCGACAAACGCCTTGTGGCACACTGTATTTATATACAAGGCTTCACTGGCACAGATACCTTCAAACTGCGCATCCGTGGGACTGAACGCCCGCACCATCCCCATTGCCTGGAGTGTCTTCGTCATCTCCTGATAGTTCGTTTCCAGTTTGAACTTGGGCATCTGGACATTCATGTCCCGGCGTTCGAGCTGGTTCAGCCACGCCTGTAGGTTGGCGCTCGTCAGTGTCTTCTCCAAGGCACCCAAACCGTCGGGAGCCTGCGGCACGATCAGCACCATGGACAACTCCTTGCCCTTGTAGGGCAACTCCGCCACGAGAAAACCGCGCTTGTCCGGATACATCTTCTTGGGATCCGGCGTGGAAGAGGTGCTCACACGCTGTGGCGTCGCGAAGAGACTTCCATCGACGTTGAACGCGCCATAGCGACCGCCTTCCAGCTTGTCTCTTCGCATCATTGGCACGCTGACTTTCCGTGCCGCATCGGTCAGAAAGTCTTCCAGCATGGTTACGTTTTTCTCGAACGGTACGGCCCAGTCGCCCTTGAAGTAGATCGCATTGACCAGCACCATGCGGGTCATGGAGTCCAACGCACCCTTGGCCAGCAGATCCTTGATTCGCTTGTTTGTCTGCTGCTCCACCCAGCCGTTGATCTTCACCCGCTCGCCCTCGGCGTTACTCTTGAAATCCGCCGGAATCACCGCACAGGTCCCATAGAATTTCTGGATCGTGTCCAGATACGTTGGAACAAACTGACTGGTCTTCTCGCCGTACAAGGCACTCGCGATACGGATTTCGTATGGATCGACCTGCGACGATAACGCGCTGAGTTTCTGAGCCAGCCTCTCGGACTCTTCCGCTTGCCGCCACCTCGCATCTTGTTTGGCCGCAATGAACTTTTTCTCCTGAGCCCGGCTTTCCTGCAGCGCCTTGCGCGCCGCCGCGAGTTGGTCGCGCAGTTCCTGCGGCACCGGCTTGGTCTGCAAGCGCTCGTTCAAGTCTGCCATCCCCGCATGGATCAACGCCGTGTTCCACGGAAGCAGTTGCGCATCGTCACCGATATGCCGGGCAGCCTGCGGGAAACCGAGCGCCTTGCCCATCTGCTCGGCAGTTTCGCCACGCGCGCCCTCGGCGGTCATGGCCAGCGCACTGGACACCGAGTATGGCGAAAAGAACAGGTTTTTGCCGGGATTTCCCTTCGCCAGTTGGCCATACAGATCCACGGCGAAGCTGCCGGTGGCCGTCGCCGCCGGGTTGACTGGCGCCTGGTCTGCTTCGGCGACCCCGAGGTCATTCGCCTTGCCGCTTGTTTCACCATAGGCATGAGCCAGTGTGAGCAATCCGCTGAGCACGAGTATTTGCACAAACAGGGTCAGTCCTTTGTTTTCCGATTTTTCCATATTTGATCATATTTTTTGAGGGTTCTCGCGTCGTCTTTGCTCTGTCGGATCCGGTTGACCAAGCTGCTCACATAGGCGCTGTGGCCCATGGCCAGACGTTCGGACAGCCAGTCGTTCGCGCAACGGCGGTATTGCTTCTCGCGATGGCGGCGCAGATCACTTTGTTGCGGTCTCCCTACTTCATTAACATCCTGAATGGGATCAGATTACAGATTCCCAAAAGCGAATGCGCGAGGCCCCAGATACCACCCCTTCCTAAATTCCGCCAACGCCTCGTCCGACACCACTCGCTTGCGGTCTCTCGCCCTCGCCCGAGCCCCCAGATAACCCGCAGACGTTTTGCCGCCACTCCCATCGTCCGAGAGGTGAAACACTCTCAGCACACTGACTGTCTCCAGCCAGTCGGGAACCTTCCCTCCGGCATACCCGCCAACGCTGCCGTCAATCCTGAAGATGGGGGACCGGAAACTTCCCGCTCAAAATCGCACCTTCTAAAAACCTCGTCGCCCTGAAAATTTCCTTCTCGCCCCGATCCACGAGATGTTGCTAGCGTCCGCACCGGGTGCGGAACGAAAGTCACCGTCCATTTTGGCCTTCCAGCCCTTCTTTCCGAATCCCGATTCAATCCGCATCCCAATTTGCCTAGCAGTTCCTGCATGTCCGGTCCCGAATCACCCGAGGGCCTTACGCAGTCTCCCAAATTCAACTCATCCATGAACCTCCCCATCCTTTATATCAAACGCGGCTGCTCGTGGTGCGACGAAGTCGTCGAATACCTCAAGAAAAATAGATTTGAGGTGCAGACGTTCAACGTCTCCGGCGACCGCGAGGCCATGCAGGAAATGGTCGCACTCTCGGGCCAGTCCAAAGCCCCCACGCTTGACTGGCACGGCCAGGTTCTCGCGGACTTCGGGGTCGATGAACTCATCCCGTTTCTCAAGAAACACGGGGTGAGTTGAGCCATGAGTGCCCGTATTTTCCCACTTCTCGGTCTTGGCCTGCTGCTCGCGTCCTGCGACAAGCCCAAGAAGACCGCGACCGAATCGGCGACTCAAACCACCGCGCCACGCGTCACTAAATCGAGCCGGCCCGCGCCGGACGAATCGCCGAGATCGCAGGACCAACTGCAGGCGGCGTTTAAACTGGCCGAGGAAATAAGTCCGCCTGAGGAACGGAACCGGGCGCTCGCCGCGGCGGTTTGGGATGCAATGGATCTGGAGCCCGCACTGGCCCGCGCAGGCTTGCAAAAGCTAATTGCGGGAAGTGAAGAGAAAAACCGCCTGCTCCAGCATGTCGCGATGCGGCTTGCCGAGCAAAACGTGGATGAAGCGATCCAATGGGCGGAGAGTCTGGAAACCGACGACGAAAAGTCACAGGCATTTGCCAAGATCGCGCTGGTTTTGTCGGACAAAGAACCGCAGCGCGCCGCCCATTTGCTCTCGGATTCGGGTGTGGCCGGGCGCGAGTTCGATGTGGCGGTGGTGCAGGTCGTCCAGCGCTGGGCGGCGCAATCGCCGGCGGACGCCGCCGCATGGGTGGTCCTCTTCGATCCAGGTGAAGCCCGCAGCGCCGGCTTGAAGGAAACCCTTGCGGTGTGGACGAGGGATGACCCGCAGGCCGCGTTCACCTGGATCGCGGCGATTCAGGATGAGCCAGTCCGCCAGGAAGCCGTGGCGGGAATGGTCACGAGTATTTTGGAACAGCCGGAAGGGGTCCAAAAAAAACTGCTCGACCTCGCCACTCCGGAAATGCGGGCCTTGTTTGAGAAGCTCAAAACCGGGGCTGCCGGGGAATAGTCGCCTTGGGATTTTTCACAGGCGATCAAGCTCACGGGCGACGAGCATCAACGTCTCGCGCACCCCGGGAGTGAATCCGCCGTCGGTTTGCACCGCCAGCATGACGGACCCCTCGCGGATGAACTCGAGCGGCCCGGAGTCGGAGTAAAGTTTCACGCCGCCGCTACCCAAGCCGAGATTGGGCAGCAATTGCTTGAGCGCCTCGACGGTGGCCATGTCTTGGTGGCTGACGCGGACCACGTTGCGCATTCCGGGAAGCGTGCGGGAGCGCTGGAGCATTTCGTCGGAGGTCAATTCACGGGCCACGCCGAAGATGGCACGCAATTCAAGCTGGCGGATGGAAAACGAATCGGAGTTCGTTTCGTTCGCGGCAACCGATGCTTGTGGCACCGGAGCTAGCGGTGCTGCGGCAAAGGCCGCCGGAGCGGCCTGCGCAAACGCTTGCGGCACCGGCCCGGTGGTTGGCGCGGCAGCCGCAGATTCCTGCCAGATGCCATGCGCCGCAATCGCAGCTTGGGTCGATGGCGAGGGTCCGGCCTGGGACTCGACGGAAAAAGGAGAAGCGACCGCCTGCTGGGGCGCGGCCGAAAATGGAGTCCTCGCGACGGGCGAGGAAGCGGGCAGAGCCTCGAAGGGAGCCGCCCCTTCAAAGCCAAAACCTTCCGCGGGTTCGGCAATTTGAAAGGGGGACTCCAGTTTACGCCGCTCCGGCACCCGGGCCGGGCGACCTGATTCCACCGGCCAAGGAATATTGCCATTTTCAACCACGATGAAAGGCGATTCCACACGCCCTGCTGCCACAGCCGGTGTCGCCGGCTCGGCGGCGACCTCAAACGGCGACTCAATGCGGTTGGCCGACTGACTTGGAAAACTTTCGAAGATTCCTCGATTCGTGCTCATGGTGGTTTTGGATTGAAGTTGGCAAACGAATCAACCGTCGCGCCTCAGTCCGTGCCAAAAAAACTTAATCATCCCGGAATGTCGAGCATCACCGTGAATTCCCGTCAACTTTCTTGGTTGCCCTCCAGCAAGCGCTTGAGCCGGTTTCTCATTGAGACCTTGGCCACCGCCGGCAGCCGGTCCACGAACAGCACCCCGTTGAGGTGATCGATTTCATGCTGCAACGCCCGTGCGAGCAAGCCGTCGGTTTCAATCACCAGCACCGATCCATCGAGCTGGGGAAGAGTCGCTTTCACCATTTCCGGACGGCGCACTTCTGCCCGGATGCCACGGATGCTCAAACAGCCTTCCATCCCGAACTCCTTGGCCTGACCGAACACGAGTTCCGGATTGATGAAAATCAGCGGCATGATCGACACCAGATCCGCATCCTCGCCGTTCACCTTGAGAAACGACACGCACTCGGGATCGTGGGAAACATCGACCACCGCCAGCCGCAAATCCTCGCCCACCTGCGGCGCGGCCAGCCCGACGCCATTTGCATCCGCCATCGTGTCTAACATATCAGCGACCAGTTCGATGAGATGCTCATTCACCTCGGCGACAGGACGGCAGCGTTGGCGGAGGACAGGGTGGCCGTATTGGACAATTTCGCGAATCATGGGGAACTGCCCGAATCTCTAGCGGGCCGATTGGCAAAGGTCAAACCCGGGAAATGATGGCTTGTGCTCGGGTGCAGAACAAAAAAAAATCAAGGAGCGCCGAAACGCGTTCGCCGTGTGGTTGAAATACCGATGAAAAGCCCTGATGGCCGCCAATCGGCTCTCCATCCACAAGGGCGGACGCGTTCCGCCCCTCCTTGTGCGCCCATCACAGGTTCCTGCGTGTCTAGGCAAAAAATTTTCCTACACCCAAGGTACCGTGGATCAAAATCCAAGTGTTGACAGCGCGTGCGGATCGCCGTAATCACTCGCCCCGCGCCATGCGAATGGCGGAGTAGCCAAGTGGTAAGGCAATGGTTTGCAAAACCGTCATTCGAGGGTTCGATTCCCTCCTCCGCCTCCAGCGTTTTTAGCTGAAAATCAGCACTTTAGGAGAAATCAAAGTCCTCTGAAGTCTTGCCAAAAGTTGCCAACTTTGGTCACTTTTTGCCTCGTTTTGCCACCTTTACCGATACTTTAACGATACCCTGCTAGAAGGGTATTTCCCCTTATCGGGGGGTTACCCGGTGAAAATCCCCTCGTGCCCGGACGGGGAAGCCGGGAAGGCACGCTGCGATTACTCTTCAAAGGCGAGAAGCATCCCCGTCCATACGCGTGGGATCGCTTTCTTCGCCACTCTGGATTGTATGGCCTTCTGAAGGAAGCCCGGCTAAGAAATCGTGCCGACATTCACCATGAAGCCCACCTATATTCTCGGCGATCACCACGGAGACTATGAGGCCGTGTTTGCGACTCTCAAGGAACGCGGCATCCGGGACGCGATGATCATCCATGTAGGCGACGGGGGAGAGGGATTCCACGATTGGAGGGCGACAACCGCCGAAAGCTTGGACAGTCGGGTCG
>JANOZJ010000255.1:0-14079 GCA_031429315.1 Akkermansiaceae bacterium
TGAGAATTTGCTTGAGGACGAGCACATTGGCCCGGGCTGGTGGTGTTTTGTTCATACACCCTACCGAGTGGCAGGAATTTCAACTCAACACCAGCCCGCTTTTTCGCCGCGAATTATGTCTTCCTGTGGGACGGCTGTGGAAAGACGGGAACCCATCGGGTCATCTCTTCATTCATCTCTTCCTCTTGCCATCAACCATCAACTCTCTTCCCATGAACTTCCTCTCCAAACTCCTCCGCTACGGCTCGCTTCTCCTCGCCATGTGCGGCGTGGTCGCCATTGTCCTCGTTTCCCGAACGCAGGCCGAGCGACAGATGCCGCCGCCGGGCGACCCGCCGGTCATGCCACCGCAGAAACCCTACGTCCATGCGGTCGCCGCGACCGGCATCATCGAGGCGTTGAGCGAAAATGTCGCCATCGGCGTGCCCCTGCCCGGCTTGGTCACCGAGGTTTTCGTAAAAGTGAACGACGTGGTGAAAAAAGATCTGCCGCTGTTGAAACTCGACGACCGCGATCTTCTCGCCGAACAACTCTCCACCCAGGCCGAGCAGGAAGTTTCCCGCGCCCAGATCGCTGTTAGCGAGGCCCAGCTCGCCAAGCTCGAAGCCCAGCTCGCCCGCCTGAGCGCGGTGAACGACAGCCGCGCTGTTAGCCGGGACGACCTCGACAACCGCAAGCAGGACGTGGCCGTTGCCCGAGCGCAACTCGCCGCCGCCAAGGCCCAGCTCGCCGCTTCGGAAACCTCGTTGAAGCGCATCGCCCTGCTCATCGCGCGCCTAACCGTTCTAGCCCCGCGCGATGGCACGCTCATCCAGGTCAACATCCGCGCCGGTGAATATGCCGCGACTTCGCCCAAGACCCCGGCGATGATCCTCGGTGAAACCGGCAAGCTCCAGATCCGCGCCGACATCGACGAACAGAACGCCACCCGCATCCGCGTGGGACAGAAAGCGTATGGCTATTTGAAAGGCGATCCCACCGTCACCTTCCCGCTCGAGTTCATCCGGGTGGAGCCCTACGTCATCCCCAAGGTATCGCTAACAGGATCCAGCACCGAGCGGGTCGATACCCGCGTGCTGCAAGTCATTTACTCGCTGACCCGCCCGACCGATCCGCCGCTTTACGTCGGCCAGCAGGTTGATGTATTCATCGAGGCACCGGAACGCAAATGAACCCATGAAACATCGCTATCTGTTATTTCCCGCCGCGTTCGCGCTCGCCTCCTGCATGGTCGGACCGGACTTCCAGACGCCCGGCACGTCCGGCGGCTCGAAATGGAAGGAAGACCAGGCAACCTCCGGCACCCGCCTGCCCGACAACTGGTGGCGCTTGTTCAACGACCGCGAGCTGAACCGCCTAGTGGACCGCGCTCTAACCGCCAACAACGATCTGGCCGCCGCGAAGGCCCGCGTGGACACCTCCCGCGCGCTCGTCGGCGTGGACCAGGCGAAACTTTTCCCCACGCTGGATCTATCCGGCTCGGCCGGAATTTCCCGCAGCTCGGCGGACACCAGCGGCGGCAGTCTGCCGCCCGGCGTTTCCGTCGATCTCCAAAACCAGCGCTACCGCAGCACCTTCGATCTCGCCTACGATCCCGATCTCTGGGGTCGCAACAAGCGCCAGATCGAAGCCTCGTCCGCCCAAGCCGCCGCCAGCGAGGCGCTGCTGGATTCACTGCGCCTCGGCGTCGCCACCGAAGTGGCCCGCCAGTATTTCCTGCTCCGCTGCCTCGATGCCCAGGAAGCCGTGCTCAAAGACACCCTAATTAGCCGCACCGACGAACTCGACATCCAAAAATCCAAGGCCGACGCCGGTTTGATCGACGGCCTCTCCACCAGCCGCGCCCGCACCGAGGTCGAGCTCGCTAACAACGACCTCGCCATCGTCCAACGCCAGCGCGGCTCGGCGGAACACGCCCTCGCCGTGCTCTGCGGCGCGCGTCCCGCCGATTTCTCCGTTACCCACCGCGTTTCTGATAATGCGCTGCCGGTCATCCGCCCCGGCCTGCCAGCGGAAGTCCTCAACCGCCGCCCGGACGTTCGTGCCGCCGAACAAGAACTGCGCGCCGCCAACGCCCGCATCGGCGTGGCGGAAGCCGCGTTCTATCCGAACTTCGCCCTCACCGCCGGTGCCGGCTTCGAGTCGCTCGACGTGAAGCGGTTCCTCGATTGGGAAAACCGGGTGCTCTCGCTGGGTGCCGGAGTCGCCACGCCGCTCATCGACGGCGGGACTAACAAAGCCAACTATCAGGCCTCGCTCAGCCGCTACAACGAAGCCCTCGCCAGCTACCGCCAGACGTTGTTAGTCGCCCTCCGCGAGGTGGAGGACGCCCTCGTCGAACTCAAGGGCATCGCCCGTTCCCGCGCCGCGCTCCCGGCGGCGCTCGCCAGGTCGCGCGACACCCGGCAACTCTCGCAGGAACGCTTCGACAAAGGCCTGACCAGCTACCTCGACGTCGTCGATGCCGACCGCACGGTGCTGCGCACCCGCCTCGCGCTCAGTCAACAAGATGCCCAGCAACGCATCACCCTCGCCGCGCTGGCAAAAGCATTAGGCGGCGGCTGGAGCGGGAAGTGAGTGATGTGGACATTCCTGCCTGCAATCTTGATCCGGAAGAACAGGCAGGAATGCCTATATCACGGGTTCGTAATCAACTCTGCAAGCGCGTCCGCAAGCGAAGTGCAATCCTTTAAGTCAACTTCGTCCTCCGCCTTTTCGCTCAATGCTTTGAAATGTCTGCGGCCAAACTCGATCTTCTGATTCTCACTCTCCCGGCGCTTGCCCTTATCCAAGGTGCTCTTCGTTTCGCGAACCATGTAAACCTTGTCCGGATCACCCGCCACAATCGCCCAGTCGGAATTGTAGGCCGACCGGCGGCGGGATTTGAAACCACCTTGGGAGTTTGAAAAACAACTTCACCTCTTCGCGGGCAGCCAGTGCTTCAGCGAATGATTTCTCCACCTCGGAATCCCACTCAACGTAATCATGCAACGCTTTGCCCTTGTTTTGCACCTCATACAGTCGCGATGCATAGGCCGTGATTTCTTCCGCATCGTCCTCGTCGGAGCGATGCTGTTCGTAGGCCATCCACCAGCGGAACCAACGTGGGACATAGCCCAACTATAAACTATCAGCTTTTTCCCTGCCTTCCCATGAGCGGAACCTCGTCGCTCCGGGCCTCGGCAGGATGCGCGGATCGACAGGAAAGTCGCGGCGGTCGATGGCGATTGCCTACGATGCGCATGGAAGATTACCTTGGCGACGGGCGGGAACGCCCCGGCACGGATCAGAACAATCCCAAGAGTTTAAGGATAACCACGACAATAACGACGGCACCTACGATATAGACGATTGAGTTCATATTGGTTTAGTAGCTGGAGTGGCTCCTCCCGTGATTCTGCCTATCAGATCACGTGAAGGGGTTTCTGCAAGCGCTGTGAATCTATTCCCG
This sequence comes from Akkermansiaceae bacterium, assembly GCA_031429315.1. GTDB lineage: Bacteria > Verrucomicrobiota > Verrucomicrobiia > Verrucomicrobiales > Akkermansiaceae > Luteolibacter. The sequence continues at coordinate 3,452 of JANOZJ010000255.1, forward strand.
GACGCCGCAGGCAACAATGGGGCATAACCCTACTCCATTCACAGCCATCCTTCCACTTACCTAAGAGTCCATTTCGAGGAGCTTCATTGGTTCCGCGACGAACTGTAACGATAGGAACAATGTCATTCCACCGTCACGCTCTTCGCTAGATTGCGAGGCTGATCAATCTCACAGTTGCGGATGCGGGCGACGTGGTAGGCGACGAGCTGGAGCGCGACGGTGGCCGGAATGGTGGCGACGAGCGGGTGGCAGCGCGGGATGGTGATGAAGTCATCCATGCACTCGGCGGTCTCGTGATCGCCCTCAGTAACCACTCCGAGGATGCGGGCACCGCGGGCGCGGCACTCCTCGATGTTGCCAAGAGTCTTGTCCTTGCCGGGGATGTCCACGGCGAGGGCGATGACGGGCGTGCCTTTGACTAACAGGGCGATGGGGCCGTGCTTGAGTTCGGCGGCGTGGTATCCCTCCGCGTGGATGTAGGAAATCTCCTTGAGCTTGAGCGCGCCTTCGAGGGCGACGGGATACATGGGTCCGCGGCCGATGAAGAAGGCGTGTTCGTTCTGCGCGTAGTCTTCGGCGATTTTCGCGATCTTCTCGTTCTGGAGGATGACCTTGGCGACGAGCGCGGGGATGGATTCGATCTCGCGGGCGAGCTTGATACCGTCCTCGCGCGAGAACCGGCGGCTGCGGCCGAGCTTGAGGGCCATCATCAGCAGCACGGCGACCTGGCAGGTGAACGCCTTGGTGGAGGCGACGGAAATCTCGGGGCCGGCGTGCAGATAGACTCCCCTGCCGGTCTCGCGGGCGATGGTGGAGCCGACGACGTTGCACAGGCTCATGACGAACGCGCCCTTTTGATTCGCCTCCCTAACTGCTGCCAGGGTGTCGGCGGTTTCGCCGGATTGGGAAATGGCGACGACGAGATCACGGCTGCCGAGGATGGGATTGCGGTAACGGAATTCGGCGGCCTGTTGGACTTCGGCATGGATGTCGGCGAGGTCCTCGAACGCGTATTCGCCGACGAGCCCGGCATGGAGCGAGGTGCCGCAACCGATGAGGACGACGCGGCTGAGTTCCGCGAGTTCGCGCGGCGAAGTTCCCATGCCTGCTAGAACGGAGGAGCCAAGGTCGAAATCCAAGCGACCACGAATGGCGTTGCCTAACGAATCGGGTTGCTCGTGGATTTCCTTGAGCATGAAATGTTCGTAGCCGCCCTTCTCGGCGGCGGCGGCATCGAGGCCCAGCTCCGCGATCTCGCGGGTGACGGGGACGTTGTTGAGATCGCGGATATCGACGGAGTCGGCGGTGACAATGGCGATGTCGTTATCGTCCAGATAGATCACGCGCTGGGTGTGGGCGACGATGGCTGAGGCATCGGACGCGATGATCGTTTCCCCGTCACCAACGCCGATGACGATCGGACTGCCGCGGCGGGCGGTGATGATTTTATCCGGCTCACGAGATGATAGAACGGCGATGCCGAAGGTGCCGTTGACCTGATGGAGCGCGTCGCAGATGGCTTGGAAGAGATCGCCCTTGTCGCAGTCGCCGATGAGGTGGACGAGGACTTCGGTGTCGGTCTCGGAATAGAAATGGTGGCCCTTCCCCTCTAGCCGGGCGCGGATCGCGCGGTAGTTTTCGATGATGCCGTTGTGGACGAGCGCGATGTCGCCGGTCTGGTCGAGGTGCGGGTGGGCGTTGACCTCGGTGGGCGGGCCGTGGGTGGCCCAACGGGTGTGGGCGATGCCGGTGGAGGCGCGGTGAAATAGGGCGGCATCCCAGTCGGCGTGAGCCTTGTCGCTGAGCTTGGCGACTTTTCCCGGGGACTTGGAAACGAGCACACGGTCGTTATCGAGGATGGCGACGCCCGCCGAGTCATAGCCGCGGTATTCGAGGCGGCGCAGGCCGTTGATGAGGACGGTGGCCGCATCCGATTTTCCGATGTATCCGACGATTCCGCACATGGTGAGTTAGAGATTTGGAGTTGAAGATTTTTTAACCGCAGATGCACGCGGGTAATGGGATGGCTCCGGGCAGGATGCCCGGGCCACTGTGGCGCTGGCATCCTGCCCGCCGCCTTGATGGAAAGTGTGTTCATCGGGATTTAACCATGACATCGTGCTGGACGATTTCCCCCGGCCGCGTGGTGGTGTTAGGCCAGAGTTTGCGGCCGGGGTAGATGGAGGTGTTGATGCCGGTGTGGACGCCGTCGCCGATGATGGTGCCGAACTTGCGGCGACCGGTGTCGATGAGGACGCCGTCAATCATCGAGCGGTGGTTTTTGCCATCATGGCGGAGATTGGAGGTGGTGGTACCGGCGCCAAGGTTGACTTTTTCACCTAACACGGAGTCGCCGATGTAGGAGAGGTGGCCGACATTGGTGTTTGATAGAATGAGGCAGTTCTTGATTTCGACGGACTGGCCGATGTGGCAGTGATCGCCGATGCTGGTGTGGCCACGGATGTAGCAGTTAGGACCGATCTTGCAGTTGTCGCCGATGACGACGTTGCCCTCGATGAAGACGCCGGGGAGGATGCGGGTGCCGAGGCCGAGATGGAGGGTGCCGTCGATGACGGCGAGTGGATGGATTTCGCCGTGGATGGAGTCGCCGGTTAGAGCGGATACGTAGAGTTCATTCGCGCGGAGGAGATCCCACGGGTAGCGGATAATGAAGGAGGTGGTGGCGGTGAAAGTGCTCGCGAGATCAGGGGTGGGACCGCTCCAGGCGAGGGGAATGTAATCGGAATCGACGAGTGTGGATTTGTCGCTGGCCGAGAAAGCGGCCATGTCGGCGGGATCGAGCCAGGCCTTGGGGTGAAACGTTAGAGGACGGGTGGGCGAGACGCCCACTCTCCTTGAGTGCTCGGCGAGCGGGATGTTGGCGATGGGGAACTCCGCGATTTCCCGGGTGAGGGAAAGCGTACACGGGTAAATCGGTTGGTCGGACATGGTCTAGCCGATTTCCTCGTGGATGGCGGTGGAAAACTTGGTGACCCAGGAGGTGACTTCCTCCTGCTCGCGGTGTTCGACGAGGACGCGGATTTTGTTTTCGGTGCCGGAGTAGCGGATCAGGTGGCGGCCGCTTTCGCCAAACTCGGCGGTGGCTTCCCGCATGAGTTTCTGGAGTTTCGGCAGTGACTCTAACGGCGGCTTGGAAGGCACCGGCATGTTCGCGAGCTGGGTGGGATACTCGTGCATGATGGCGGCAAGCTGGGCGAGAGTGGCCTTGCGCCCGATCATCATGCGGAGAACTTGGAGTGCGCTGAGGATGCCGTCGCCGGTGGTGACGTGGTCGCCGAAAATCAGGTGGCCGGAGTTTTCGCCGCCGAAGGAATAACCATTGTTGCGCATGCACTCGATGACACTGCGGTCGCCGACGGCGGTGGTCTCGACCTTGATGCCGTGCTGCTTCATGGCTTCTATCAGACCGAGGTTGCTCATGACAGTGGCGACGAGGGTGTCGTGCCGGAGTTTTCCCTGTTCCTTGAGGCCGATGGCGCAGAGGCCGAGGATGCGGTCGCCGCTGACGACTTGGCCGTTAGCGTCGGTGAAGATGACGCGGTCGGCATCGCCATCAAACGAGATGCCAAGGTCGGCCTGGTGTTTTCTAACGAGTTCACCGGCGGCTTCGGGATGGAGTGCGCCGCAGCCGTCGTTGATGTTGAGACCGTCGGGTTCGTTGCAAACGGTGATGACTTCGGCACCGAGTTCCTTGAAAATGAGCGGACCGATGAAGTAGGCGGCGCCATTGCCGCAATCGACGACGATTTTCAGGCCATGGAGGGAAATATTGTCGGCGGTGTGCTTCGCGAACTCGATGTAGCGGCCGCGGGCGTCGTCGATGCGGTGGGCCTTGCCGATCTGCGCGGGCGGCAGTGGCGCGGGTTCGGGTTCGTCGCCCATGATGTGGCGCTCGATTAGATTTTCGAGGTCGTCGGAGAGCTTGTAGCCGTCCGGGCCGAAGATTTTCATGCCGTTGTCCTCATACGGATTGTGGGAGGCGGTGATCATGATCCCGGCGACGGCTCCCATCGACTTCGTCAAATGGGCGACCGCCGGGGTGGGCATCGGGCCGACGAGATAGACGTCCATTCCCATGGAAACGAGGCCGCTGGTGATCGCACTTTCGAGCATGTAGCCGGAAATGCGGGTGTCCTTGCCGATGAGCACGCGGTTGCGGCGCGGACCCGACGAGCGGAGGACGTTGGCGACGGCCTTGCCCATGCGGAGGGCGACTTCGGCGGTGATCGGGAACTCATTCACCCGGCCGCGGATGCCGTCGGTTCCAAATAGTTTCATGGGAGGTTTCAATGGTTTAGGGGGAGAGTTGTTCAAAAAAATCTGAACCGATCAAGGCTAAACCCTGTTGCCAAGGACCGCGCGGTGAATGCGACCGGGGGATTTCGCGAGAAATCGGCGGGCCAGGACTTCGAACTCCTCGGAGAGGTCGGTCAGGTGGATTTCTAACGAACCCTCGCGCCCGGACGCTTCGAGCAAGCCGAGGCGGGTCAGTTCCATTTTCAAATGCTCGGCACAAGTCGTCGCGGAATCCACGAGGCGCACATCGGGCGGGAGGAGGTCCTTTAAAACGGGAATCAGCAACGGGTAATGGGTGCAGGCGAGCATCAGGGTATCGATCCCCTTCTCGACCAACGGATCGAGGTAAGTCTTCAAAACCTGCCGCGTGGCCGGGTGGTCGAGCCAGTTTTCCTCGATCAACGGCACCAGCAGCGGCGTCGCCTGACCGTGGATCATCAGCCCGGTTTTGCGCAGGGCGAGCGCGTGCTGGTAGGCGTGGGATCGGATCGTGCCGCGGGTGGCGATGATCCCGATGCGCTCGGTATTCGGGCAGGAAAGGGCGGCTTCCACGCCTGGCTCGATCACGCCGAGGATGGGAATCCGGTATTTCTCATGCAGACTCGGCAAGGCGTGAGCGGTCGCCGTGTTGCACGCGACGACGATGGCTTTCACCCCTCTCGCGATGAGAAACCGCACGTCCTCATCGGCGAATTGGCGGATGGTTTCCGGGCTTTTCGAGCCGTAAGGCAGGCGCGCTGTGTCGCCGAGATACAAAATATCTTCCGCCGGCAAGAGTTCCTGCACGGCCCGGACGACGGTCAAGCCGCCGACACCCGAGTCGAAAAATCCAAGAGGCGCTGAATTCACTGGCGCGATTGTCTCCGCACGACACGCCGCAGCAAGCCGGAAGCACTGCACCAGGCATTTCCCCAATCCGTCTGCCGGACATCCCGGGATGTCTCCGGCGGGTTTACTCCTTATCCTATCAGGGGCGGTCTCTAACGTCCGGTCAAATGGAGAAGCCACATGAGGTCAATTACTCAAAGAAGAAGTCGTTAACCGCGCTTCTCATGCGCATCGACGGTCGCAGTGCACCGATAGAGTCACTGGAGTTTCCTGAGCTGCTTCTGCTCGGTGATCCACGCCCGATCCTTGTCGGACAAGCTCGCTTCCTGGGTGCGGGAGCGGGTGCCGTCCGGCTCTATCAGGGTGAGCGTGCCATGCGAATAGGAAGTGAGTCTGGCGAAGACCTTGCGCTCCTTGCGGTCCTGCCATTCGCGGTAGCCCTTTTTCTCGAGGCCGGCGCGCCAGCCTTTGTAGGCTTCCGAGGAAACCGCTTCGGCGTGTCTCAACTGGCCCCAGAGGAATTCCGCGCCGCCGCGCTTGTAGCCGCGGTAACGGCCGATGACTTCGCCACTCGGGTTGAGCACGATCAGTGACGGATAGCCCATCACCTTGTAGCGCTTTTTCAACTCGAGGGCGTAGGCCTTGATGTTGATGAGACGCTGGGTCTTCTCGTCGAGCGTGAGGTTGGGATCGTCCGCCGTCACGTTGGCATCCACTTTCAAGCGGACGAGCTTTTCGGTGGCCCAATCGCCGAACTCAGTGGTGGCAAACAATTCCTGACTCAGTGCCTTGCACATCGGGCTGCTCTGGGAATCGGTGAACCAGATCAGCAGCGGTTTGCCTTCGCGGGCGGACCGCTGGCGGGCGATGGTCGCGCTCTCCTCCCATGGCCCGCGTTTGGGCGCGGCCAGCAAGGTCGCCAGTTCGGGAATGCCGACCTCGGGGCGGTCCGGATCGGTGTAAACGATGTCCTCTTCCGGCGTGATGCCCGAGGCCGGGGATTTGCCGGGGACATTGCCGCCGGGAGTGACGGCGACACCGGCATCGGAGTTCTTCGCGCGGATGAGCGGCGCGCCTGCCAGACCCATGGGGTTGGGTTGTTCCGCTTGCGTGACCTTTCCGGTTTTGGCGCACGAGGTCACAACGACGGCCAAACACAAGATCCATGGGCGCAAACGTGTCATCGGAAAAATGTCGGAGTCACTTTTTCAAGCGCACCGGAGTTCCGCAATAGCTGCAGCGGAACCACCGGAATAACAGGATATGTAAACACGCCGGGATAATATGCCCGAGTCCGCGGATGTGATGGGCCTTGCTGTTCTTCAAACACATCCTCGGGACAAACAGCTTCTGCCCGCAGATCCGGCAAGTCCCGTGCGCGCCCCAGACGAGCCACGCGAGGCCTAACACCGGCAGGCCCGCCGGAAACACCAGCAACCATTTGGGAACCCAGCCGAAATGCGCGGGCAACTCGCCGGACAGCAGCAGCAGTCCGGCGGAAATCATCCCGACTGGCAGCATGATCCCGAGCACCAGCGTCAGCAGCGCACCGATGCTCAATGAGACCGGGTGGCTGTGCAGCACCCCGCGGATGTAGCGGCGCGACTGTGGATCGCGGCCCTTGTTAGTTTCGACCCGCGGTCCACGGATCAGGGCGATGCGCTCGTTATTGTTCACCTGCGCGCCGTTGGTCCGCGGGGCCGCGCCTGCCAGCGTTTCGGTGGATTTGAAGCGGGAAGTGTCGATTTGCACGCGCGTCCCGCTGGTTTCCGCGATCTTCACGTTGTTGGAGGCGACGACCGGACGGCCAGGCTTCAGGCCGGGCACGCGATCATCGATCTTCACCTCAAGGTCGCCAGAATAGCGGTTAAGCAAGATCGCTGCGGGAATGTCTCCGACCGCCAACTGCTGCTCCATCAGAAACTTGGCCGGCAGCGGGATCGCGAACGGCGCGTGGGCCAGCATCGCAACCACCTGCGGCGAAATCTCGTGGTTGACCGGCATCGTGACGGCGACGGCGGCGTGCTCCACGATGCCGGTTAGATCGCGGGCGGAGGCGATCCATTTCTGGACGTTGCCACGGGCCGGCGCGCGCTTGGCGATCTGGAGAATCCGGTTGGCGCGCTCCAGTTCGTTGGCAAGCTCGTCCACTCCGGCCTTGGCGAGTGACTCGGCATCAGGAAATCCGGCAGCTTCGAGCAGTTCAAGCGAGGCCTTGCCGATGCCGGGAATACTTCTGAGATTCGTCATGTGCTATAGATCGCCCGGCCACTCTAGTGGAGGAACCCCCGTTGGCAAGCGGGCATAAGGAGGGCCCACTTTCTATTTGGGCGGTCTCTTCAACCGCTCCCGGATCGTCCGAATCGCGGCCTTGGCTTCGGCCGGGACGGCAGCCTCCAGTGCGTCCAATTCGCCGAGTACGCGGGCATCGGCAGCACTGACTTGATCGATGTCCGGAGTGGCGTCGTCGGCCGTGACCAGGCGATGGCCGTGGAGGAAGTTTTCGTTGGGGAAAATTTTCGCGAAGTATTCCAATTCCCCCGCCGCGTGGGGAGTGGCGGCCAGGTAGCTGCTGAAAACGTCCCGCTGTCCCGGCTCGGTGATGTCGAGGCGCGACATCAAGGACGCCCGTTGCTGGGGCGCGAAATCCATCCACCCGTGGTTCGTTGAAAACGCGGTGGTTAGCAGCGCATGATCCCGCACGACCATCCGATCCAGCGACATGAACGCCGCCCGGCTCGCGGCGGTGTTGGATTTCGCAGTGGCCTCGCCGGCCACGGAAACCATCCGGTCGAACATCGGACGGCCGCCGACCTCCACGGCGATATCAAAGGCTTCGAGAAACCCGGCCGATGGCTGGTCGAGCCATGGCGATTTCAAAAAATCCATGAAGCGGCCGGCCAGCTCGTCGCGGAGATCTCCATCCAGGTCGTTCCAAGCCAAGTTGCGGAGGGCCAGGGCATACTCATCGGCGGATGTCCGCTGGTCCATGAGTTCGCGGGCCACCTCCAGAGCCCCCACCGGATCGAGCGCGGGCAGCAGGTCGAGCAGGGCCAAGCGTACGCTGGGAACCATTTCCATCATGCCATCCGGGCCGACCACGAAGGGCAGCCCCGTCGGCGCGTCGTCACCCGTTTTCAGGAACGGGACGATGGCCGCCGCAGCCTCTTCTTCCGGTGCTTCGCGGATGGCATCCCGCAACTCGTGCAACATGACCACGGCCAGCTTGTCGTCGCGATTGGTCCGGAATGCCTCGAGGGAGCTGCGAATCCGGGCGTAAATCCTAGCCTTGGGCGTGGCTGGTAATCGCGGCTCACGCGCACCCTCGCGCTCCTCATTCGCCCCGGATTTTCGAGGGGCGGCTGCCATCGACGTTGCCTCCGCTGAAGCCGACTCATGATCGGACGGGCGTTTGAGGAAAACCCGAACGCCGACGAATAATCCCAAGCTAACACCGATCAGGATGCAAACGCGTTTGGTCCGGAGCCTTGCCATGTGCGTGATCTGAAACGGCAGATTATTTGCCGGGAGCGCTCACCGTCACGCTGAACCGATTGAACCTCGCCCGGTTCCTGGCCACGGTATCGCGCATTTTTAGCTGCCAGACTCCGTTGGCCGCGTAGCCGCGGAAGGTCGTCGCGTAATCCGCCTGATTGATGACGAGGTTGTCGGCCGTGCTGCTGGACGCCTTGTGGATCCAGCGCACGCGACCGCTTGGCGACTTGAGGTAAACGCTCAAGTCCCCGCGCTGCGGCGTCGTGATCGACACGCTGAATTTGAGGCCCGTGATGTTGCCGGAGAATCCCGCGGCGGTGGTGGCGCGGGTCGAGTAGCGGCTGCCAGCGTCCGGCAGCCGCAGGAATTCGCTGTTGCTGAAAGTCCCGGTGACGCTCTTGATTCCGAGCGCGGCGGACGCCATCGCGTTGGACGAATCGTTGAGCGCATACACGCCCGCCGTGTCATAGCTTCCGGAAACCAGGATGCCTCCCAGGAAATAGGCATCGCCCGCCGCGTTCATCACGAACACCGGACCGCCGCTGGTGCCCTCGCCGGTCGAGGCGTCGTCAAAGCCATGGTAAGCGCCACGGATTTGGTAGCCCCGGTTGCTGAACCAGTCGGTCGCGTATTGGTAACTGTAAGCAGTCGCCCCCGTGTACTCGACCCTGGTCGGATAGCCGACAATCCGCTTCTTCTGAGTCGAGCGCAGCACCGCGCCGCCATCCGCCCAACAGCCGGCCGCCGGGCCGAATGAATCCGGGCCGTAAAACACCGTGAAATCGTAAGCGAACGCCCTCGCCGAATCGCCACCGTAAGCGTTCGCATTGTCCGCGTAGCTGGTGAAATAGCGGAACCCGCGGGGCGATGCGCCGTTGGCGGGATCGGGTTCGGAACTGCTGTGATAGGCGCGGTAAAACTCGTAGTCGGTCGCCCACAGCCCGTTGTCGAAGAGCAAATGGCCGCAGCAGTAAAGCAGCCGGGGATCCCGCGCGATCACCGCGCTTCCGCGGTACCAATCCTTCCCCACATAGCTTTCCATGTAGCCGGTGGATTGATCGAACAGCAATCGTTTCGCATAAGAAACCTCGGAGGAACCCCGTGGAGCGGAAAAAACCAACAGGGATGCCAGAACCCCCGCGCGGAATAGATGGTGGATTGAAATGGGCATGGAAGGTGCGGGATGAATGTTTAGAAAGCCGAAGAGTAATCGAATCGCATCCCACGAAGTCAAGACGGTGTTGCGGTCCGGACCTAGCCCGACTTTCGCTGTTAGTTTCGAAAACCGTCGAAGGTCACAAGACTCTCCCCCGTGACATTGAGCGGGCCTTACGGGACGATTACTCGGCGCGCGAGGACGACCGCCGCAACCAACTTCTCAGCGTAGCCCACATCCGGGCGGAAGCTGCGATGCGCCGGCGTTTGATAGAGCAAACGGAACCCGGGGTGTTTCAGCCGGATTTCATTCAATGGCTCCACCGTGAATTCCACGAGGCCCTGCCGCCGGATGAATGGTTCACCACCTCGCTTGCAGGAAAACGCCACCCGCTGGAGCCGGGGAAATTCCGGGACCACAACGTGGACGTGGGTCGCCACACACCGCCGGATTACTTGGCCCTCGACGATTTCATGCACAGCTTCGACGGCTATTATTCGGACCCCACCATTCCGGCCACCGACCGGTTGATCGTGCGTTGGTGAACTCCGCCAACCCCCACCGCCTTGCCACTGGCCAGCCAATCACCCTGTGACCGAGGGAAATAAAAAAAATCAATTGTTGCTAATTCGCCCGCGGCGGGCCTATTCACAGGTCGATTGGACGGCGGAAGTTTGTTGAATCGCTCTTTATTTGATCTGTGACGCCATGGTCCGGGGAAGTGTTGAATCAGCATGGCGTCATTAGAATTGAATCAAATGGATATCTACGTGGGCAACCTGCCCTACACCGCTACTGAAGGAGACGTTTCTGGCCTCTTCGCCGCTTTTGG
>JANOZJ010000256.1:0-2434 GCA_031429315.1 Akkermansiaceae bacterium
CCCTAACATTGGTCTCATCAACTCGATGTGTACTTATGCGCGGATCAACGAATTCGGCTTTATCGAAACTCCTTACCGCCGCGTGGTGAACTCGAAGGTCACCAACGAGATCGAGTATCTAACCGCCGACCAGGAGGAAAATTTCCTCATCGCCCAGGCAAATAACCCGATCGACAAAAAGGGTGTTTTCCAAACCGAACGCATCACCGCCCGTGAAAAAGGTGGCGAGTTCATCGAAGCACTTCCTGCGGAAGTGAACTACATGGACGTCTCGCCCAAGCAGCTCGTCTCCGTGGCTGCCGGTCTGATTCCGTTCCTTGAGCACGACGACGCGAACCGCGCGCTGATGGGATCGAACATGCAACGCCAAGGCGTGCCGCTGCTCGTCTCCGAGTCGCCGCTCGTCGGCACCGGTCTCGAAGGCAAGGCCGCCCGCGATTCCCGCGCGGTGGTGGTTGCCGAAGCCGACGGCATTGTGGCCGCCGCGACTGCGGAAATCATTGTCACCACTACGGATGGCAAGCTCCCCGTTTCCGAGGAAAAATTCCTCAGCGACGCCGAGTCGGTGAAGTCCAACGTGGCCAAGGGCGTCATGGCCTATCCGCTGCGCAAGTTCATGCGTTCTAACGCCGGCACCTGCATCAACCAGAAGCCGATCGTCAAGCTGGGTCAGAAAATCAAGAAGGGCCAAGTCCTCGCCGATGGACCTAACACCGAAGACGGCGAACTCGCCATCGGTCGCAACGTCCTCGTCGCGTTCATGCCTTGGAACGGCTATAACTTCGAAGATGCCATCGTCATCTCCGAACGCGTGGTGAAGGACGATGTTTATACCTCGATCCATATCTCGGAATTTGATGTTGCCGCCCGTGACACCAAGCTCGGCCCGGAAGAAATCACCCGTGATATTCCTAACGTCGGTGAGGACGCGCTCCGCAACCTCGACCACGACGGCATCATCCGCATCGGTGCGGAAGTGAAACCCGGCGACATACTCGTCGGCAAGATCACTCCGAAATCTGAAACCGAACTTGCTCCGGAAGAACGTCTCCTCCGCGCGATCTTCGGTGAGAAGGCTGCTGATGTTAAGGACACATCCCTCCGGGTGCCATCCGGTTGCGTCGGGATCGTCCAGGACGTCCGCGTTTCGCAAAGCGGCTTCGCCAAGAAGCGTGCGGAAAAAGTCGATCCGGTCGAACTCAAGAAGACGCTCAAGAAGATCAACGACGAGCACAAGAAGAAGGCCGACAAGCTGACGGACGACCTCACCGAGCGTCTCTCCGACATTCTGCTAGGTGAAAAAATCCCGCTCGACGTGGTCAACGCGCAGACCGGTGAAATCATCATCCCGGCCAACCGCAAGATCACCAAGACGCTGCTCCGCAAGCTCGCTTCGGTCCACGATCATATCGAAATCGATCCTTCCCCGATCCGTAACAAGATCCTGGAAATCATCAGTTCGTTTGAAGGCCGCTTCCAAGAACTCGACACCGAGCGCGAGCGCAAGCTCGACTCGCTGGAGTCCGGCGATGAAGTCGATCCCGGCGTCATCAAGGAAGTCAAAGTCTTCATTGCCGCCAAACGGAAACTTTCCGTCGGTGACAAGATGGCCGGTCGTCACGGCAACAAGGGCGTTGTCGCCACCATCGTGCCGGAAGAAGATATGCCATATCTAGCGGACGGAACTCCGGTTGATATCTGCCTCAACCCGCTCGGTGTGCCATCGCGGATGAACGTCGGCCAGGTTCTTGAAACCCACCTCGGCGTCGCCGCCAAGGCTCTCGGGTTCAAGGTTGCCACGCCGATTTTCGACGGCATCAAGGAAGAAGTCATCTGGGATTTCATGTCCAAGGCCAAGAAGGTCGACGGGGTGAAATTCGTGGGCGACAACGGCGAACTCCGCGCCCGCAAGCCCGGCGAACCCGAAGGCCGCGGCTACACCTGGATCGGCGACGGCAAGGACGGCACCACCGGTGGTAAATCGACCCTCTATGACGGTCGCACCGGCGAGGCTTTCCATAACCCGGTCGTGGTTGGCATGATCTATATCTTGAAGCTCGGTCACTTGGTTGCCGACAAGATCCACGCCCGCGCTGTCGGACCCTACTCGCTCGTCACCCAGCAGCCGCTCGGTGGTAAGGCGCAATACGGTGGCCAGCGTTTCGGAGAAATGGAAGTTTGGGCGCTCGAAGCTTATGGAGCCGCTTACACGCTCCAGGAGCTTCTAACCGTCAAGTCGGACGACGTGCAGGGACGCACCCGGATTTACGAGGCGATTGTCAAAGGTGACAACAACCTCGAAGCCGGAACGCCCGAGTCGTTCAACGTTCTCATCAAGGAAATGCAATCCCTCGGCCTCGATGTCCGTCCGGGTCGCAAGGGTTCCACCCATGGCTCCGGCATGACCGGTGGCTTGGATGAGTACTCCTTGGAT
>JANOZJ010000257.1:0-13077 GCA_031429315.1 Akkermansiaceae bacterium
GGTCGAGGTGTCACCGATCCAACTCAACCAAGGCGAGTGGGACTTCATCAACGACCTGAAGAAATTCCATCAATCCAGTTCCGGCTTTTTCGAGAACAAGGAACTTTACGTTCTGAGGAATCGCAGTAAAAAAGGCATCGGCTTCTTCGAAGCCGGGAATTTCTATCCGGACTTCATCATCTGGCTTCTCGTCGGCGACACCCAGTTTCTCAGCTTCGTCGATCCCAAGGGACTGCTTCATACACAAGGCTTCAACGACCCGAAGATCGAGTTTGCCCAAACCATTAAAGATCTGGAAACCCGACTCAAACCGGAGAATCCTAAATTGATTCTCAATTCCTTCATCATTTCCGGCACCTCATTCCGGCAAATCAGTTGGTGGGACAAACTCAAGACCGAGGCGGATTTCGCGACCGCCCATGTGCTGCTCCAGAAGGACGAGCCGGAAACCTACATCGGGAAGTTGTTCGAGCTCATCCTGGCCGGCAACTAATCCGGAAAGTGGTAATGCTTTCCGGCAAGCGGGTTCATCTCACCGAAAATGCCTGGATTGAAGGTGGATGCGGGGGGGCAACCACCAAGGCTTGGGAACAGTCTCGGGCATGGCGGTTTAAAACCGCCGCCACGTTCATGCGTTCATTGCTTCCCATGAGGTCCGGGATTGGAAGTTGCGGGGCGGGATGCAATGGAAACAATCCGGCCATGATTGTTTTGGAATATCCAGGACTTGTTTCCATCCCCGAATACATCGCTGGCGAGGAAACCAGCGGTGTGAAACATGAATTCATCGGCGGCTTGGTTTATGCGATGGGCGGATTTAGCAACCAACACAATACGATCGCGCTGAATGGCTTGGTGTTTTTGCATTCCCATTTTCGCGGCAAGGTTTTTCAGGCCTTCAACAGCAGCACCAAAGTCCGCATCGAATTTCCCGACCACACCCGGTTCTACTACCCGGATGCGATGGTGGTCTGCAAATCGAACCCACCCACCGACCATTTCCAAGACCAGCCCGTCGTCGTCATCGAAGTCCTCAGCGATTCGACCCGCCGCGCGGATCTGGGGGAAAAGCGCGACGCCTACCTGATGCTGCCCTCGCTCAAAGTCCTGATCTTCGTCGAGCCGGAAAAGCCGTTAGTAACGCTGCACCGCAGGAAATCGGGTGGCGGCTTTGCCATCGAGCATCACGTCGGGCTGGACGCGGTGATTCCCTTGCCGGAGATCGAGGCGTCGCTGGCGCTGGTCGATCTCTATGGTCGTGTCGAGTTCGCGTGAACCGCGCCGTGGCGGCGATTTTCGGTCGCCGCGAGATTCTTTCGTCGCCATCGACCGCCCGAAAACCCGCCCCCCGCTCCCTCCGCCTTTTTCCCGGCCGCCGCCGCCCTGACATCGTGCACGGGCACCCGAAGCCGTGGTCGAGGAACGCCTCCAACAACGCTCGGATGACACCCGTTCCTTCCGCACGCTCTTGCTGAGAAAAGCCGGGAAACGCGGTCCGCTGCTCTCCCAACCGGAAGATTTCACCGATCTCGATGCCCTCCGTGCCTTGACCGCTTCGGCAAGGCGGAGATCGTGCTGGGAAACCGCGCTTCCGAGGTGATCGAGTGCGCCCGCTACTTTCAGGAAAACCCGCATTTCAAAGACGATGTCGAGGATCGCCTGACCTCCACCCGCACCTGATTCCGCTGCTGCTCGACCTGTTCGTGGATCCGGCGACCAATCCCAAGCGTGCCCAACTCCTCTTCACCTGCCACCACGTCGAGATTCTCAACCAACTCGCCAAAGAACAAATCGTCCTGGTGCAGAAGGATGCCGACTGCGTGAGCAGCCTGCGCCGCCTCGTGGATCTCAAAGGAGTGAAGCGGGAGGAAAATTTCTTCGCCAACTACAACGCCGGCCGTTACGAGGCGGTGCCATCTCCGACGCTTTTCTGAACATGGCGCGGCGCGAGAGCATCATTCTGTTTGGCGAGGGCAAGACGGAGGCCGTTTTTCTCCAGCACTTGCACCCGTTTCTTTTGCCCTAATCTTGACAAAATGAGCATTTTTGAGCACCTTTGAGCATGATCAACTCTGAATCCACCACCTTATTCCGTGCCCGCGTCCCGGCTGAGCGTCTGCATCGGGCGGAAGAAATCCTCGCCCGTCTCGGCATGAAGCCGGGCGATGCCTTCAACATGCTCCTGGCGCAGATTGAATTGCGGGAGGCGCTTCCTTTCGAAGTCACCACCCGTCCGCCGGAACTGCTTTCCGCAGAGCGGCAAGCGGCCGAATGGCAGGAGGTGCTGGGTGCGTATTGATCCGAAGCCCGGCGAGGTGTGGTTTGCCGATCTCGGCATGGTCGAGAAAAGCCGCCCGGTCTTAATTCTTGCGGTTCCCGGTGGTGAAGACGCCCGCTCCCTCGTGGTCGTCGCGCCTTTGACGTCCCAAATACGGGGCATGAAAGGCGAGGTGGATCTGGGCAAGCCGCGCTGGCTTCCGAAACCCTCCGCCGTGAACGTACAGGGACTGGCCAGCTTCGACCACCGCAAGCTCGTCCGACGCATGGGCGAACTCACCGCTGTACAAACGGAGGACGTCAAAACAGCCCTCAGAATCCTGCTTAATCTTTAGTTTTCCCATGCCTGCCAAAAAAGCCGCCATCAAAAAAGCCACCAAGCGCGCCCGCAAGCCTGCGGCCGATGGCAAGGAACCGCACAAATTCCGACACAAGCTGCTGCTGAACCAATGGCTCATCAGCCTTTTCGGCATCGATCCGTTCCGTGAGCCAAATGTTCCCGGGGTCACCAAGCCATTGCCGTTCCACGCGCTTTCCTCGCCGATCAGCGATCCCCGGATGGAAGGGGATGGAAGGGGATGGAAGGACTGGATCAGGACGGACTTCACCGGTTCTATCACAACCTGGTGAACAGCCAGCTTTACTGGGGCGAGCAGTGCGTGATCACCCGCAACCTCTACATCGAGGGCGACAACCTCGACGCCCTCAAGCTCCTCCAGGAAACCTATCTCGGGCAAGTCACTATGTTTTACATCGACCCGCCCTATAACACGGGCAACGATTTCATCTATGACGACGACTTTTCGATGAGCCGTGGCGAATACGAGAGCAGTTCTGGAGAAGTCGATGAACAAGGCAACGCCATGTTTGACGAGGAAAAGTGGAAGCAGAACAACTCCATTTTCACGGCGGGCGCGACGCGTTCTCACTTCTCCCGCTTTGTCACCGAAGTGCCGTCCTTCACCGTGTCGGGCGGGTGGAGCAGGACTTGGTCCCCGACCGCCACGCCTGATAGAATTTCCGTGAAGCGGCCGTCCGAGTGGCCGGCTTGGACGGGTGTTAGTTTGGCGGCACCGTCGCGGAAGACGTAGGTTTTCCAGGCGTTGCCTTCGCGGAACAAGGCACCGGCGGGGACGATCAGCACATCGTCGGAATGCCAGACGGCCACGCGGACTTCGACGCGGTAGCGGTCACCGAGCGCTTTGGCGACTGTCGGCACATCGACGAGATCGCTGAGGACGATGACTCGCTGCTCCTCGACGCCGAGCGCGGAAATCTTCGTGAAGGCGGTGGGTTCTACCCGGCGGACGCGGCCTTTGAGCGGGCTTTCACCGCCCCATTGTTCGACTTCCACCGGGTCACCGGGATGGATCGCCACGGCGTCGCGCGAGAGGATCTCGGCTTCGATCTCGATGTCGGCGGGGTCGCCGATTTCGAGGATCGGCACGCCTGGAGTGACGACCATTTCGCTTTCCTGCATCACCTTGAGCACGCGGCCGGAGACGGGCGATCTCACCTCCACCAGATTTCCGCCAGTGACGGAATCGGGGCGTTCCAAGGCGGCGCGGGCCTGGGCGAGTTCGTAGTCGATGACTTGCAGGGAAAACTCGGCGGCCCGGACTTCGGCGGCTTTCATCGAAGCGTCGCCTTCCATCTTGTCGCGGTCGGAGCCGGATAGACTGCCCTCCCGGGTGACCGCGCGCATGCGGTCGCGGTCGGCATCGGCCATTTTCGAGGCAGTGCGTTTGGCTTCGAGCGCCTCGGCGGCTTGCTTGCGGGACGCCTCGCGCATCGAGACGACGGCTTCCGCCTGCGCGCGGGCGCGGGGATCGAGCAGCGGCGGGGCGACCGGCTCGATGGCGGTTAGAACGGTGTGACCCGCCTTGACGTCGTCGCCGGGCTTGAGCGGGACGCGGCGCATTTTCCCGGCGACGGGCACCGAGACAACATAACGGTTTCTAACACGAGTCTTGCCCTCTTCGGAAACGCGGACGGTCAGCGGGCCGCGGGCGACCGCGCCGGTCTCGATGATGACGGGCTTCGGCCACAGTCCCCAGCCGATCAGGGCGAGCAGCAAAAGGCCGCCAAGCCATGGCAACGAGCGGCGGATGAGGTTCTTTCCAGAGCCATCGCGTGAAGTCGCCCAAGGCGCTTGAGAGTCGGGTGAGGGGCTGGCCATAGGTGCGTGCGGCCTTTGATAACCGAGCGGTCGCCCGCATTCAAGGACCACCCTCGACGATGATGGTGGGCGGTTGGCCTGTGAGCACGATGTCAGCTTGTAGCAATTGGAAACCTGCCGGGATGGAGCTATTGGAAACGTTGAGAAACAACAAGCCGGCATTGATGGTTCGGCCGACGCTAGTGGCTCCGAACCCAGTGTTTTGCAGAAAATATGCGGCGTTGACTCCGGCAGCAGATACTGTTGTGGCTCCTAGAACCTGGCTGACCCCGGTTGAAAATGGCACGTAGTTAGACTGCGGCTGGTCAACGCCCAAGGGCCACAAATCCCCCGTGTTTGCGGCGATCTGGGTGACTTCTGGAATGGACTGCGCGTCGCTCGCTGGAACCGGCGCGGGTACCACAGGCGGCAATACTGGCGGAGTGCTGGACAGCGCTAGCGGGATATCGGTGGTGCGTCCGTCCTCATCGGTGAGTCGCACAATGAGCTGCTTGCCCGCCGGCAGTTCAGGCAGGTTTTCGACAAAAATTTCCGTGGTGTGATCGACCGGGTTTTCGATGATGAAACCTTCCGGGGCGGCACGGGTTTTCGGCGGCGCGGTGATCGGATCCGACTCCTTGGTGAATCGCGCGACCTCGTCGTCGCCGGTGATTTTCCTGCCGATGAAGCCCCGGCCTTCGGGATCGGCGGACCACACAATGTTACTGGATGCATCGTAGTAATCGCCATTTGCCGCGCGGGAGAGTCCCAATTCTTGCCATGCCTGCTCGGGGAAATGGCGGTGCCGGATGACTCCACCGTCTTCGGGAAGGGTTAGTCCGCTGGGCAGCCAACCGCGCTCAATGACCAGCGATGCCGGGTCCGAAGGGGAGGCGCTGGCAGCTTCCAAGGTGGAGCGCAAGGCGTTTGTTAGAATGGTTCGCACGCGTTGCTGCGCTTCTTCCTGGGTGCGGCGAACAGCTCCCGGAGCGGTGAGGCTCATCACTCGCGGAGTCCGGTGGGCGGAGTCATCCCGCAGAGTGGCGAGGCGCTTTTGCAAGCGGGCCACCTCACCGCGCAGGCGCACATCGCGGGGAGTGGGGACCGGGGCGGCGGAGGATTTTTCCACAATCTCGCGCCGGGCTTGAGGTTCTTGCGCGGTGGTCTTAGTGGCACTGGGAGCTGGAGTTGTTAGTGGCTGAGGCCACAGGGAAATCGCGATCGCGGCGGCGGCGGCCCAACCGCTGACTGCCAGCCACGTTAGATAGCGTCGGGGCTTGAGTGAGGTCGCCGGAGCCAGCGGGTGAATCTCCGCCATCACCGTCTGCAACAAGTCCGACGGCGCGACGCAGAGGGGCGAAACGGCCAGCCATACGGCTGCCGCAGTCTCGCGTGTTAGGCGGGCTTCTTCCGCCAGTTCCGGGTCGCGTAACAGCCGCGGATCGGAGCGGGCGGCATCGCCGGGCGGCAGCAAATCGAGTCCACGCGCCGTGGCATCGGCCAGGTCAGTGGGATTCATGGTCGCCTCCTTTCCGTAAAAGTTCGCGCAGTTTCAACATCGCGCGATGCACACGGATCTTGGCGGTGCCCAGCGGAATCCCCCAGCGCAGCGCGTGATCCTGCAGGGTGGCGGGATCAAAAAGCGCCGTCCGCACGCTCTCGGCCTCCGCCTCATCCAACCGCGCCAAGGCCGATCTAACGCGCATGACCGTCTCCCGGAAAAACAGATCTTCCACCCCGCCCCGTGATGGCACTTCCAGCGCGGAGCCGAGCTCCGAGTCCTGCCAGACGGGCGAGCGGCGCTTGCGCTTCCTTAGAAAATCGAGGCACAGCCCGCGCAAAATCATCGCGCACCAGGTGAAGCCACTGCTTTTCTCTGCGTCGAAATCCGCAGCTTTTTTCCAGACCCGCAGCAGGCAATCTTGCAGTGCTTCCTTCGCCGCGCCCCGTCCTTGAGCCAGTGCAGCGCCATGCTGAAGAGGCGGTCGCCCCACATCCGGTAGAGTTCTGCCAGAGCATCCGCATCCCGGCGGGCGATGCGCGCAAGCAGCCGCGAGCCGTCCCGGACATCCGCCCGCTCGTCCGCATCGATCATTTTTGCCGCCTCTCCCATCGCTTGCTCACCTTCTCTCATGGTGTCCGGTCGGGAGGGAAGGTTGGTTTCAGAAATCTCCGGGAAATCTCACCACCACCGCCAGCTGGAGAATCCGCCGGTGATCCGGGCCAGCCCGTCGCGCGGCTTGCCGTCTGCCATGTTGAAGTCTCCGCCCGTCCACACGCGGCGTGATGCCGGGTGCCACAGGAGCACCTGCGAATACGACCGGAACACCGGCGGTGCCACCTCGTTCGCGGTCCGCGCGGGGTCGAAGGTGACTTTGCCGGATTCCTCCGCTTTCCACCAATGGCAGCCGGACTGGCGCTCGCGATTTCCGAAAACCGGCCCGCGGAACGCGCGGTCTATCCGGCCGTTAGGCAGCAGCCGGTGGACCGAAGGCTTGCCGTCCATCAGTGTGGCTGCCAGATAGATCGTGCCCAGTTCGCCGGGTGCCGCCGCCACCGACTTGTTCCAGTCCAGCGCGGGCGGCTGGAACCAGCGGGCAAATCCATGGCGCGTCCAGAGCGCGAGCCGCCTCGTCTGGGTGTCGTCACTGGCTTGAAATAGGATGCCGCCCGGGCATTCGCAGAGCGGAACCAACGACCGGTTGGGTTCTGTTAAATCGCGTTCCACCGTGCCATCTGCCCGATAGAATATCGCCCCGGCGACGAACCCGCCTGACTTGAGCGCAAGCGTATTGGCGAGTCCGGGAAAATTTTCCGGCTGCCGGAACCCGGGAGCCGGTGAGCCATCCGCCTTCAAGCGGGTCAGGCCGCTTCGATAGAAGTCGCCGAAGTTCGAATAGGTCTCCACGAGAATATCACCGCCAGCCACGCCCACGACGCCGGACACATTTGCCACATTCACGACGGTTGCCACAGGAATCAACGGTGAAGGCGGGAGAAGCGTGATGCCATTGCCCGGTGCAAGCGTCGCGGGGTAGTAGAACAGTCCTCCAGATAGAAATCCCGTGAAGACCCTTGGCAGGAAGCTCTCATCCAAGGTTCCGTCCGGACGCAGTTTCACCAAGTTTGATTTTGCGCCGTCCCCATAGACCACCGGCTCGGACGTGACGACGTAGATTGCCCCACCGGAAACCGTTAGCGAGCGCCACTCGCCAATCCGATCATCCGGGATGAATAAGTCGTCCACCGCACCATTCGAGCGAAACACCACCAACCGGTTTCTCACCAGCCCGTCCGCCGTCGCGAAATCTCCTGCCACCAGCACCCGCCCGCCCAGCAGGGCCAGCAGGGTTTTCACCACCGCCGGCCGGCTCAGCCCGGGCGCGGTCCACGACGAATCCTCGCTGCCATCCGCATTGAGCCGCCGGAGTCCGTCTATCAACCATTTTCCATCCGCAAGCGGCTTCACCGAACGCACCGGCCCCGGACTCACAAACGCCGGATCTTCCACCCCGTCCGGCTCGTATCGCCGCAAGCTTGCAACTTTGGCGACGTAGTATTGTGAGCTGCCCGCGATCCGGGTCCTCGCGTCCGTCGCGACGAACGAGCCATCCGCCGCCTCCGCCCACGCGAAGGTTTCATACAGCGGGAGATTGAAATCCTTCGTGCGTTCCAGCGCCCCGTCGGCCGAATACCACTCGATCTTCAAACGGGTCGAGGTCGGTCCGGGCCAATAGCCCGACCACGATTGATCCGCGCCGTAAGTCAGGCGGAATGCTCCCGCAGGTCCCGCCACCAAAGCCAACGTCCGCGGCACCGCAATCACGCGCGGCTCACTCACCGGACTTCCGTTAGCATCCACCCGGATGATCCGCTGCTCCGGCAGCGGCTTGTCGTATCCTTCCGAGAAATAGAACCAAGGAATCCCGTCGCCTGCCAGCACCCACGCGCCGCCATCCGGCCCCGGCACTGCCGTCTTCACGTTCCGGGGCAAGGCACCCGCTTGGGAAAACCCGCCGTCCGGCGAACCATCCGCGCTTGCCCTGCGTTCAACGATGCGCCCGCCATCCGCCAATTGCCGGATCACCCACAGTCTCCCATTGCTTTCAAACTGCGGCGTGATCACCTCGGCCGTTTGTCTATCAGAAAATGCCTTGCCGACCACACGGCCCGCGGCATTCATCCGCAGCCAGCCGCCAGACTCGCCTGATAGAAGAAAATCCCCGTTCTCCAACAGAAACGGCCGTGCCACCGCCGCATCCTGCGGTGCCCATGCCCCCGTTTGTGCCGCGATAGCCACGTGGGGTTCCACGCGCTTTAGATAACCAGTCGCCGGCTCGCTCTCCACCCCGCCGTTTTCACCAAGCGTTAGCATGTCGCCCGTAGAGTCAGCGTCCGCGCGGTCGAATCCGCCGCCTATCCACGCGCGGCCATCTCCCGCGATGGTCACATGATCCGGCGCCACCCATGCCCGCATTTCTGGGTCGAAGCTTCTATCCAAATCACCCGGCTTGGCCGCGGTGATCACGCAAGCTGCCATCCACACTGCAAAGATTTTCGTTCTCATCATCAATCTATCCGCTCGCTATTACCGACGGGTTTCAAAAAATGTGGAAGATGACGAAATGGTCACTTCGTGAGCCGGACCGTGCATACGGAGGGCCATCCCGGCATCCGCGCTGATCGCTTCAGGCACGGTCCTTTCGGGCTTCAGCGCTAACAACTCCCCACACTGCGCGCCCACGACGACCGCCTCGCCCACTTCCCCAAACTCGATGAAATGGAAATCTGGGCTGCCGACGGCCATCACATCGCTCACGCCACCCACGATCCCCGCAACGAAAAAGGCATCTATAACTCGGTTAGCGCCATTTACAAACTCGACCTGCGCAGCGGTTGGATGCGCTTCATGGATCTCGTCCGGCCCACCGAAGTGAGTCTGCAATTCATCCGTTGGCTACGGGCAGGCCTCACGCGCCCGACCTGCTACAGGCAAGCCATCGCGCAACTCCGCCCTCTCATGCTGGCCTACCTATGAAATGTTAGACGACAGGGTTCGGCTTGAGGGACTTCGAAAAAGAAGACCTCCGCCGCCGGATCACGCAGTGAGTCCACGAAGCGCACCCATTCGCGGCGTTCCTCCGCCGTCGGGGCGGTCGGCTGATGGTCGGTGCCGACATTGGCGACGAGGAACTTGACGGGAGTTTCCCTGCCCGCGCTGGCGCGGACCTTAGCATGCAGCGCGATCATTCTAGCAGGTGACAGCGACCAGCCTTCGGCGAGCAGGACAATCCCGGCGGGTGCTTTGGCGAGCGCGCGGACGGCCTCCGCCTCGGCTCCGGCGTCCAATACGGCGACCGGCAGCCACGCGGCGGGATGCACCCGCAGCCGCCGCAGCAGGAACGGGCGCAACGCTTGTGCTGTTAGCCCGCAGCCGCCCACGTCGAGCACGAGCACTCCGTCGAGCGGCAATTCGTCGGTTTCGATCCGGTCGGTGCCGGTGATCTCCCGCCACAAGGCGCGGTGGGCGCGGCCTTGGAAATCGAGCCGGGCTAGTGCTTGGCGGCCCGCGTGCCAAGCTAACAGCCAGAGGAGCGCCCGTGGCAAAAGACCCCAGACGAGCGTGGCAGCTAACAGGAACTCCCACCACGCCGAGGGTCCGGGGGCCAGTCCGGTGCCGCGTCCCGGCAGCCAGCGCGATGCGTCGATGACCCGCGCGCCGGGCACCGCCTCCGGCCACCACGCGGACCATGGTGCTGATAGAAATTCCACCGCAGTCTCCAGCGCCGAGCGCATCGCCAGCTCGGTGGTGGTTTCCCAGTAGAAGCCGACGTGTTTCACCAGCACCAGCCCGGCGAGTCCGCACAGGATGCCGAGGTTGAAACTAACACCCGCGGCCTGCGCCAGGCGGGCGAGCCGCCACAGAACCGCCGCCCGGGGCGCACCGCCGGCATCCATCAGGCGGTTCCACCACGCGTCGTCGCGTTTGCCTGCGAGCCTGCGAGCGAGCCTGCCCGCGACGGCTTGCGCGCCACTGAAGCCCTCCGCCGCGTGCCGCCGGACCAGCCAGCCGATGGCTGCTAGAACGAGCACCAGCCATTGCCCGCCGATCAGGATCACCAGGAACATTGTCACGTTGATGCCACCGCGTTCGCGGTCTAACATTCCAAGCGCCGCCGCGATCCCGCCGAGAAAAGTGACCAGCGAGAGTCCGGCAGCGACGACCGACAGCGCGGCGGAAAATTTCCTGCCGGCGGCGGTTTCCTTCATTTCTGCGAGCCAGGCGTGCAAGCCCGCGCGGCGGGCGGCCGCCCCCTCGAGTCCCCGGCTGGCCGCGACCACGGCGGATCTAACGGCGGGCGGGGTGCCGGTGGACGTTGCGAGCGCTTGCTCGAAATCGACCAGGTCTTCCAAGGTCCAGCGCGGTGAGTCGTCGGCCATCGGAACGCCGTTCTAACCCTTTCTGGCGATCTGTTTGCGGAACAGCGGGATGAGCTCGGCATCCATCCAGGCGAACGCGGCGTCGAGTCCGCCTGCCAGATAGAGTTTGCCGATCGAGGCCTCGACCCGGGTCGGGTTGCCGAACGCGCTGAGGAAATCGTTGGAAGTCAGGCAGGTGAACCATTCGCCGTCCATCGCATTTCGCTCGCGGAGGACATACTGGCGGGCGAACAGGGCGAGGACTGCATCGCCGACCCAGGCTGCTTCTCGTTCTTGGCGGAGTTCTTCGTCTTTGCGGCTCACGCGGAGAGAATGCACGATCCTAGAACGGCCGCACCATTTTTTGCGTGCGTTCCCGCTCGATCCGCTCGCGCAGCCGGGTTTCCGAATCCACGTCCCAGTATCCCGGCTGGAGTTCGAGGAAAACCGAGGTGTAGGGCAGCGCGGTGGTCGTGCGGATGACGAGCACGTCGAAGCTGCGGTTGGCATCATCGAGCAGGGTCAGCAGCGACTGCTGGTCGAGCTCGGTGGTTTCGTGGCCGTGGAGGGCACCTTGGAGGCGTTTGCGGAGATCGTCTATGCCGGGGGCGAAATCGTTTTCCACCGCGCGCAGCTCGCGGGTGACATACACTTGCGGCCTGACGTTTTCGGTTTGTTCGAGAGTTTTGAGGACGTAGTCGAGTGCCTCCGGAATGTCCACGGATGCCGTCACCTGGCGGGTTCCAGGCCGACTGTGTGCGGGAAATGAAGCCTCCGCGATGACGATCCAGTTGCGGTAGCCGAGCTGTCCGGTCTGGCGATCGACCGCAGCCTGCCAGTTTCCGCCGCTTGGCATGTCGGCACATCCCAGCGACAGAAGCGCCACCCCGAGGGCCAGAAAACCACGACACAAAACCATGGGTTTTTATGGTGTAGCGCCCCCCGACTGTCAACGCGCGGCCCGAGGTCATTTCGCCTCCCGGACACGGCCGCCATCCTCACCGCGACCGATGCGGGCAATAACGTTGCAACACCTCGAATTATCTCTGGCAATCTCAAGGAGTTCTGCTGCTCACTCAGCCACAATCACCGTTTCCGGGCAAAGTCATCCAGTGCCGAGGTGAAATTTCCATGAAACTAAAGCCACCCTTGATTTGCTAATCTGCATGGAATACGCTTCTCCCATGATTACAACAGTCACAGGAAAAAATCAAATCACCATCCCGGCAGCGATCGCCAATCGCATCGGCCTCAAGAGCGGATCTAGAATCGACTGGCAGCTATCGTCCAATGCCGATGAAATCCGCTGCATCGTCCTGCCTGAGCCGTCCACCATCGCCGCCAGCCTGCGCGGAGCCGGAAAGCGATTCCTCAAGGCCGGACAAGACCCCAGTGACGCCTTGCTCTCGGAGAGAACTGCAGAGGAATCCATCCGCACCACCCATCTCAAATGACGCATTTGCTCGATACTTCCGCCATTCTTGCCCATTACTTGGATGAACCCGGTGCCGACGAAGTGGAAAGCCTGCTTGCCCAAGGGCCAAACGTCGTGGCCCTTGCGGCCCCTTCTTGGGTCGAACTCGATACAAGATTGCGCGAACTGGTGTCCGAAATGGAAGTGCGGGAAAATGTCTTCCTCCAATACACCGTCAGCCTGACCACCCTCCTGCCCGTGGACGCGGAATCCAGCCTTGCAGCGATCCGTCTGCGAAATGCCTCACCGGGTCGTTTGCCCTTGGCCGATGCTCTCATCGCCGGAGTCGCGGACGCGGCGGGTCTCATCCTCGTGCATCGCGACCCACACTTCGACACCATTCCCGGCCTCAAAGTTCTCAGGCTCCCCAGCAAGCACTGAGTCCCACCTTCTCCCACCTCAGACTATCATTGAGCCACCGCCATGAAAAAAAGCCACAACTCATCCCGCTGCTCAACTTCTTCGCCGAAACCCTCCGCGAAACGCTTGAGGAATCCAGCCTGTCGCCGATCGACAAAGACTTCCCGCCTAACGCGACCGCCATTGACACGGAGATGCAAAATCGCAAAACCTCCAGCCTGTGAAACACACCTCGTTGCTCCCGCCCATCGTCGCGCTCGCCATCGCCGGAACATGGCTTGGTAACCAGCACCAAACGATTTCCACCTTGGAACAGGAAAGCGCCGCCTTGCAAAAGGTCATCACCGCCCGCACCTCCGGCAGTCTGCCTAGCTCCTCGACG
This sequence comes from Akkermansiaceae bacterium, assembly GCA_031429315.1. Lineage (GTDB taxonomy): Bacteria > Verrucomicrobiota > Verrucomicrobiia > Verrucomicrobiales > Akkermansiaceae > Luteolibacter. The sequence goes on from JANOZJ010000257.1 coordinate 13,072, forward strand.
ACCAAG
>JANOZJ010000258.1:0-1801 GCA_031429315.1 Akkermansiaceae bacterium
TTCCGGATCTTCGATATGGGCCAATGCGGAGCGGAGAAGTTCTGGATTGGAGAGCTCGGAATAGAGCAGGGTATCGACCAAATTCTTGGCGGTGGCTTTCGACTGTTGGGACATGGTCTGCCCCAGCCACGTGGCATAGTCTTCGGTGCTCATCCCCAGTTTCACTCCTGTCAGCAAGTCGGTTACTCCGTGGTAAGCGATTTTCACGGCGTTCTCACCTACGCAGTGGTCGAAGTAAAAGTTGATCGCCTCCTGGGGCGACTCCTGCGCCCAGCTTTTCATGAAATTGATTGGAAATGAGGAGGGGAGACGACCGCCATTGGTTTTGATTTGGGTCAGGGTGGCCCGCGCAAATTCAGAATAGTCGAAGTCCGGGGCAAACTGACAGTTTCCGCCCCCCCCCAGCAGGCCATCATCCCTCGGGACGTTCTTGGATTGAAGCGCGATGGCTATCTCCGTGTCCATGGGCCGGATATTCTGTGAAAACATGAGTGTGGCCGCATACCCGCTGATCTCGTTCGGCTCGAATCCATGCGCTTCGAAAAAGCCGAGCTTCTCCAGCGGCGACCGATCGCCCATGACCTGCCCGATGATCGATTGATAGAACTCAAATCGCTGTGCCGGAAACTTCCCGTCGATCCAAGCAAGCGTCCCTTCCAAATCGCGTTTTGCCAGTTCCCGAATCACCTGGTCGAGAACCCCGCGAAACGGATGGCGAAGCCCGTCCAGGGGATCGGATTTTTCGAGGAGCCCATCGATGAGTGCCTTGAGATCGGCGAAGTCCCAGTCACCGTAGTCGCCGATGGTTCGCAAAGGCTCATTCGTTAGAATCGCGATCTCAGACATCACCCGTCGGGACGCCGTGGATCGGGTGAGGCGCGAGGGGGCGCTAGACTCGCGTGCGAGCAACGTTCCCGTGGATTCGGAAACCGGCTTGTCGGGGCCGCGAAGAAACCAACCCATCCCACCTCCGGCCAATAGTGAAACAACGACGAGGAGTGGATTCGATTTCACCGTGGCAAGAGAAACGCAGGAAACATTTCCGATAGGAAGTTTGAAATGATCGCAAACGATCAGGTATGCCGTGCAGCTTGATCTGCTGGTTCGGCGTGATGAATCCAAACAGGCGGTGGGTCAGAAGTGGATGTTCTTCGCTTTACCCGCGCCGAATTGCCCGCTAATTCCTCCGCGCGATGCACGGTTTCTCCTACAAAAACGGTTCCCTTTTCTGCGAAGACGTCGAACTCTCCACGCTGGCCGCCGAGCACGGCACGCCCCTTTACGTCTATTCCGCAGGCACGATCCTCGATCACTACACCCGCCTCGACGCCGCGCTGGCCGGGGTCGATCACGAGGTCGCCTACGCGGTGAAGGCGAATTCCAACCTCTCGGTGCTCCGGTTGTTAGCCAACCACGGCGCGGGTTTCGACATCGTTTCCGGCGGCGAGTTGTTCCGCGTGATCAAGGCCGGTGGCGATCCGGCGCATTGCACGTTCGCCGGCGTCGGCAAGACCCGGGATGAAATCATCTACGCTCTCGAAAAGGGGATCTACTCGTTCAACGTCGAGAGTGAGGAAGAGCTGCGCTATCTGAATGAAGTCGCCGGCGAACTCCACGTGATCGCCCCGGCGGCCGTTAGGGTGAACCCGGACGTGGACGCCCAGACCCACAAATACATCTCGACCGGCAAGTCCGGGAACAAGTTCGGCGTCGATTTCGGGGCCATCGCCGACCTCTACGACCGCGCCTCGAAGGAGCTGCCTAACATCAAGCTGCGCGGCCTCCAGATGCACATCGGCTC
>JANOZJ010000259.1:0-2911 GCA_031429315.1 Akkermansiaceae bacterium
ACAAGGATCTGACAGCGCTGCTCAATCCGGCGCGGGCGGACTACATGTTAGGGATGCTCGAGGGACTCAAGGTCAGCCGCTGGCTCGCGCCGGATGACGCGCCCGCCACCGCCGCGCTGCTCAAGCCCTCGCTCACCTTCACGCTCGTTGAAAAAGGCCGGAACGAAGCGGGCGACCTCACCGCCGGATTGATCACCCGCGAGGTGATCCTCGCGCCGGCGACGACTGCGGGGAATCCGCTGTTCTACTACGGTCGCATGGGGTCCGACTCGCATCCGTTTCTGTTGGACAAGGACACCTATCTGAAGCTGGCGACGGATCTGTTGGAAAAAGAGTGATGACCCCGGATCACGCCTAACCGACCCGCAGCATCCCGCCCGACAAGATCCTCGCCCGCAACCCGCCGCGGAAATTTGCCTTCAGGAATTCCTCCGCACCGGGGGCGACGGCCTCGTCCATCCAGTAACAAGGTTTGCACTCCTCGGTCGCTTCGAAGTCGATGCCTTGGAAGCGGAAGCGTTTGCCAACCCACGCGCCGAGGTCGATACCCCTAACAATCACATTGCGGCGGAAAACCGAACTGGAAAGACCGGGCACCGCGAAATGATCGCGCACCGCTTGCACCGCATCCGCATCGAAGAACGTCACCTGCCCCTTGAAGTCCGGCTTGTAGCCGAAATAGCGGTCGCCGCGCAGGCCCATCCCGGCGACGCACTCGGCCTTGGACACGCTGCGGATGCCGTGGTCCAGGCGGCCTTTTTCGTGCCGCCTGCGGAAGTCATTGCCTTCGGAAATCCAAATCTCCAACAGCTCCGCCTGCCACTCGGGAAGTTCCTCGGCCCCGGTTTCCGCAGAATGGTTGTCGGGCCCAACCCACTCGGTGCGACCATCCGCGTAAGTTTCCTTTTTCCAGACCGGCAGTTCGTATTTCAAGCGCTCCATGATCGCGCGCGCGCCATCGAATGCCGGACCACGGTGGGCGGCGGCAACGCCGACCCACACCGCGACTTCGCCGATGGCAAGTGGTCCAGTGCGGTGCGCCGCCGCCACGCCTAGCAGACCGTGGCGCGCCGCTTCCTCTTCGAGAATCCGCTGCCCCGTCGGAATCGCCAGCGCCGCATACGCCTGGTATTCCAGATGGCTCACCGCCTGGCCGGCGTTGTGATTCCTAACACGCCCGTCGAACGTCACCACCGCCCCGGCGGCGGGATCGTTGAGTTCCGCGGCCAGCGACGCGATGTCGATGGGCTGGTTGACGAGTGAAAAGCGGATGGACATGACGTTTGTTTCTAACCACCCGACATCGGCGGTAGCAAGGCGACACTGTCGCCGTCGTTGAGCGGATGGTCCCACGGGACGAATTCATCATTCACGGCGGCGCGCATGCCGCTGCCGGAAACGCCGAGTCCGAGCTCCGCAAAGAGCACGGCGGCAGTCGGCGCGGCGGTGGTCACGCGCTCTTCCGTTAGCCCGCGGCGCTCGGCGAGCAGGCCGTAGTAACAGACGGTGACGGTCATGGGGCGACGGCGGTTTGCCAATCCTCGGGCGTGTTGGCATTGTCGAGCGCGCGCGGGGTCACCGGTTCTAGCAGTCGGCAATCGCCACGGAGCAGGATCTTGCGCGGGCAGCGGAAATCGGCGGCCCAGGCTTCCTCCAACACCGGCAACGCGGCTGGTGAATAGAGCGTGCAAAGCGGCTCGGGCAAGCCGTCAAACTCGCTTCGATAGGCCAGGAAATTTTCACCGGCCGCTTTCGAAGCGACGAGGTGAGTGAGTGTTAGGACGTCGAGCCGCGGCAGGTCGCAGGCGACGACCAACCAATCGGAATTCGGATGCAGGCTCATGCCGACAACCATCCCGACGATCGGCCCCAAACTCTCACCGGCGGGGTCGCGGACGATTTCAAATCCTTCGAGGCCGGCGGGGATTTCCTGATCGTGACGAATCGAAATCGCGACCGATTCGCAACCGGCCTGCTTGAGCAAATCATGGCATCGCCGCGCCAGAATCCGGCCGTCGGGATGGACCAGCGCGGCCTTGTCCTGCCCCATCCGGGAACTGCGGCCACCGGCGAGGACCAGGCCGTGGAGCGAGTGATTGGTCTTCATACGTGATAATCCCCGGACTTGCCGCCGGTTTTGGATATGAGGTGGAGGTCGTGGATGCGGATCGCTTTGTTGATCGCCTTGCACATGTCGTAAACAGTTAGCGCGGCGACGCTGGCACCGGTCATCGCTTCCATCTCGACGCCGGTCTTGCCGGTGGTGGAAACCTCGCAGCGGATGACGACGCCGGTATCGTCAGGGAGGATCTGAAACGCGCAGTTCTCGATCGGCAGTGGATGGCAGAACGGAATCAGCTCGCTGGTTTTCTTCACCGCCATCGTGCCGGCGATGATCGCGGTCTGAAACACCGGGCCTTTCGGTCCTTGCAGGTCGTTGTTCGCAAATCGGGCGACGATTTCCGCGCCCAGTTCGACGCGGACTCCGGCGACGGCGGTGCGGCGGTTAGACGGCTTGCCGGTGATGTCCACCATCGCCGGTTGGCCTTCGCTGACGTGGGTGAAATTTGGATTGTTAGGATTCATAGCCAAGGGCTGAAGGGAAACGCGACATCAAGCGAGCCGCGCGGCGGCAGCGTGACGAATCCATCGCTCTTGAGCAAGCCGATGAAATCGCCGCTGTTGCCGGTGGCGGCGGATTCCGCCCGGCCGTCGGCCCGCAGCGTGACGGGCAGGTGACGGGTGAAATCCGCAAACTGCAAGCTCCGGTCGTCCATCGCCACGCGGCGGGGCACCGGGCGCGGCAGGCCGGATGCCACCGCCAGCGCCGGGATCACGAACACATGCAGCCCTGTTAGCGCGGACACCGGATTGCCCGGGAGCGCGAGGATCACCTGCCCGTCCGGGCCGA
>JANOZJ010000260.1:0-5098 GCA_031429315.1 Akkermansiaceae bacterium
GTCGTTGGTGGATTGCGAGCGGTTGACGTCGTCGTTGGGGTGGAGGAATTCGTATTGGCCTTTCTGATGGCCGAGGATTTCGAGGGCGCGGTTGGCGATGACCTCGTTGGCGTTCATGTTAGTGGAGGTGCCGGCTCCGCCTTGGATCATGTCGATGGTGAAATGTTCGTGCCATCTTCCGGCGATGATTTCGTCGCAGGCGGCGACGATCGCGCCGGCCTTGATCGGGTCGAGAACGCCGAGCTGCTGGTTGGCCAACGCGGCGGCTTTCTTCACATAGACGAGACTGCGGACGAAGTGGCCGAAGTGATGGAGCGGGATTCCCGAGATCGGGAAATTTTCCATGCCGCGCAGTGTTTGCACCCCGTAGTAGGCGGTGTCCGGCAGTTCGCGTTCGCCTAACGAATCGTGCTCCTTGCGCCAGGTGGCGACCACCGGCGAGCGACCGGAGACGAGGTGCTCGTTCGCTGCCGCGAGGCGGCCGCTGAGCCGCCGGGCGATGTGACCGACCATCCGATAGAAGACCTCCGGGTTGTGCGTCCGCAGGGTTTCGAAAACCGCCCGCGGGATGAGCCAGACGCGGACATCCGTCATCGCCACGGCGGAGGCGGAGTGCGGCAGGTCGTCTAGCAGGACTCCCTCGCTGAACGCGCTGCCACGCCTGAGGGTGGCGAGGCGGGTGGTGCTGCCGTGATTGCCGCGGACAATCTCCAGCTCCCCCTCCTCGACGATCCCCATCCATAGGCGGGGGGCGGACTCGTGAAACAACCAGGCTCCGGCTGGATAGAAATGGGAAGCTCCCCGCCCGATGATGGCGGCAAGCTCGTCCTTGGCGATGGCCATGGTCTCGGCAAGCCGGGCCATCCGGTCCGCGGAAAATATCAGGTTGTTGGAATCTGGGGCGGCGTCGCTCATCGGGTTGGTCAAGACCTACCGCGAAATCCAAGCAGGGACAAGCGTGTCCGTTCTCATGCGCGGCGAAGCGCCAACACCCTCTGGAGTGGGATGCAAGAGTCAGCTTGCCCGCCGGGCGCGCCTCACTTCGTCGGCGATGATCTTGAGGCCGTCTCTAACGACGGCAGCGTCCATGGCATAGGAAACGCGGATGCATTCGTGGCGGTGGGACCAGTTAGGGTCGTCGTGGCCGAAGAAGAAGTGATGGCCGGGGATGACGAGGACCTCGCGTTTTTTCAGGCGTTCGTAGAGTTCCTGGGAGGTGATCGGCAGGCCGGGAAACCAGAACCACAGGAACAGCGCGCCTTCGCTGCGGTGCATCAACCACTCGATGTCGTCGCCGAAGGCTTCGTGGGCTGCCTGGCGGGCGAGCGCGCATTTTTCCTGATAGAACGGGCGGACGACTTCGCGGCTGAGGCGGAGGATCTCGCCGGATTTGATCAGCGGCAGGGTGATCTGCTGGCCGATGTTAGGATTCGACAGGCCAGCGATGGCGCTCATCGAGCCGAGCGCGCGGATGATTTCCGGCGGGCCGATGACGATGCCGGTGCGGGTGCCAGGCAGGCCGAGTTTTGACAGGCTGAAGGTGAGGACGACGTGGTTTTCCCAGAACGGGGTGGCATCGGCGAAGATGATGCCGGGGAAGGGCGCGCCGTAAGCGTTGTCGATGATCAGCGGGATGCCGTGCTGTTTGGCGATGGCGGAGAGGCGGGCGATCTCGTCGTCGGTTAGGACATTGCCGGTGGGGTTGGTCGGGCGCGAGGCGCAGATCGCGGCGATGTCGGGAGTGACGGCGAGTTGGTCGAAATCGACGCGATACTTGAACTCGTGCGGGCCGGTTTTTTCGATGAGCGGGGTGACGGCGCGGAAGAGGTCGCCGCTGACGCCCTGGTTGGCGTAGCCGATGTATTCGGGGACGAGTGGCAGCAGGATCTTGCGGCGGCTGCCATCGGGCATTTCCCCGGCGAGGAGATTGAAGAGGAAATAGAAGGCGGTCTGGCCGCCGCTGGTGATGGCGACGTTGTCGGACGTTAGATCCCAGCCGAAGGTGTTGCGGAACAGGGTGGCGATGGCTTCGAGGAAATGGGGATTGCCGCGCGGCGGGTCGTAAGTGGTGAGGGCGCGCTCGAGCCCGCCCATTTCCTCCATCAGTTCTTCCACGCGCCGCCGCCAGACGGCGTCCATCCCGGGGATGCGGGCGGGTTGGCCGCCGCCGAGCATTTTCAGGTCCGGGCCGCCGCTGGCGAGGGCGTGGCCGAGGTCGTCCATCAGCTCGCCGATGCCGCTGCCGCTGCCGAGGTGTTGGCCAAAATTTGAGAATTGGTATGACATATCCGTGAGCGGCGTTCTAAGCTGCGGCCTCACTTCACACAACCACCAAACCACCATGTCCATCAAAGTCGGCGACCAAGCCCCGGAATTCACCCTCGTCACTCAAACTGCTAACGGCCCCGAGCTGGTCAAACTCAGCGATCTCATCGGCAAGTCCAACATTGTTCTGTTATTCGTGCCAATGGCCTTCACCGGCGGCTGCACCACCGAGCTGTGCGGCATTTCCAAGGGCATCTCCGAGTATGACGCGCTCGACGCGAAAGTGCTCGGGATTTCCGGCGACAACCCGTTTGCGCAGGAAGCCTGGGCGCAAAAGGAAGGCATCACGATCACGCTGCTCAGCGATTACGAGCACGCGGTGACCAAAGCATACGGCGTGGCTTACGAGCAGTTTTTGCCGGCGAAAAACCTGATCATGGGCGGCGTGTCGAAGCGCTCGGCGTTCGTGATTGATAAATCCGGCGTGGTGCAATACGCCGAGGTCCTGGAAAATCCGGGTGACATGCCTGACTTCGACGCGGTCAAGGCCGCTCTGGGCAAGCTCTGAAGCGTTAGAACTCGTCTTTTGGTCCAGATAGCCGCCGGGAGTTTTTCCCGGCGGCTTTTTTTGTGATGGGGAAAATCGAATGGCAAGAACACCTGACCTCGCGCTTGTTTTGGCGGTGCTTGAGATGATACCACACTGAAGATTGGCGGCGGGCAGGATGCCGCGATTTGGTATCACGCTCACAACTCCGACCGCCCTGGAAAACCTAACATCAGAATCCTTGATTTCACGGTCAACAGCCACTTTGCCTCTCACACGAGGTCAGGTATTCTGAATGGCGGGCCTTCTGCGTCACGTTGTGAGCCGCGACCTGGCCACTGTTTTATGGAAGAAGAATCTCAGGATCGCCAGGCCTGTGGAACGATTTGAAGTCGTTGACATCCTTGGTGTAGAGCCGCGAGACACCAGCTTTTCGGGCGGCGCACAGGTGGAGGAAATCGTAAATGGGATTGACGGTGGCAGGTGTCAAACCACGACTGGAGAGCGGTGAAAAGGTGTCGGTGATTTCAGGAATCGCAAGTTCCGCCGCAGGATGACAATTCGCGTTCCGCAACGACCTCTGGACAAGTCACATCAGACCGATCAAAACATCGGGAGTGAAACGCTTTTTTCTATCCGAGGCAGGTGCGGTCATGTTGTGGCTGATGCTGTCACTCGTGCTGGCTGCGGCTCTCGCGCCATGGCTTTACCAAGCGGGGAAGAGTCTCGCCGGTTCCGCCGCAACCGGAGATTTGCCCGGCATTCTGGAATGGCTGGGGGCGGCATGCGGGCGGGCGGAATTCAGCCGGTTTTTCGCGCGGGCGCTGTTGTTAGCCGCGCTGGTGACGTTTCCGGGGCTGGTCTGGAGGATCCGGGTCAAGCGGGCCGGATGTGTTTCCAAGGTGGTTTCAACGATCTCAGTGCCTTGGCAGTCCGCCGTGATCCAGATCGGGGTGGGCTGCGTCATCGCCGCGGGCATGTTGTGGGGGATCGGGTTGTTGCTCGAAGCGCGGGGGGCCTTCACGCCGAAGCCGGGTGCGCCGGGTTTCGGGAAGCTGATGGGTAAGATTATCGTTCCCGCGCTGGTGGTGCCGCCGCTGGAAGAATGGATGATCCGCGGGGTCTTGTTAGGGATGTGGCTCAGGTTTGCGAAACCGATCGCGGCATGTGTCGGGACTTCGCTGATCTTCGCCTTCATCCATTTCCTGAAACCACCGGCAGGCTCGGTCATCGCCGACCCTGCGTCCGCGATGGCGGGTTTCGAACTGTTGGGGAAGGTCCTGTTTCATTTTACGGACCCGCGGTTTTTCGTCACCAACTTCGCTACGTTGTTTTTCGGGGGCATGATCCTGGCGTGGGCGCGGGTGCGGACCGGAGCGTTGTGGTTCGCCATCGGCCTCCATGCGGGATGGATCGCGGGCTTCAAGAGTTTCAACTTGCTCTATCAGCCGGCCGACAGTCACCGGTGGGGAATCGCGGAAACGTTTTCCGGGACTTTCCCGCTGGTGACGCTGGGTCTAACTGCGGTGATTTGCCATTTCGCGCTGCGGCGGTTCGACGTGAAACCGGCGATCGGTTAGCCGCGCATCACGGTGACCACGAAGATGCTCCGGAAGCCGGCGCGGCGGAGGATTTTCGCGCATTCGTGGACGGTCGATCCAGTGGTTAGAACGTCGTCCACCAGCACCGCGCCAGCCGGGGACTGGCCGATGCGATGGCTGCCGGCGCGGCTGATAACGAAGGCACCGCGCAGGTTTTCCATGCGTTGGGCACGGGTGAGCGCGGTCTGGTGGCCGGTGGCGCGGGTCCGGTGCAGGGCGTTGAGGACGGGCAAGCCGGTGAGGCTTGCGAGCACCTTGGATATTTCCTCGGCTTGGTTGAAATGGCGGTGTTGGAAGCGCCGGCGATGCAGCGGGACGGGGACCAGCGGCCAATTTCCGGCGAGCGCGGGCGCGAGCCGGGGATCACCAAACGAGTGGGCGGCGAGTCGGCCGAGGTCCTTCGCGAGATGAAGTTCGCGGCTGTATTTCAAGCGGTGGATCATATCTAACGTGCGGTCGTCGCGGACCATCGCGGGCCGGGCGAACTCGAAGGCAAACTTTAGCCGGTGGCAGTTCGGGCAGGCGAACACGCCTTCGATTTCACCGGGAAACGACTCGCCGCAGGATTGGCAAAACGGCTCAGCGAGGCGTGGCAAGTCCGCGTCGCAGGCATCGCACAACGCCCGTCCGTCCGACAAGGTCGCGCGGCACACCGCGCACTGCGGCGGATAGAGCAGATCCAGCG
>JANOZJ010000261.1:0-1824 GCA_031429315.1 Akkermansiaceae bacterium
CGTCCTCGCGGGCGAGGATCGCCTTGCGGAAGTTTTCGGCGACTTGTTTGAGCGGGACGATCGAGCGCTTGTCGCCGTGGATGCGGCCGATTTCCTCGCCTAACCGGTCGCGGATGATCGAGCGCTCGGGCATCGCGTGGACTTTCGCGAGATCGTATTTCTGCGCGCGGATGCCGTAAACGACCGCCAGAAATACCAGTCCATAGAGACCGGCGACCACCGGATAACCGATCACGCGGAGCAGAACCTTCACCAACATGCCAAACGGACGGGTGACGAGATTGAACAGATGAAACGGCCAGAACAGCAGCAGTGACAGCCCTCCGGGGCCGCGCGACGGGGCGCTTTCGGGCACCTCACTGCGGAGGCGGTTGGTGTCGGGCGGGTTGCTTTTTGCCATCTTCGTGCAAATGCTAAGCGATCCTCAGCGGGCGATCCATCCTTGATTATCGGGACAGACGAACGTGCGCGGCGGTGTCGCTGTGAATCAAACAACCATGAAAGTGAATCGAATCTTTCCTCTCGCCGGCATTTGCCTCGGCTCGTTCTTGCAAGCCAGCGAGCCGGTGCGCGATCTGGCGGACCTCGCGAAACTGGAGTCCAAGGTCGAGGCCGTCAGCAAAAAGGTGACGCCCGCCACGGTCGCCTTGCTGGCGGAGAAAACCGGTTCATCCGGCTCCGGCGTGATCACCACTGCGGACGGCCTCATCCTAACAGCCGCGCACGTGGTCCAAGGGGCCGAGGAGCTGGAGGTCGTTTTCCCCAATGGCGAGCAAGTCACGGGCAAAGTCCTCGGCGCGAATTACTCCAAGGACATCGCGATGGTGCAGATCGTCGGCAAAGGGCCGTGGCCGTTCGCGGAAAGGGGGGCTTCCAAAACGCTCGGCGCCGGCGACTGGGTGGTCGCGCTCGGCCACTCGGCGGGATTCGACGCGGGACGCCCGCCGCCGGTCCGCTTCGGTCGCGTGGTTTCCAAAGGCCCCGGCAATTTTCTAACCACCGACTGCACTCTGATCGGCGGCGACTCCGGCGGACCGCTGTTCGATCTCGACGGGAAAATCATCGGAATCAATTCGTCCATCGGCGTATCCCTGACTAACAACAACCACGCCGGCATCGACGGTTTCAAGGAAGACTGGGACCGCATCCGCGCCGGTGAAGCGTGGGGGAAACTCTCGATGAACCCCCTCGCGAATCCCGAAATGCCGGTGCTCGGCATCGTCATGGGAATGGCGCGCGGAGTGAAGGGCGTGCCTGTCGATGCGGTGGCACCGCGGTCCCCCGCCGCCGCCGCAGGGGTCAGGGTGGGTGACGTGATCCGGACTCTCGATGGCAGCCCCGTCCGCGACGGCAACAAACTGCAAGTGATGCTGGCGAAACGTCAGCCCGGCGACAAAGTGAAGCTCGGGATTTTACGCGACCGCAAAGAGCTCGAAGTGGAGGTCGGCTTGGTCCGCCTCAATGCCCTGTTTGAAGAACGCTAAGGAACACCCCCAAATGAAACCGCTTGTATATCTAACCATTGCCCTTGTTTTGCCAAACGCGCTAGTCGCGCAGGACGACATTCCCTTGCTGATGCCGGAGGAGCGCCAGGCGGTCGATGCCCAGGCCGCGCAGCTCAGCGAAGCGATCACGCCCGCGCTTGCCACTGCGGCAAAGTCCACCGTTAGAGTGTGGGCGGGTAACCGGCGGATCGCCTATGGCACCGTCATCGGCGATGGCAGCAAGATCCTCAGCAAATGGAGTGAAGTGGCCCGCGCGTCCGGCAATCTGCGCGTGGATGTCGCCGGGGCCGAGTATCGTCCGGTCAAACTCGGTGGCGTC
>JANOZJ010000262.1:0-36931 GCA_031429315.1 Akkermansiaceae bacterium
GTCGGAACCGGTGAGGCGCTTGATCGAACTCGGTGACAGATAGACCGAGCAGTAAATGTCTTCCTCCAAAGGCACGTTCACATGCTCGATGGTCTTGGTGAGCAGCAGCATGGTGCCAGCCTTCTCCGGGTTCTTCACCGCAACGTACCACTTGACCGTGATTTTGTCACAGGTCTTGGAGGCCGGTTCCGGAGCGAGTGAGATTTTCAACTTGGCTTCGATTTCGAGCCAATCCTTCGGAGTGAAGCGCTTGTCCTTGCCGCCCGAAGAAAGCTGGAATTGCGGGGACTGCAGATCCTCAAACACGGGCTTCTCCCCGACCACCTTGGAGGCTTGCCCGAATGCGCTTCCCACGGACAGGATGGCGACGGCGGCGAGAGTGGCGAAAGCGGGGGCGGAGCGTGGGAAGAAGTTCATACGGCGTGGGTTTTGAAGGAAGGTAGGGAGTAGAGTTTCGGGTTGACCAGAGAAAATAACGATTTCTGCTAAAATTTCGCCCGAAGTAAATACAGCCAGCTCAAGCTGTCGCCACAAGCGATTGACGGGTGGCCATTTGAAACGCATCACTTGGCCATGGCGTGTGCGAAATTTCTGCTAACGGACGGTCGTCCGCGGGTCGTTGGCAGCTTTGGCACCTCGCAGGACTTGCACGAAGCCACGGCTTCATCGGTCAGGGAATCCTGCGACATCGCGGAAATCCGGCTCGACCTGTTAGCCGGCGGGACTGTGGCCACCGAATCCAGGCCGTGGAGCCATCTAGCGGAAATCCCGCTGATGTTCACGGCACGGCGGGCCGAGGAAGGCGGTGCTGGGGCGCTGGACGCCGCCGCCCGGGTGTCGCTATTGCGCGGCGCACTCGATCAGGCCGCATGGCTCGACATCGAGGTCGCAAGCATCCCTGAGATGGGTGATTTCCTATGCGAGCTGGCGGCACGGACAATCCCGTGGATCGCCTCGTTTCATGATTTTGAAAAACTACCTGATACCTCGGTGCTGGAAGATGCCGCCAAACGCGCGCTGGACGCCGGAGCCGCCGCGTTCAAGGCCGCAGCGATGCTCCATCGCCCTCCGGACATCACACGCCTCGCGGACTTCCAACTCGCCGATCACGGACTGCCGGTCGCGACCATGGGCATGGGTCCGCTGGCCCCGGTGTCACGGCTGTTATGCGCGCAATGCGGCAGCGTCCTGAACTACGGCTACCTCGGCAGCACCGCCACCGCACCCGGCCAGTGGGACAGCACCATGCTGAAAACCGCGATCTCCCGGCTGGTCCCGTTCCACCTCTAACTCAAACTAACCGATCACTTCCACCGGCGCGTCCGGCAGCGCCTTGAGGAACGCCTGGCCGTAGCGTTTGGTTAGAATCCGGTTGTCGAGAATGCACACCAGCCCCTTGTCGCGCTCGGTGCGGATCAAGCGGCCGACGCCCTGGCGCATCTTGAGGATCGCTTCCGGCACCGAGTAGTCCATGAATGGATTGCCACCCGCCGCCTCGATCGCTTCGAGCCGCGATGCGGTTAGCGGGTGGTCCGGCACGGCGAACGGCAGGCGGGTGACGATCACGTTGGAAAGCGCCTCGCCCGGGACATCCACCCCGGTCCAAAAACTATCCGTTCCGAACAACACGCTGTGCACGTCGTTGCGGAATTCCTCGATCATCTTGTGCCGTGGCATGCCGTCGCCTTGCAGGAAAACCCGCCAGCCCTGGGTGCGGAAAAAGTGCTCCAACCGCTGCGCCGCGTCGCGCATCGTGCGGTAGCTGGTGAACAGCACGAAGGCCCGGCCATCGCTCTCTAACACCGACTGCCGGATTCCCTCCGCCAACAGCTCGTCGTAGCGCGGCGTGCCCGGATCCGGCACGCTCTTGTAAATGCGAATCTTCATCTGCCGCTGGTAGTCAAACGGGCTGCCGATGCACAACGCCCGCGCGTTTTCCGCGCCCACGCGGCCGCAGAAGTAGCCGAGCTTGGGGTCGCCCACGCCGAGCGTCGCGCTTGTTAGCACCAGGCTTTTTCTGCCACCGAAGAGCAGTGGCCGCAGCCGATTCGCCACATTGACCGGCGCGGCGTGCAGGCTGAACTGTTGCTCGTCGCGCCCGCTTTTCTCCACCCAATAGACGCTGTCGTCCGTGGTCTGGTCGAGAAAAACTCCGATCGAGCCGTGCGCCTCGCGCAAGCGCCGGGACGCGTCCTGCAACTCCGCGCGGGTCGCCTCCGACTCCACGTCCGCCGCCAGATTGTCGATCTCCAGCCACAGGTTCCGCAACGGCTCCGCCAACGTGTTAGGCACCACCTCCGACTCGCGGATGCGGCATTCCTTCGAGTAGTTTCCGAACTTCGCCACATCCCCCACCCCGTGGAAAAACCGCTCCGCCGCGCTCAAGGCCGCTTCCACCGCGGTCAGCGCCGAGGCCCTGCGGAACGATTTCAACAAGCCCTTGCGGGTCTTCGGATGATAGAGCCGCTGCAGGTCGAAACGCAGCCCGGATTGCGACACCCGCAGGCCTAACTGGATCGCCGCCACCTGCTCGATGGTGTGCGCCTCGTCGAGGATCGCGAAGTCGTTAGGAAACAGGAACCCGCCTACTTTTTTGCCAGCCTCGTCGTCGTCCGCTTCGTCGTCGGTATTCAGCAGCGCGAAAAACAGCGTGTGGTTCACCACGATCAACCGCGCGTCCGCCGCCGCCTTGCGCGCTTCCTGAAAAAAGCAATTCCCCCGCGGCCCGCAGTGGCGCGCCGTACACAGGTGCGGCTCGCTGCACACCTGCAGCCAGACTTTCATCTGCGGCTGGAAATCCAAATCGCTCAGCGTCCCGTCGCGGGTGCCCTCCGCCCAGCGGCTGATCGCTTCGAGTTCGTCGTTCTCGCTGCCGGTGAAAAGATCGCCCGCCTGCTCGAACGCCCGCCGCAGCCGCAGCGGGCACAGGTAATTCTGCCGCCCCTTCAACAGTACCGCCGGCAGCTCGTCGCCCAGCACCTTTCTAACAATCGGAATGTCCTTCCGCACGAGTTGCTCCTGCAAGTTGATCGTGTGCGTCGAAATGATCCCTTTCCGCCCCGTCTCGATCGCAAACCGCGCCGCCGGTAACAGATAGGCCAGCGACTTCCCCACCCCGGTCCCCGCTTCCGCCACCAGCGGATTTGCCCCGATCAACGCCTCCGCCACCGCCACCGCGAGTTCCTGCTGTTGCGGTCGGTATTCGAAATCCCGCGACTTCGCCAGCACCCCTTTGCGCGAGAAAGCATCCCGCACCGCATCGCTGAATCCGGGGATCGGTTGGCCTTCTGTCATTGAAATCATCTCGTGGCCATCGCATCCGGCATTGGCCGTCCTGCCAAGCCGCAAGTTTGACGCCCGCCCCCATGGAGTGCGGTGGCTTGCGCCACTCCTTGATTTCCCCGCCTTCGACTTGTGGACAACAGGCAGGAATGCCCATATCACCGGCTTGCCGGGCGGGCGATCCGGGGTTATGGCTGCGGCCGGATGCCGTTTCGACTTGAGAGCGACTACCTGCCTGAGGGGGATCAGGCGCAGGCGATCGCCAAGCTGACGAAGTCGCTGGCGGCGGGGAACCATCACCAGACGTTGCTAGGGGTGACGGGCTCGGGGAAGACCTTCACGATGGCGAACCTGATCCGGAATTTCGGCAAGCCGACGCTGATCATGAGCCACAACAAGACGCTGGCGGCGCAGCTCTACTCGGAGTTCAAAAACTTCTTCCCGCACAACGCGGTGGAGTATTTCGTTTCCTACTTCGATTACTATCAGCCTGAGGCGTATATCCCGCGGAGCGACACCTACATCGAGAAGGATTCGGCGATCAATGACGAGATCGAGCGGCTGCGGCTGAGCACGATGGGTTCAATCCTAACAAGGCAGGACACGATCGTGGTGGCGTCGGTGTCGTGCATCTACGGCCTGGGTTCGCCGGAGGATTACGCGAACATGATGGTGCCGGTGTGGGTCGGGCAAAAGCTGACGCGCGAGGAGTTCCTGGCATCGCTGGTGGGAATGATGTTCGAGCGCAACGACATCGCCTTTGGCCGGGGGAAATTCCGGGTGCGGGGGGATGTGGTGGAAGTGCATCCGGCGTATCTCGACGAGACGGCGATCCGGGTGGAGTTTTTCGACGACGAGGTGGAGCGGATCAGCAGCGTCCACACGCTAACAGGGCACCTGATCGAGCGGCTGGAGACGCACACGTTTTTCCCGGCGAAGCAGTTCGTGACGCCGGGCGACAAGATGAAGCGGGCGATGGTGGCGATCCGCGCGGAGGCGAAGGAGCAGATCGCGACGTTCGAGAAGGAGGGGAAACTGATCGAAGCACAGCGGCTGCGGATGCGCACGGACTATGATTTGGAAATGATGGCGGAGATGGGATTCTGCCAGGGCATCGAGAACTACTCGCGGCACATCACCGGGCGCGAGCCGGGCGCGCGGCCCTACACGCTGCTGGACTTCTTTCCGCGGGATTTTCTACTGTTAGTCGATGAGAGCCACGCGACGATCCCGCAGGTGGGCGGGATGTATGAGGGCGACAAGAGCCGCAAGACGGTGCTGGTGGACCACGGGTTCCGGCTGCCGAGCGCGCTCGATAACCGGCCGCTGCGCTTCGAGGAGTTCATGCAGATGACGGGCCAGCGGGTCTATGTTTCTGCGACGCCGGGGCCGTTCGAGATCGTCAACTCGCGGCCGGAGAACAAGACGTTCATCCCGGTGAAGGCGAACACCGGCAAGGGCAGCGAGCCGCTTTTCGATTTCAAAAAAATCCGGGTCAAGCCTAGCGGAAACGACGAGGCCGTGGAGAAATTCGACCCGACGCGGCGCGGCACGCCGCTGGTGGTGGAGCAGATCATCCGGCCGACCGGCCTGTTGGATCCGGTGTTGATCCTGCGGCCGCTCAAGCGCCAGATCGACGAGACGATCGAACTCTGTCGGCAGCGCGTCGAGCGCCATGAACGGGTGCTGGTGACGACTCTAACGAAGAAGACCGCAGAGGATCTGGCGGAGTATCTGCAGGGCACCGGGCTGAAGTGCCGCTACCTGCACTCGGACATCGACGCGGTGGAGCGGGTGGAAATCCTGCGGCAGTTGCGGGCGGCGACGTTTGATATTCTGATAGGGATCAACCTGCTGCGGGAAGGTCTGGATCTGCCGGAAGTCTCGCTGGTGTGCATCCTGGATGCCGACAAGGAAGGTTTCCTGCGCAACGAGACCTCGATGATCCAGACGGCGGGCCGGGCGGCGCGCCACATCGGCGGCGAGTGCGTGTTGTTTTGCGACAAGGTCACCGACTCGATCCAGGCGCTCATCGACATCACCGAATATCGCCGCGCCCGCCAGCAGGCGCACAATGAAAAGCACGGGATCACCCCGCAAAGCGTGAAACGGGCGCTGCAACACAGCCTGCACACCCACGAATATGCGCGGGAACACGCGGACCAGCTCAACAGTTCGCTGGTCGCCGACGACGTGGGCACCTACGACAAGCTGCGGGTGATCGCCGAACTAACGGAAGAAATGCGGGAAGCGTCGTCGCGTTTGGAATTCGAGCGGGCGGCGCATCTGCGGGATCAGATCGCCGCGCTGAAGAACGACACCCCTGCCCCGCCGATGAAGGCGGTGAAGTATCCCGCCGGGAAAAAGGGCCGCCCGCGCAAGTGACAGGGCTATCTGAAAAATGGCAGGGACCGACCTCCGGGCGGTCCTGCGAATGGGTGGAGGATGCGTTGCCCATGAACCGCTAGGAAAATGGATCATGGCCGGTCATTCGCCTCCCATTCTCGCGGACCGCCCGGAGGTCGGTCCCTGCCTTCGCGCGTTTTTCAGACTGCGTCTGAGGGAAATCTTGACCCGGTCGCACGCTTGAGTCAGGGCTACGGCGTGATTTCGCCGCGCAACGAAAGACCCTACTTCGACGCCTGGTTGCGCCGGACTGGCCGCCAGTTCGCGGTGAGCGGGCGGCTCTCGCAAACGGCGATGGCCTTGGCCGCCAGTGACGGTGGCTCGGCGGACGAGTGGCGGACGCGGCTGCGGACTTTGTTAGAAGGTCGTGAACTGCCGTCGCTCGACCTGCTGACACGGATCGACGCGCTGCTGGCAGGCCCGGCCAAGCCACCGGCGGCCGAGAATTGCCAGGGCGTGCTGTTCTGAGCGGCCCGGACCGGCGGGCGACCATTCTTGGCACGGCGTGAGTCGAATCATTTCCGGCTGATTTTCAAATAGTTTACTAACCGCTTGCTGCCAGCCTATTCTAACTGTTTGCTTGGACTTCAACGATGCATCGTTTCCCATCTCAATCGACAATCTCCCGCTTCAAGTTCGTCGCGTTCCTGCTCTGTTTCAGATGCGTGACCGTTCCGGCTGTGATCGGGTTCCTGGTCTATTCACTCATCCAAGACGACCACGAGCTGACGATCATCGCGCTGGCGTTGGGCTTCATCTGCGCTATTGCGAGCATCACCCAATGGCTGCTTGCGGGGCGCACGCGCTGCCCCTTGTGCCTGACGCCGGTCCTCGCCAGAAAGGGTTGCGCGAAGCACCGCAACGCCCGCACCGTCATGGGCAGCCACCGCCTCAGGGTGGCGTTGGCGATCCTGTTACGGGGGAAGTTCCTGTGCCCATACTGCCACGAGCCATCCGCCTTGGAGGTTCGTTCACGGCGCGCGAATGTCGGTGCCAGGCACTATTGACGATTTCGGCCAATTCCCGGGATTGACAGACTTGCCGGATCTGTGGAGTTTGCGCGGATGAATTTCCTATCGAAATCCTTGCGAGCCATGATCCCGACCGCAGCCGGCTTGATCGTTGCCATCTCACCCACCGTCCAAGCCGAACTGGTCCCTGAAATACCCGCCACAACCTCTGCCATGCCTGAAACTCCATCCGACGTAGCCGCCGCCCCTGCCGATGCCATCAAAACCGCATCCGGCCTCGCCTCGAAAGTCCTCCAAGCGGGCAAAGGCGACAAACATCCCGCCGCCGCCGACACCGTCACCGTGCATTACTCCGGCTGGACCACCGACGGCAAACTCTTCGACAGCTCGGTGAAACGCGGCACGCCAGCGAGCTTCCCGCTCAACGGCGTGATCAAGGGCTGGACCGAAGGCTTACAACTGATGGTCGAGGGCGAAAAGCGCCGCTTCTGGATCCCTGGCGCTCTCGCCTACGGTGAAAGCGCCGGCGGCGGCCGCCCCGGTGGTATGCTGGTGTTCGACGTCGAACTGATCTCCATCAAGCAAGCGCCCAAGCCCCCTGCCGTCCCTGAAGACGTGGCCGCCGCCCCTGAAAGCGCGGAAAAAACCGCTTCCGGGATCTCCTCGAAGGTGCTCACCAAGGGCACTGGCACCGTCCATCCGAAAGCCACCGACCAAGTGAAAGTCCACTACTCCGGCTGGACCACCGATGGCAAACTCTTCGACAGCTCGATCACCCGCGACGAGCCGATCGTGTTTCCCTTGAACCAAGTCAAGCCCGGCGGTCCCGAAGGCGTGCAACTGATGGTCACGGGCTAAAAACGCCGGCTGTGGATCCCAGGCAAACTCGCTTACGGCGATACCGCACCTCCGGGCGCACCTGCCGGCACGCTGGTCTTCGATGTGGAGCTTCTGGAGATCGTCAAATGACCGCCTGCCGGTTCAAGCTTCTCACTCTTTTCGCCATTGGCCTCGCCTCGTGTACCCAGCCGGTGCCCGAGGTGCCGGTGAAAACCGTCGCGGCCCCGTTGGCCAAGCCCAAACCCGTGAGGATGAACGGACGCGGCAAGGTCACCTCGATCACGCTCACCGAGGCGTTCACCCTTCAGCAATCCGGCAACGTGTTGTTCTTCGACGCCCGCCCCGGATTTTTCTACGGCCTCGGCCACATCCCCGGCGCGATCAGTCTGCCGAAGCCGGACTGCGACGCGCAGATCGTCAAACGGGAAGCAGAAATCAAGGCCGCGCTGGCCGCGGAAAAAACGATCGTCGTCTATTGCACCAACCTGCTCTGCCCCGATGCCCGGACGGTGGCAAACCATCTCGCAGGCTTCGGCTACTCGTCGTCCGTCCTCTCCGGCGGCTGGGATTCCTGGAAGGAAAGCGGCCTTCCCACCGAATAACTAATAACTTCCAACTTCCACCCATGTCTTCCTTCCCCAATGTCACCGTCGATGCTAAGGCCAATGTCTATTTCGACGGTCGTGTCGTTTCCCACACCGTTCACTTCACCGACGGCACCAAGAAAACCCTGGGCCTGATCTATCCGGGCAAATTCCATTTCGGCACCGCCGCCCCCGAGCGCATGGAAATCATCGCCGGAGCCTGTGAAGTCACCTTGGACGGGACCACCGGGGTTATCGTGGTCGAGGAAGGCTCGGCCTTCGACGTCGCCGCTAACAGCGGCTTCACGATCAAGGTGAACGACGGCATCTGCGAATACATCTGCTCGTTCCTGCCCGCCTGATGGCCCGCCTCCGGCCTATCAGCAATCTCGCCGGGGTAATGCTCGCTGCGGCGGCAGTGACCTCGTGCGGGATCCGCTTGCCGGATGCGCCCGCAGTGCCCCGGCGGGCGGTGGTTGGAAAAACCGCCCCCGGCCGACTGGCGAAGGCCCCCGACGTGCTCGTTTGGATGATCGCCGACGATCTGCACACGGGCATGGTTTTCCCATACGACTGGCTGCTAGAGTCGGGCTTCATCCCGCCGGCCGGCTTCGGCACGCCGAAATACGTCACGCTCAGTTGGGGCAACCGGACCGCCTACGTCGAAAAAGGTCTGCACTCGCCGTGGAAATTTTTCCGCGCGCTGTTCCTGCCGTCGCCGTCAGTGATGGAACTCATCCCGGCTAACTGGCACGTCACAGAGGTCTGCCCGCATCAACGGATCTGGCGGAAACTCGTCGCGCGGGAAAAGGGCAAGGATCTGGCTGCTTTCCTCAATGACTGCAGCACCCGCGGAGCCGATGGCCGACCGGTCGTCTGCGGCACCTCAAGCTGGGGCGGCGGCGTCCTGTTAGAATCGCGGCACATCTATTTCCTGCCGCGGGTATGCAATATCTGGACCGTGCAGGTCATCGAATCACTGGGCGGCCGGATGCATCCGTGGCTCGGCATCACGGCGGACGGAGTCGTCCGCCAAGCGGAAAAGCCGCCGAATGATTTTGAGAAAATCTGGTCCGCCTTCGCCACCGAGGTCGAACCGAACGCGGCCACCCGCTAACAGGCCACGACACTCCTGTCGCAGCTCCCCTAACACTCGAGCCACAACCATCCCTCGCGGCGGCGCAGCGTCCCGCCGCAAGGAAGGTCCAGCGGCGGGTTGCCGCTCACACTCCGTTTGCCAAAGTGGCTGCTCCACCATAGAAACAAATCACCGCTTCCCCTCCCGTCGATGTCCACTCAATCCTTCAGCTTGAAAAACCTCGCAGCCCTTCTAAACTCCGCCCATGAATCCGAAGAACCAGCGCAGGATCACCGCCGAGGAAGCACTCGAACAAACCCGTCGCAACCGTCTCCGCTCGGCGATTCTCGAATCACGCAGTGGGCCCGTACTGCCGGAAGATGCCTTGAGGCTGGTGACTTCGCCCAAAGCCTCGACGGTTCCCAAGTCGAAGGCGAGCTGAGTTCGATCTTCCGCGAAACACCCGAATTCGGGCGCTCGCTCGCTGTTCGTCCATGCGCGTCAAGTTAAGGGCGAATTCCTCCGAATGCCGACAAGTGGACAGAAAACGCCATCCTCGCCGAGGCCGACGGGCAGATCTATCCGTTTGATTTCATTCTCAGCCGGACCGCGTTGTAGTGGCGCTCTGTGAGCGTCGATGTGGATGAATCGAGCGCAGCCTCTCTCTCGCTACTTCACGAAAAAACGGCGGACGCAGAATCGTGTTGCCCGGACTCTCGCGCTAGTGTGCCGTAAGATTCAAAGTGACGGGCTGTTTGCTTACCGTGGTTGCTGCGTCTCGCAGCAATGCCCGGCCATTCATGACGTTGCTGCGAGACGCAGCAACCACGCTCAGTGCTTAATCCGCCGAAATCAATTTCACAGCACACCAGACCGTTTGCCAGAATTATACACCGACCTTATGTCCCAAAGCCCATCCACGGACCTCGGTTTTTTGCATTCTGGACATTTGACAAATCATCTGACAAATTTCCACCATGAAAACCAACGTCAGCACCCTGTTGCGCGAATTTCCCAAGGTTCGCAATGCCGCTCTGGCCGGCGAAGAGGTCATCATCGTCACCCGCGGCGGAAATCTGCGCCTCACCGCCGAACCTCGTTCGGGAGAGTCGATCTTGGGCTCGCGCAAAGGCCTGCTTCGTTTCGCGGATGATCTGCTCGACCAACCCACACTGCCGGAAGGCGAATGGAATCCGAGCCTATGAAGGCTTGCCTCGACACCCATGCCGTGCTGTGGAGTCTCGCTGGAGATCCCAAGCTCGGGGCCAAGGCTCGCAAGCTCATCGCTGCGGCGACCAAGATGGACCTCGCGATCTCGGACATGGTCCTGCTTGAGGTGGCTTATCTCAGTGCCAAAGGCCGGATCGACGATGCGGATGGTCTTGACGTCCTGCTCGCGAAAATCACGGAAAACTTCCGCGTCATTCCCATCAACCCCGAAATCGCGCGGCTCGCCATCACCCTCGCACTGCCTCACGGTGATCCGTTCGACCGGGTCATCGCCGCGACCGCAAAGGCGCACCGGATCCCGTTGCTCACGCGGGATCGGTCCATCAAGGATTCCGGGGTGGTGGAGACCGTTTGGTGATTGCCACATTCCGTCATGATAGGGCCATGAATCGACCCATCAAACTCGGCGAAATTCTCCCGAAGCATTCCCCTGATTTCGATGGGCATTTCCCAGAACTCCATCGCCGCCCAACCAGCCTCTTTCCTGCTCACTACTCACTGCTCACCCCCTCCATCGATGACGATTGGCTTCGCCCTTTTCGCGGTCCGCGCACATGAACTCGTAGTCGAGTTGAAGATTCATCCACATCCCGGGGGTGATGCCGAAGAAAGCGCTCAGGCGGAGGTCATACTCGGGAGTGCATCGGCGCTTGCCTTGTTTCATTTGCGTGAGATGGGGCGCGGGAATCCCGTAGCGGCGGGCGATCTCGGCTTGGGACAGGCCGGATTCCTCAAGGGTTTCGCGGAGGGTCCCACCGCAAGAAAGATCCAGAGGCGGGTTGCCGCTCACACCCGTCGGTCATCCACCGCCTACGCACCATGATCGCCGCCGAAGAAGCAGGCATCTGCCGCTGGATGGCACTCTGGTGCAGTCCTACGCGTTGCATCGAATCGCTGGAGAGAAATGGCGGGATGATTTCTTCATGGCGGCGCGAAGATACCATGTTAGGAACCTTCTGATCATCCGCCGAAGCAGTCAGGCGAGCCAAAGCCCTAACGGACGGCGGTCACGACTCCTTCGGATAGGCGTTCTCGCCGTGCTCCGAGCGGTCGATGCCCTCGTCCTCCTGTTCTTGCGACACCCGGAGACCGAGGGTGGCCCTCACCAGAAGTGCGATCGCGGCGGTCGCCACCGCCGACCAGACGATGGTCACTCCCAGACCGGTTGCCTGGAGACCGAGTTGCTCTAACATCGGCTTGACGTTCCCCATTCCGCCGAGCGATTTCTGACCGAAGACCGCAAGCAGCAGGGTTCCGAGAATCCCGCCGACACCGTGGACCGCGAAAACGTCGAGGGAGTCATCGATATGCCACCTTTCCCGGATCAGGCTAACCGAAATGTAACAGACCACTGCGGCGATCGAACCGATGACGATCGCCCCCAGCGGGCCCACGTCACCCGACGCCGGAGTGATGGTCGCCAAGCCCGCCACCAGGCCCGTGACCATGCCGATGAGGCCGACTTTGCCATTGCGGACTCGCTCCAGCAGGCACCAGACCATCGCCGCCGCACAAGCGGATAGATGCGTCACCAGCATCGTCATCCCCGCCGCGCCGCCGGCGGCAAGCTGGCTGCCCGCGTTGAAGCCGAACCAGCCGACCCACAGCATGGCCGCGCCCACGAAAACCATCCCCGGATTGTGCGGCGGATGCGGATGCTGTGGAAAGCCCCGGCGCTTGCCGAGAATGATTGCCAGCACCAGTGCCGAAACCCCAGCGGTCGCATGGACCACGATCCCGCCGGCGAGATCCTTGACCCCCATTTGCTGAAGCCATCCTCCGCCCCACACCCAATGGGTCACCGGCGAATAGACCACCACCAGCCACAACGCGGAAATCAGCATGATCGCCCCGAACTTCATCCGCTCCACCACCGCTCCGACATAGAGTCCCGGCGTGATGATGGCGAAGGTCATTTGAAACATCACGAACAGTGTCTCCGGCAGCGTCGTCCCCGGCGCGACCGAGTCCAGGGTCACGCCTTTCAAAAACGCCGCATCCAGATTTCCGAGCCATCTGCCATCGCCCTTGAATGCCAGACTGTAGCCACAAGCCACCCACAGCAGCGACGCCATGCAGCCGATCCCCGCACATTGGGCCATCACCGAGAGCACGTTCCGCCCTCTCACCAAGCCACCGTAGAACAGCGCCAGCCCCGGCATTGTCATGAACAGCACCAGCGCGGTCGCCGTTAGAATCCACGCGGTATTTCCGGAGTCGATCACCGCTTGGGTTCCCTGGGCATTGGCGAGGGCGCTCCCGGCGAGGAAAACCCCCAACACGGCACGCATTGTTTTTAGTCCTTGGTTCTTCGTCATCGTTCAAATCATCAAAAGCTTCCAGCCGCAAACATGCATTCGATTCATGTTTTCAGGAGGTTCTGATGAATTCCGCTAATCCGGCAACAAAAAACAGGAGGATTGCACGGCGCGTTTCGGAAACCTCCCGTTCCACGAAGTGGGGTCCGTCTTCTCGGATTAACACAACCTATCAAATTGATGAAAGGCGTCGGGCAGAATGCCCGCGCCACGGTGGCCCGGGCATTCTGCCCGGAGCCTTGTGCTGTTATTTGAACCCCCGAAGATTCCGGCCACGCTCCTTCAGTGGAAATCATGCGAGCGAGTGGCGTGCTCGGGGCCGATCCCGCACAACGGCTCGACGTGGAGGACGTAAACGGTCGGCTGGTCGCCTTCGGAACGTTGGAGGATGCCATTGGCTAACAGGAACGACTCGCTGGTGATGACCTGGCGCAAGCGGTGGAAGGTTTTCTGCGGGACAAACAGGTTGGCGATGCCGGTCTCGTCCTCGAGCGAAATGAAGCAATGGCCCTTGGCGGTGCCGGGGCGCTGGCGGCAGATCGCCAGGCCGGCGACGGTGACGGGGATGCCGTGCGGGAGGTTTTGCAGATCGGTGGCGCGGAGAATCTGGCGGCTGCCGGAGTGTTCGCGCCAAAGCCGCATCGGGTGCGGGCCGGTGGAGGATCCCTGGGTGGCGAAATCGGCGGACAGGCGCTCCGCCAGCGACATCGGCGGCAGTACGGCCTGGCGGGAGGGATGGCGCGGCACTAGCAGGTCGTCGTAAAGCGGCAGCTCGACTTGCCACAAGGCCTCGCGGCGATGCCCGACTTGCGGCAGCCCGTTCAACGCCCCGGCTTGGGCGAGCAGGCGCTTTTCCTTCGCCGTCGGCTGCACGCGGGCGAGCAAATCCTCCAGCGAGGCGAATGGCTTTTCATCCCTCTCTCTAGCGATACGGGCGGTGGTCGCGCTTGTTAGACCCTTGAGGCAGCGCAGGCCGAGTCGGAGCGTGGTGTCGTTCTCCACTTCCGTTAGCTCGCGGCTCCAGATGCAGGAAACCGGTTGGATGCGGAGGCCGTGACGTTTCGCGTCCTGCAGGAGCGTGTGGATCGAGTAGAAGCCCATCGGCTGGTGGTTGATGAGGCCGGCGTAGAATTCCGCCGGGTGGTGGACTTTGAGCCAGCAGCTCGCGTAGGCGATGAGGGCGAAGGAAATCGCGTGGCTCTCCGGAAATCCGTAGAGCGCGAACGAGCCGATGGAGGCGACGATTTTCTCCTGCACCTCGGCCGCGACTGCGCGTTCGGTCATCCGCAGGCGGAGTTTTGCGGTGACCGATTCCATGCGGTCGTCGCTGCGTTTGAAGGCCATCGCCCGGCGGAGTTCGTCGGCCTCCGCGCCGGTGAATCCGGCGACGGCCATCGCCATCCGCAGCACTTGTTCCTGGAACAACGGCACGCCTAACGTACGGGCGAGAATTTCCTCACAGGCGGGATGGATGAAGTCGATTTTCTCGCGCCCGTTGCGGCGGTTGAGATACGGGTGGACGAGATCGCCGACGATCGGGCCGGGGCGGATGATCGCGACCTGGATGGCGAGATCGTAAAACGTCCGTGGCCGCATGATCGGCAGGGTCGCCATCTGCGCCCGGCTCTCGACCTGGAAGGTGCCGATGGTGTCGGCGCGGCAGAGCATTTCGAAAACGGCGGGATCGTCCTTGGGGATGGTGGCGAGATCGACCGGCTGGCCGCGGCGGGCGCGGATGTCCAGGGCGTGCTCCATCGCCGCCAACATGCCCAGGCCTAGCAGGTCGATCTTCACGATGCCCATGTCCTCGCAATCGTCCTTGTCCCACTGGACCACCGTGCGGCCGGGCATGGTGGCCGGTTGCAGGGGGACGACTGCGTCCAGCCCGTGGTCGCAGACGATCATCCCGCCGGAGTGCTGGCCGAGGTGGCGCGGCATCCCTAACACAGCATGATAGAGATGGGACAGCGCCGGCAGCCGCGGGTGCGACGGCGGCAGGATGCTGGAGATGCGATCCTCGAATTCCTCTTCGCGGTCCGGCTTATTCTCATCGCGCGAGCCCTCGCTGCGGAACGACGAGGCGCTGCCGGAAAACCGCTCCGCCACCGACGGCGGGAATCCCAACACCTTGCTCATTTCGCGGAACGCGGACTTCGCCCGGTAGGTGATGACGTTGGCGGTCATCGCGGCGTTGCGCGCGCCGTATTTCTTGAAAACGTGCTGGATCACCTCCTCGCGGCGCTCGCCCGAGGGGAAGTCGATGTCGATGTCCGGCCAGCTTTTCCTATTGTCGGATAGAAACCGCTCGAACAACAGGCCGCCGCCGACCGGATCGACGGCGGTGATGCCGAGGGCGTAACAGACCACCGAGTTCGCCGCAGATCCCCTGCCCTGGCACAGGATGCCGCAGCCGCGCGCGAACTCGACGAGATCATGAACGATGAGGAAATAACCGGGAAAGCCGAGATGGTGGATCATCGCGAGTTCGTGCTCGAGCTGGGCCTTCACTTTATCACTGCAAATTCCGTAGCGGCGCGAGGCTCCGGCGTAGGCATGGCGGCGCAGCAGCGTCGTTTGCTCGGTGAGCGAAAGTGGATTTCCCCGGCCGTCGGGGAAATCGGGGAAGCGGTAGTCGAGGTTTTCCAAGGTGAAACCGATCCGGTCGGCGAGACGGCGGGTGTTCCTAACGGCTTCTGGCAGATCGGCGAAGAGCGCGGCCATTTCCGCCGGCGACTTCAAATATCGCTCGCCATTCGGTGCTAACAAGCGCCCGGCGCGGTCGAGCGGCAGGTGGTGGCGGAGGCAGGCGAAGGCGTCCGCCAGCCGGCGCTCGCCGCGGGTGGCGTGCAGCGGCGCGTTGCTCGCTAACAGCGGCAAGTGGAGATGGGCGGCCAGGTCGGCGAGCTGGCGGTTCAGCAGGCCGTCGTCGCGCAGGCCGTGGCGGTTGAGTTCCACATAGACATTTGCTCGTCCGAAAAGCTGGATCATCCGTTCGGCGGCGAGCAGCGCGGCGGGCCGGTCATTGGCTAACAAGGGACGGCACAGCGGTCCGTCGCGGTCGCCGGTGAGGGCTAGCAGATGATTTCCCGTCCGGAAAAGTTCATGCTCCCCGCCGGGTGATAGATGCCGGTCCGTGAGGTGGCGGGACAACATTCGGTAGCCGTCGCGCGAGGCGCAGAGCACCGGAAAACGCGAGCCGTCCGGCAGGTCGAGCACGCAGCCGACGATGGCGCGGACGCCGCATTCCTTGGCCGCGTGGTGGGCGCGGGCCGAGCCGTAGAAGCCCGCGCGGTCGGTGATGGCGATGGTGTCGTGGCCGAGCTCCGCAGCGCGCCGGATCATCGCTTCCGGCTGGCTCGCGCCTAGCAGAAACGAGAACGCGGAATGCGCGTGGAGTTCGGCGAATTTCACTGATAGATTCCCTCGAGTTGCCAGCGGTTCGGCGTTTGGAAAACGAGCCGTAACAGATGCTGGCTGGCGAGCTGGATGTCCCACTCCAGCCGCTGCCACGCGTCGGCCGGATCCCACCAGGTGCCGGATGCCGGGAATGGTCCGCGGCGGTCGATGATCTCGCCGGGATGCGAACCGTTGAGCAAGGCGAGCGGCCACGGTTGGCGGTCGCGCGATTCGTAAGCCACGGCGATCTCACGCGGCGGGCGGAACCGGTGCAACGGGACCGGGCAATCCGGACGGGTGGCCGGAGCAGAAACGGCCACGGGATGAAGCGTGAAAGAGTCCGGGCGAAAGGACTCGGGCGGCACCGGAATGCCGATGCGCCCGGAGCCTAACAACGCCTCCAGCTTCGCCAGCGTTTCCGCCCAGCGCTCCGGCTGCGGCAGGTGGCGGCCGAACCATTCGCGCTGCGCCGCCGTGGCGAAAGTGGTTTCCGCATCGAGCTGCAAGCTGGCCACCGCCGCATCGAGTTTGAGCGATTCCAACAAGGTCTGCAACGGTGCTAACATCCCCTCCACCGCGGTCTGTGGTTCGGGCAGCCGCACCCGCCGCGCCATCTCGCCGCCGGATTCTAACATCAAACGGAAATCGAGACAACTCGCGGCCAGGTGACGCGACGCCAGGCGCCCGGCGAGCGTGTGGAGCAGCCGCTTGAGCGCGAAAACCAACGGGTCGATCGAAGCCACGGGATCGTCGAAATCGAACGCCTGCGCGAACGATTCCGGCGGCCGGTGGAGCCGCAGCAAGCGGCAGGTTTTCCCGTGCAACAGGTCGTGCCATTTCCCCACCTCCGGCCCGAGGCGCTCGATCAACGCCTGCCGCGGCAGTTTCATGAAATCGCCCAGCGTTTTAAGCCCCCACAGCTCCAGCAGCGCGAGCGACGGATGATTTTGTGCCAGCGAGCCGAGCACGCCTAACGGCAATGGCGCGAGATCCGGCGGGGAAATGATCTTGCCGGCCGTCGCTTCATGGCGGGCAGCCAAGTGGGCGAGATCCGGCGTCTGTGCCCACGCCTGCCAGACATGCGGGATCGTGCCGACGGGCGTCTTCCTGCCTGATAGATCGAGCACCACCGCGTCCGCCGCAGTGATTTCCACATCCGGTGTTAGGGACTCGGCGAGGAAAACCAGCTCGTCGCGCAAGGCGGTTTCCGCCGCCGGATCGCGGGGAATAATCCGCAGGTCCGGGCAGCGGACGAGCGCGCGGTTGAGCGGCCATCCGGGATGGATGCCGGCGGCCCGGGCGGCGCGGTTGAGTGACAGCAGCGGGAGTTTTTCCTGGGATGTTGTTTGGGAATTGCGGGTATCGGATTCGCAAAGGCTCCGGGCAGAATGCCCGGGCCACGTGGCGCTGGCATTCTGCCCGGAGCCTTTCTGAGGTTCCTGCGGCGGGCGGATTGCGAGAATGGCGCAGGGCAGTCCCCTGCCCTCGGGCAGATTCCGCAGCGCGGCGACGACCGGGAAATCCGGGATATGGAGCGCGACAAACATGGCTATCAGGTGGCGCGGCGCAGTCCTTCCGGCAGGACTTGCAGGCGGTCCAACAACTCCTCGCGCGAGCTGTCGAAATCCTGCAACGACAGCCCGGCGGAGAGCGACAAGCGCAGGCTGGCGCACGGCACTAACGGAAATGGTGCGAGGACCACCAGCCGCCCGCCGGTGTGTTCGACCCGTTGTTTCAAGCGCCACCACGCCGAGGCCGGCAGCGCGGCGAGATCCCGGCGGGCCAAGCCGGTCGCGTCTAGCAGGACAAACGGCACGTTGCCGTCATGCACCAGCAGATCCGCCGCCTTGATCATTTCCAGCGCCGACCGGCAGCGGACCCACAACAGCTTCGAACACGCCAAGCCGCCGAACGAACCCGGATCAAACGCATCCGCCCCGTCCACCAGCACCAGCTCGGGATGCGGACTCGCTTCCTCCGGCTCAACTAACAGGCCCGCCACCATCAGCAAAATCCCCGCCACCGGACCGGCAGGCAGCACCTCCGAGATCGCCCCGGCGGGAAAAGCCGCCGCGTTGAAAGGCTTCCCCTGCGGCGCGAACAGCACCGGATCGAGCCGCACGCCATGCGCTTGCGGGAACTTGTCGCGCAATTGCTGTCGGAGAATTTCCACCGGCGAGGAGGTCATGCCGGGATACTACGGGCGAATCTTGATTGTTCAAGCGAACACGTAAAAAAGCTAGAGCAGGCATGCGCGTCAAGTTAAGCAGAATCCCCCATGTGGGCTTGCCAGAGTGGTGGTCGCCCGTCACCTTCCGCCATGAGACTTTATCAAGACGAGATCTATCAAAAGGGCGCGAAATACATCCGCATCATGCGGCTCGACCGCTACGAGGTGGAATTCAAAACGATGGAGGGCAATCCCAAGGGCGAGGGAGCCGTGGCGGTGCTGCCGAAGAAAGATTTCTGCCGCTTGCTGAAGGGAATGACGTTGGTGGTCCCGGTGAAAAAGGACGCGCCGGACGAGTGATCACGGCGGCGGGGAAGCGTTTGGTCTCGCTGGAGTCGAGATCGCTGAGAATGTGCGCCCGTGACAGTGCTCCGGTCGCTTCGCGCGGATGCGATGGAGTTTCCTGTCGCAGCGTTCTCCTTGCAAGATCTCCCGATTCAAGGCGTAATGGGTTGACCAATCCATTTTTCTAAAATGACCAAAGCACATCGCCTCGTTGTATTGCCACTCGCCTGCATCCTCACTCTAACGGCGGTCACCCGCGCGGAGCCGGTTGCCGCCGCTCCGGCCAAAAAGAAAATTGTTTTCGTCGCCGGTAAGCCGAGTCATGGACCGGGCCAGCACGAGCACCGCGCCGGTTGCATGCTGCTCGCCGACCACTTGGACAAGAGCGGCCTGCCCGTCGAGGCAGTGGTCATCACCAATGGCTGGCCGACGGACAACGCGATCTTCGACGGTGCTGCGGCGGTCGTCATTTACGCGGACGGCGGCGGTGGGCACCCCGCCATGACGCACCTCGACGAATTGAAAAAAATGGCGGGGGGCGGCGTCGGGATCGGCTGCATCCACTACGCCGTGGAGATTCCCAAGGGCGAACCCGGCGACGCGCTTGTCGATCTCATCGGTGGCAATTTTGAAACCGACTGGTCCGTCAATCCTCACTGGGATGCCTCGTTCAAGCTGCCCAAGCACGCGGTCACCCAAGGCGTCCAGGATTTCAAAATCAACGACGAGTGGTACTATCACATGCGTTTCCGCGAGGGCATGGAAGGAGTGACGCCGATTCTAACCGACCTGCCGCCCGCGACGACTCTCGCCCGCAAGGACGGTCCTCATGAGGGAAATCCGACGGTCCGCGCCGCCGTATTGGAGCGCAAGGAGCCGCAACATGTGATGTGGGTTTACCAACGCCCTGCCTCTCCCGTGGCAGGCCGCGCCTTCGGATTCACCGGCGGCCACTTCCACAAGAACTGGCAGCAGGATGACAACCGCCGCGTCGTCCTCAACGCCATCGCTTGGATCACCGGCCTCGAGGTGCCCAAAGACGGAGTTCCTTCCAAGACTCCCTCCGAAGAGGAAATGACGGCGAATCTGGATCAGAAGCGCTGAGTAGAAAACGGTGACGCTCTCGACCACGCCGGCGGGGTAATTGAACTCTGGGACTGCCAAATATTCCCGCGCTCGGGGACCCGGCCAAAGCCTTTGAATCGATCAAGATTCCGTGCCTTCTCATGACCGGCACGCTCGACGACAGCCCGATCAGCGATGCAAAAGCGGCGGACCGGCTCAAGGTTTTCCCCAATCTAACTCATGCGCCCGCCTGGCAGGTCGTCTTCGACCAAGCCACTCACATGAGCTTCGGCGTCATTCCCCACGGACCGCGAATCCAGAGCCTGCGCTAGCAGGCCTTGGCAAAAGTGGCGAAGCCCTGGATGGCTGGCCCTTAGGCAAATTTATTTCGCAAACTGGTTTCCTGCTGCGCCAGCGTCGACAAAAACTCTTCTCTCCGATGCTCCTCCAATCCAATTTTCTAGCAATTGCGCCCGCCCCGCGCTAAACCAGCGCGACATCAAATGGCACCGGCAGACCAACAAACCAGCTTAGTTCAAGCGATCCGCGGTTGCGCGTCATGGCAGGACATTCAAGCCAAGTGGCGGACTTTCACCGAGAAACAGAAAGGCGCCCTCTTTGAGGAACTCGTCAAAGCCTACCTCCAGCTCGAACCCGAGTATGCCAGCAAACTCAAGCACGTGTGGCTCCAGCGCGAAGTGCCGCAAGCCATCGCGCGGAAACTCAAGCTCCCCACCACCGACCAAGGCATCGATATCATCGCGGAAACCCACGATGGTGAGTTTTGGGCGATCCAGTGCAAGTATCGCCAGGACACCGATCAATCGCTGACCTGGCGCGACCTATCCACTTTCACCGGCCTCGCCTTCGGGGTCTGTCGGGGATTTTCCTTCGGCGTCATCTGCTCCACCACCGAGCGCATCACTCATGTGCTCAAGGATCAGGAACGCATCGGTTTCTGCGCGCTCGATGTCTGGCAGGCGCTCGACGCCGATTTGCTCAAACGCCTCCGCGCCCATCTCGCTTATAAGCCGGCGCTGCTGAAACCGCTCAAACCCATGCCGCACCAAAAGGGCGCGTTGAAGGATGGTCATGAGCATTTCGTCATCGGCAAGGCCACGCGTGGGAAACTCATCATGCCCTGCGGCAGCGGCAAGAGCCTCACCGCGTATTGGATCGCTGGGGAACTCGGCTCCCGCAGCATCGTCATCGCCGTGCCCAGCCTCGCGCTCATCCGCCAGACGCTCAAAGTCTGGCTGCGCGAAACCTTGGCTAACAAACAGGCCGTCGAGTGGATCTGCGTGTGCAGCGATGAATCCGCCGGCCGCGTCGAGCGCGATGACAGCGCCGTCCTGCGCCAGGACCTCGGCGTGCCCTGCCTAACGAACCCGGACGAGATCGCCGCCTGGCTGAAGCGCAAACACACCGGACTCACCGTCGTCTTCACCACCTATCAGAGTGGCGAAACCCTCGCCAAGGCCGCGCGTGCCGCCAAATTCACCTTCGACCTCGGCATCATGGACGAGGCGCACAAGACCGTCGGCGATGGCCGGAAACTTTTCTCCCACCTGCTGCACGACAAGAATCTAACGATCCGCCGCCGCCTGTTCATGACCGCCACCGAGAGGCGCTACAAAGGCCAGAGCGACACCGTGCTCAGCATGGATGATCCCGCCACCTACGGCGAAACCTTCCACCTGCTCTCGTTCAAGCGGGCGATGGAATACGACCCGCCCATTCTAGCCGATTACAAGATCATCAGCATCGCCGTCTCGCGCGAGGAAGTCGCGGAATTGATCCGGAAAAACACCTTCGTCCGGCCGGACAAAGGCCTGTGGAACGAGGAAATCGAGGCCGACATGCTCGCCTCCCTCATCGCCCTGCGCAAGGCGATGAAGAAATACCCGATCCGCCACGCCGTCTCCTTCCACGGCAGCATCCAGCGCGCGGACCTGTTCAAGACCCACAACGACGCTTTTAGCAAATCCTTCCGCAAATACGGCAAACTCGAAACCTTCCACGTCTCCGGCAAAACCCCCACCGGCACCCGCGCCCGCATCATCGGCGAGTTCGCGCGGGCCGAACGCGCCCTCATCACCAACGCCCGCTGCCTCACCGAAGGCGTTGATGTCCCCGGCATCGACTGCGTGCTCTTCGCTGATCCCCGCCGCAGCGCCGTGGACATCGTGCAAGCCGTCGGCCGCGCCCTGCGCCCCGCTCCTAACAAACAATTCGGCTACGTCATCGTCCCCATCCTCCACGATGCCGACGCCACTGCGGAAGACATCTTCAACTCCGCCGCCTTCAAGGAAATCCTCACCACTCTCCGCGCCCTCGCCGCCAACGATGACCGGATCATCGAATACTTCCGCAGCGTTTCCCAAGGGCAGCAGCGCAAAGGTGGTGGCAGCGTCCAATTCGAGATCGACGAACGCTTGGCGAAACGCATCAACCTAGCAGATTTCGTCCGAGAGATCGAACTCAAGTGCTGGGACCGCTTGGCGAAGCTGTCCTGGCGACCGTTCGAGGAGGCTAGGGAGTTTGCAAGGGGATTGGGTTTAAAAAGCAATACGGAGTGGCGAGCGTTTCGCAAAGGCAGCCTTCCTAACATGGAAGGTCCAGCAGAGGACATCCCAGCAAATCCGGACCAAATTTACGTTGGCAGTGGTTGGACAACGTGGGGCGACTGGTTAGGCACTGGAACAGTAGCACCACGTCTCCGAGAATATCGCGGATTCGCAGACGCCAGGGCATTCGCTCACAGCCTAAACCTAAAGACCAACACAGAATGGCTGCTTTTTTGCAGAGGAAAACTGCCCGGAAAAGTCGAGCTACCATCAGATATCCCTGCTAACCCCAATCAAACATACAGAGACCAAGGATGGGTGGGAATGGGCGACTGGCTGGGCACGGGAAACATCGCGGCTCAACTGAGAAATTATCGATCATTCGAGAAGGCACGCGCTTTTGCAGGCGGGCTTAACCTCAAAAGCGGGACCGAATGGAGAGAATTTTGCAAAGGCCACATACTTGAGAAAGGCACTCTGCCATCAGATATTCCCGCCACCCCTGCTCAAACCTACGCCGATGAAGGTTGGGCTGGAATAGGCGATTGGCTGGGCTCTGGAATCATCGCTTCCCAAATGAGGGAGTATCGCCTATTCGGAGAGGCGCTTATTTTTGCACGCGGGCTTGGTCTGAAGAATTGCGCCGAATGGCGATTGTTTAGTAAAAGCAGTCTTCCCGCAGACATCCCTGCTGCCCCAAATCAAACCTATGCCGAAAAGGGCTGGAACGGCTGGGGACATTGGCTAGGTACCGATGTCATAGCGCCTCGTTTTCGGCAATATCGTCCATTCACGGTCGCCCGAGCCTTCGCGCAGGGACTAGGTCTGAAAAATCAGTCGGAATGGAGAAATCTCCCAAAAGATAAACTCCCCCCGGACATCCCTGCTGCTCCGCATCTTACTTATGCTGAAAAAGGATGGACGAACTGGGGTGATTGGTTGGGCACCGGAACTGTCGCGGCCCAATTGAGGAAGTATCGCCCTTTCAAGGCTGCACGCGCTTTCGCTCGCAACCTTGAATTGAAGAACACACATCAGTGGCAGGAGTATTGTGAGGGCAAGTTGGCAGACAAGGGCAAGCTCCCTCCGGACATTCCCGCAAATCCAATTATTGTCTATGCCAACAAAGGCTGGGATGGAATGGGAGACTGGCTTGGCACGAGAAACATTGCATTCTGGCAGCGAGAATACCGGCAATTTGAAGAAGCGAGGAGTTTTACGCGTCGACTTGGACTCAAGTCCAATTCTGAGTGGAGAAAATTCTGCAAAGGAGATCTGAATGCGAAAGGGACTCTTCCGCCGGATATTCCGTCAAATCCAAACAACACCTATGTCGACAAAGGATGGATGGGATGGGGAGATTGGCTGGGTAATGGAAATGTTGCATCCCAATCGCTGACGTATTTTCCCTTTAGCAAGGCACGTGCATTTGCCCGTAGCCTTGATCTCAAGGGGCAAGATGAATGGAAAAGATTCTGCAAAGGCCTAATTCTGGAGAAAGGAGTTCTCCCGCAGGAGATTCCGTCAAAACCGGATAGAACTTACGCGAGTAAAGGATGGATGGGATACGGGGACTGGCTTGGCACAGGTAACATTTCGAATCGTCTCAAACAGTATCGCAGCTTCGACGACGCGAGAGCGTTCGTGAGGAATTTGACCCTCAAGAAGCGAGACGAATGGGTTGATTATTGCAAAGGCAAGCTCTCTCAAAGAGTTAAACTCCCAT
The DNA here is from genome assembly GCA_031429315.1 of Akkermansiaceae bacterium. Lineage (GTDB taxonomy): Bacteria > Verrucomicrobiota > Verrucomicrobiia > Verrucomicrobiales > Akkermansiaceae > Luteolibacter. The sequence goes on from JANOZJ010000262.1 coordinate 23,979, forward strand.
CTGATATTCCCACTCAGCCATGCCAAGTCTACGCCAACAAAGGCTGGGCCGGTTGGGGCGACTGGCTCGGCACCGGCCGCATCCGCGTTTCAAAATCACCCAAGCACAAAACCTAACGACAGAACACCCCACCATGGCAGTTCTCGAACGCCAAGCTCTACAAAGACGTCTGGTCCCGGCCATGCACGAAGATTGCGGCGGAGTTGGGGAATTTCCAGCAGCGCGTTGAAGCGGATCTGCACCGAGATGGACATCCCGACGCCGGGGGCCGGATATTGGACGCGGGTGCCATGCGGCAAGAAGGTTCCAAAGTCCCGCTGCCGAAAGCAAACCCAGGAGATGTAGATCTTGAAATCAGTGGTACATGACCAACTCCTAGTTTGTTCCTAATTACTCAAAAATTAGGAATTGGATCTTGAAGTTGTGAGGCGATCTCCTAATTTGCTCCTAGCTTTTCAAAAATTAGGAACAAGCCATGAAATTTCCTCAAATCCCGCCCGATTGGCAGCCCGTGATGGATCAGGCGTTCAAAGACGGAAGAGCTCACGATTTTTTTCAGTTTGGCCAAGCAGAAAGCCTGCGGACGGACCGTTATCCACACTGGGATGATTTTCGTCATCGGGCCGGAACCAAGGGAAATTTGACCGCAGAACAACAATGGGCGGCGATCCGCATGGGGCGGGCATTCCGATCGCAACCGATTCCCTTGTGCGATTTGCAGGGCAAGCCGTTCACGTTTTTCCTTACCCAGAGGGCATTCGAGATTCTCCATGAAATCGACCTGCATTGCGGAGGCGGCATCGGGGGGGCGGAAGATGGGATCGTGCAAAAGGACACGCGGGACCGCTACTACATCGACTCGATCACCGAGGAGGCATTGACCTCCAGTCAACTTGAGGGCGCAGTGGTGACCCGCTCGGAAGCTCGCGATATGATCCGCCGCCAACGTCCACCGGCGACGGAGCATGAACGGATGGTGATGAACAATTACCGGACGATGCGCTTGCTCTCGGAGTTGAAAAAAGAAGAGCTGTCGCCATCGCTGGTGTTGCGGATTCACCGGGAAGTGACCGCGGGCACGCTGGAAGATCCCGAGGATGAAGGGCAGTTCCGCAAGGCGGATGCAGATGTGCGGATAGAAGATGAGGAAAGCGGCGTGGTGTTCCACACGCCGCCTCCGACCGGACTGTTAGCGGGGCGGATCTCCCAACTTTGTGATTTCGCAAACGAGCCGGGAATGAACGGGTTTCTCCACCCGGTGATCCGATCCATCCTGCTGCACTTCTGGATTGCCTACGATCATCCATTCGTCGATGGCAACGGTCGCACGGCCCGCGCCTTATTCTATTGGTCGATGCTCCGCCATGGATTCTGGCTGGCGGAGTTCTTCTCGATTTCCCACGAGATCCTCAAGGCTCCCAAGCAATACTACCGGGCCTTCCTGCATACCGAGACGGATGGAAACGATCTGAACTATTTCATCCATCATCAGTTGGAAATCATCCGCGCCTCCATTCTATCACTTCAGGAATACATCGGCCGCAAGCAGGCGGAGGTGGAAACTCTGAGGCGTCATTTGGGCGCAGACAGCGATTTCAACCATCGTCAGCTCGCATTGTTGAAACACGCGTTGAAGCATCCGTTCGCCGCCTACACGGTCGTCAGCCACCAAACTTCCCACGCCATTTCCAATCAGACGGCCAAGAATGACCTGTCCGCTCTTGAATCGAAAGGTCTTCTCCAGCGCGGGAAAGTTGGAAAGGCGTTCGTTTACCGACCGATCACCGATCTAGCCAATAAATTGGGTGCATGAGGTTTTGGTAAAGGCAAGAGCGAGTCAGGCTGTTGCGGCGCTATAGTGGAAAACGGTCCGACTCGGAATTCGGGAATCACAGCCTGCGCCAGGCGTTGCCGTCCTGGTGGAGAAGGTCGTCGGCTTCCTTGGGACCCCAGGAGCCGGCGACGAACTCGGCCATCGGCGGCGGGGTGGCGGACTGGTGCCAGGCGTGCTCGATGTGGTCGATGAACTTCCAGGCTTCCTCCACTTCGTCGCGGCGGGCGAAGAGGGTGGCGTCGCCGGCGATGGCGTCTAGCAGCAGGCGCTCGTAGGCTTCCGGGCTGCCCTTGCCGAAGCTGGTGGCGTAGTGGAAATCCATTTTCACCGGCTCCAGGCGCAAGCTGGTGCCGGGGATTTTCGAAACCATGCGCAGTGAGATTCCCTCGTCCGGCTGGATGCGGATGACGAGCACGTTGCCGCCGGGGACGCCACCTGACAGGGCGTTGAACAACACGCAGGGCGCGTCCTTGAAATGGATGGAAATCTCGGTGGACTTCTTCGGCAGGCGTTTGCCCATGCGGATGTAGAACGGCACGCCGCTCCAGCGCCAGGTGTCGATGAGCAGTCTAACGGCAACGTAGGCCTCGGTGTCGGACGTCGGGCTGACCCGGTCTTCCTCGCGGTAACCGGGGACCGGAATGCCATCGACATGGCCGGCGATGTACTGGGCGCGGACGACGTTCCTGGCGACTTTTTCCGGAGTGTCCCACTGGCGGAGCGAGCGGATGACCTTCACTTTCTCATCGCGCACGCCGTCAGCCGTTAGATCGGTCGGCGGCTCCATGGCGACGAGGCTAAGGAGTTGGAGCAAATGGTTCTGCACCATGTCGCGCAGCGCGCCGGCATTGTCGTAATAGCCGCCGCGGCCGCCTTCCATGCCGAGATTCTCGGCGCAGGTGATCTGGACGTGGCTGATGTATTTGCTGTTCCAGAGTGGTTCGAAAATGGCGTTGGCGAAGCGCAGGACCATCAGGTTTTGCGCGGTTTCCTTGCCGAGATAGTGGTCGATCCGATAGGTGTCGTTCTCTTGGAATGTCGCGTTCACGACTTCGTTGAGATGCCTGGCGGTGGCGAGGTCGGTGCCGAAGGGTTTTTCGACGATGACGCGCGACCAGCAGCCGGGTTTCGCTTCGTTGAGGCCTGCGTTTTTCAGGGCGATGAGGATTTCATCGAAGAACTCCGGGGCGGAGGCGATGTAGAACAAGCGGTTGCCCTTGCCGCCGCGTTCGGCGTCGATGGCGTCCAACTTTTCGGCCAAAGTCCGGTAACCCTCGGCATCGGTGAACTCGGAGGTGTGATAACTAACGGTATGGATGAAATTGCCCCAGATCTGGTCGTCATGGCCGGTGCGTGAGACCTTGCGGTTGAGTTCGTCGAGTCCGGCGCGGAACTCGGCGTCGGTCTTCTCCCGCCGCGCGAAACCGATGATTTTCACGCCCGTCGGCAGCTCGCCGTCCACCGCGAGGTTATACAAAGCGGGGATGAGCTTGCGGTGCGTCAGATCGCCGGTGGCACCGAAGATGACGATGCTGCAAGGCTCGGCACGCGAGCGGGAAACGAGGTCTTCGCGGAAGGGATTCATGGGAGAAGTTGATGGTTGAGAGTTGATGGTTGAGAGCGAAGAGGGAGCAAAAGTCGGACCCATGGTCTTTCTATCAACTATCAACTCTCAACCAACAACCTCTCCTCACCACGGCAACGGGAAGGCGCGGTTGAAGGCGAACACCCGCTCGCGGAGCGCGTGGAGCTTGGCGACGTTGGTGTGGTGGGACAAGGCTTCGTGGATGAAATCGGCCACTTGCTCGACATCAGTTTCCTTCATCCCGCGGGTGGTCACGGCGGGCGTGCCGATGCGGATGCCGCTGGGTTTCATCGGGCTGCCGGTGTCGAACGGGATGCCGTTTTTGTTGACGGTGATGCCGGCCTCGTCGAGGGCGTGGGAGGCGTCGGTGCCGTTGAGGTGCTTGTCCCGGAGATCGACGAGCATGACGTGGTTGTCGGTGCCGCCGGTGCAGATGCGGAAACCGTGGTGCGTTTGCCGCGCGGCGATGGCCTGGGCGTTTTTGATGACCTGCGCCGAGTATTCCTTGAACTCCGGCTTGAGCGCCTCGCCGAAGCACACCGCTTTGGCGGCGATGACGTGCATCAGCGGCCCGCCCTGGATGCCGGGAAACACCTGCGAGTCGATTTTTTTCGCGAACTCTTCCTTGCACAGAATGATGCCGCCGCGCGGGCCGCGCAGGGATTTGTGGGTGGTGGAGGTGACGAAATCCGCGTGAGGGATCGGGCTCGGATGCAGGCCTGCGGCGACGAGGCCGGCGATGTGCGCCATATCGACGAACAGATACGAGCCGATTTCTCTAGCAAGTTTGCCCATGCGCTCGAAGTCGATGATCCGCGAGTAGGCGGATGCGCCGACGGTGATCAGCGCGGGCTTGAGTTCGCGGGCGGTTTTTTCAAGCTGGCCGTAGTCGATCCGTTCGTCGTCCGGCGATACGCCGTAGTGGGTGACCGCGTAGAAGCGGCCGGAGAAATTCGCCTTGTGGCCGTGGGTGAGGTGGCCGCCGTGGGCGAGGTCCATGGTGAAAATCTTGTCGCCCGGCTTGAGCACGGAAAAGTAAACCGCGGTGTTAGCCTGCGAGCCGGAGTGCGGTTGGACGTTCGCGTGGTCCGCGCCGAAAAGCTCCTTCGCGCGGTCGATCGCGAGCTGCTCGACGACGTCCACATTTTCACAACCGCCATACCAGCGCTTGCCGGGATAACCCTCGGCATACTTGTTAGTGAGGACCGATCCCTGCGCCTCCATCACGGCGGGCGAGGTGAAATTTTCCGACGCGATCAGCTCGATGTTGTTCCGCTGGCGGTGCTCCTCGGCAGTGATCGCGGCGTAAACTGCTGGATCGGTCACGGCGATGCGGCTGCCGGAGGAATTGCAAACGCGGCTTTCGTGGCGACCACCTTCGAAGGGAGTGGCGAGAAACGCGTCGGCCATGGCGATGGCGGTTTCCGCGTCGGTGAATTTTCCGCTGAGGCAGAGGACGTTGCTGTCGTTGTGCTCGCGGGTGGTCACGACTTCCTCGACCGAGCGGACGTTCGCCGCGCGGACGTGGCGGTGGCGGTTCGCGGCGATGCACATGCCGACTCCCGAGGTGCAGGCGAGGATGCCGAAATCGTAAGTGCCATCCGCCACGTTGCGGGCGACCAGGTTGGCGTAGTCCGCATAATCGACGGACGCGGTGGTCTGGGTGCCGAAGTCATGGACGTCGTGACCGACCTTCTTGAGGTGTTCGACAACGGCGTTTTTGAGATCGACGGCGCCGTGATCGGCTCCGATGGCAATGCGGAAGGTAGGATGGCTCATGGACGGGGCGGGATTCAAGTCCGAGAAAGGCGACTTGCAAACCGCTAATTTCAGGGAATTTCCCGATGCAGGCGTCAATAGCCTCCTGCCGCACGGCCCGGTGATAAGTGAGTTTCACGAATGACGACGATGCGTGAAAGCCGTCATGAAATCCTCATGGCTCATTTCTTGGGAAGGATCTTCGTTCAGTTCCGCCTCTCTCTGATTGAGCATTTCCTCCAAATCGTCTCCCTCCGGTTCCGCCACCGGGGAACCGATGGATTCCCAAAGGCAAGCTGCCACCCGGCACCTGTCCGCAGGATTCAGGTGCATCGCAGCATCCACGATGGATTCATAGGTTGCTTTCAGAATCATGCGCATCTCTAGTCCGACCGGCGGTTGAGTGCAACCCATCATTGGCACTGACGACGACCCAAGACATCACGGAGTCAGGTACGCCCGCCGACTCGAAAGCTGTTTTCAATTCCGAGCGTTCATATCGTATAGGTGACGCCGCCTTTCTCATCGAGTGACAGGTATCCCGCTCGATGCAACTCCTCGACCAGTTTTTCCGCCATGCTGTCTGTGGCATCCTTGCCCATGTAGCTTTTGGCCTGCCGGACCAAGGTCGCCTTCTTTTTCGGGCGATTGCTGACGGTCTTCTTCAAGTGTTGCAGGACCTTGTCGGCACCCGGGCTGAGGGATTTGGACGCGGTGGCCGCCGGAGGAGGCGCGCCCTTGGGTAAAAGGGTGAAATGCAGCGAATCCCAATCCTGGTTCCTGCGGATCGGTATTCTGCCTTCCCATCCTGAAGGTGGCACCCATCATCCGCACCGATGGACGAAAACGTGCCCGATTCCGCCCCGACTCCCCACTCCGGCCTGCAACCTTCGTTAGGACGCTGGCAAGTCTTATTCTACGGCCTCGGCTCGATGCTTGGCGCGGGCATCTACGCCCTGGTCGGGCGGGCCGCGGAATCGCTGGGCAACGCGGTGTGGCTGGCATTTCTAGCAGCGATGATCGCGGCGCTGCTAACGGGTTTGTCCTACGCCTGTGTCGGTGGCCGCTATTCGAAGGCGGGCGGCGCGGCGTATGTGACGCACCGGGCGCTGGGCCGGCCGGCGATCAGCTACATGGTCGGCATCGCGGTGATGATGAGCGGTCTGACGAGCATGGCGACGGGCGCGCAGGCGATCGCGGAGAACCTGGAAAAAGCCATGGGCATGGCGCTGCCGATCAAGCTGGTGGCGATCGGGCTGGTGTTTCTGATAGGCTGTGTGATCTACCGCGGCATCCGCGAGAGCATGTGGGTGAATGTCGTTTGCACGGTGGTGGAGGCGGCGGGGCTGCTGTTCATCATCGCCGTCGGCGTGCGGTTCTGGGGCGGGGTGAACTATTTGGAAACGCCGGCTGATAGTGGCGGGATCGGCTCCGGCATCACGCTGGCGCTCGTCCTGCAAGGCGCGGTGTTGATGTTTTTCTCGTTCATCGGCTTCGAGGATATTCTCAACGTGAGCGAGGAGGTGAAGAACCCGAAACGCGACATCCCGTTCGGCCTGATCGGCGCGATGATCCTGGCGACGCTGATCTACATGGCGGTGGCCATCACTGCGGTTTCCGTGCTGCCGTGGCGCGAGCTCGCCGCCAGCAAGACGCCGCTGATGGAAGTCGCCCACCGCGCCGCCCCGTGGTTCGGTGGAATTGATCGCGTCTATCTGGGCATCACCATTTTCGCCATCGGCAACACCGCGCTGCTGAACTATCTGATGGGCTCGCGCCTGCTTTACGGCATGAGCCGCCAGGGACTTTTGCCGGCGGTCTTGGGGAAAATCCATCCGCAGCGGCACACGCCGCAACTGGCGATCATCGTGCTGTTTGGAATCGTTTCGCTGCTGATCCTGAGCGGCGGCGTGAAGCCGTTGGCGGAGGCGACGGTGTTGTTGCTGCTGGTCGTTTTCACCTTGGTCAATCTCTCCCTGATCGTGCTCAAGCGCCGCGAGGGCGAGCCGACGGATGGCTTCGATGTTCCGCTGTTAGTCCCGATTTTGGGGGCGCTGGTTTGCGCGCTATTGGTGGTGGTGCGGGTGCAGGCCGCATTCACCGATCCGAAACCGGGCGCGGCGATCGCACCGTTGATCGCGCTGGGGATCTTCGCGGTGAGCTTTTTGCTCTATTTCCTGATGAGGCCCAAGACCGTGGTGGCGGTTGAAACCGAGTGATTTCGCAGCAGCCGGTGAGCTGGCTTGACATCGGCACCGTGGTAACGATTGTTATTCCATGGCCATTGAAACCAAAGTTCGCAAGATTGGAAACTCGCTCGGCATCGTGCTGCCGAAAGAAGCGCTTCTAGCCCTCAAGGTCGGCGAGGGTGACACGCTTTTCCTCACCGAGGCACCGGAATGCTCGCTGCGGCTGACGCCGGAGAATCCGGGGTTTGCGGAAGTGATGAAAATCGCCGATGAGGGAATGAACCGCTATCGCAATGCTTTGAGGGAGTTGGCGAAATGAACGAGCCGTTCTGGCTGACGCGGGCAATCATTCTCGCCATTCAAGTTCAGCTTCTGTCCCGATTTGGTGGCTTGGAAGGACTGCGGGATGAGGGCTTGCTGGAGTCGGCGTTGGCGAGACCGATGCAGTTGTTGCACTACGGGACGCCGAGCCTGTTCGATCTGGCAGCGGCCTACGCGTACGGGATCGTGAAGAATCATCCGTTTCTCGACGGGAACAAGCGGGCTGGCTTCATGGCGGCATACACGTTTCTTGGAATCAATGGATTTCGCTTGGACGCCCCCGAAGAAGAAGCCGTGTTTCAAACGCTCGCCCTAGCGGCGGGTGAAATTGATGCTGCGGAGTTTTCCGCATGGCTGGAGCGTTCGTGCTCGGCGCGCTAACATGCCGTAGAGTTGATTTTGGCGGATGAAGCGCTGAGCGTGGTTGCGGCGAGACGCCACAACCACGTCCATGCAGCAGTCCGTCACTTTGAATCTTACGGGGCGCTAGCAGTTTTCCGCCGCCCGCACGTCCTGAATGATGAGCTGCAGCGTCGTCCGGCCGCGGAAGGTGTTTCTATCAATGGTGAACGCGATGTCCCACGGCGGATCTGGCAAGGGATACTCGCCGCCGCCGAAGTAAACGGCGTCCTGCTCGTGGTAGCCTTGGCGCAGCATGAAGCGCAGGTGGTTGTTCTTCATGTGCAGCGGCGAACGGCTCAGGCCGACCTCGCGGGAAATGAACACCGGCTGGGGATTCCCGCTGCCGAAGGGCTGGAGGAGATCGTAGCTGGCGAGAAACTCCAACGAAAGCTGATCGAAGGAAATTTCCGCGTCGTACATCAGCTTCGGCTGGCGCTGTTCCGAATTGCTGTTCTTCAAAACGTAGTCCGAGAAATTAGCGCGAAATTCGTCCAGTTTTCCTTCCTCGATGGAAAGCCCGGCGGCCATCGCATGACCGCCGCCGGCGATCAGATCGCTCTCGCAAGCGCGGATCGCCTCGACCAGCGAGATCCCGTCGATGCTGCGGCCCGAGCCTTTGCCGATGCCGTCCTCGTCGATGGCGATGACGAACGTCGGCTTGTGATACTGGCGCATCAGCCGCGAGGCGACGATGCCGACCACCCCGTGATGCCACGTCCGCGAACCGAGCACGATGACCGGATCGCGCACCGGATCGAAGTCCAGTAACATTTCCACGGCTTCACGGCGGATCAGGCCTTCGTGGGTTTGGCGCTGCTTGTTGTAGGCGTCGAGCTTTTGCGCGAGATCGAAGGCGAGGCGGCGGCAATCGGTCGTTAGAGTGGCCAGTGCGTCCTCTGGCGCGTCCATCCGCCCTGCGGCATTCAAGCGCGGGCCGATCCGGAACCCGACGTCCATCGAGGTGGCGGTGCCGTTCATGCCGGTGACTTCCTGGAGCGCGCGCAGGCCGGGGTTGAGCGTGCTGGGCAGATGTTTCAGCCCGTGGCGCACCATCAGCCGGTTTTCCCCGATCATGGGCACGATGTCGGAAATGGTCGCGACCGCCACCAGGTCGATCAACTCCTTGAGATCCAGCTCGACGGGGCGGGTTTTGAGCATCGCGTGGCCGAGTTTGAAAACGACGCCTGCCGCGCACAGGTAGGTGAACTCGGTGCCGCATTTCGGGTTCACCAACGCGCAGCAGTCCGGTTTTCCGCCGGGCGAGGGCTCGTGGTGATCGACGATCAAAACGTCGATCCCGTCCGCCCGCAGCGCGGCGACTTCGTTGATAGAAACCGTCCCGCAGTCCACCGTGATCAGTAAATCCGGCTTCGGCCCCTCCGCCATGCAGCGGGCCAGCGCCGCCGTGCTCAGCCCGTATCCTTCCGGTCCGCGGCGCGGGATGAAGTAGCGCGGCGTCAGGCCGTAAGCCATCAGGATCCGCCGCATCAAGGTGATGGAGGTCACGCCATCCACATCGTAATCGCCGTAAATGCAGACTTGCTCACCCCTGTCGATGGCAGCGAACACCCGTTCCACCGCAATTCTCATGTCGGGGATAAGAAACGGATCGGCCAGATCTCTCAGCCGCGGGCGCAGGTACCCCTCCAGATCGACGCCGGGCGGGAGGCCCCGCTGGCGGATCAGGTGTTCGAGGATCGGTGGAAATGTGCCCGACGAACCGTTGGTTTGTTTTTCAAACGGTTCACCGCGCGCAATCCATTTGAACGGTTGGGCTCGCATGAAGTGGCGCGGACCTTAGAAGCGGTTGCCAACCTCACACAAGATCCAAACAAAATTCCTCCGCCGGAATGTTTATCGCCCACCCGGCATCCGGCACAAAATACTGGCAACGCTGCGGGATGGACGGTATCAATCACCCATGGTGAATGCTGCGATTTCCTACGAACAACTCGAAAGTGGAGTCTTGAATCTTCCGCGTGAGGATCGCTCCAAATTGGTAACCCGTCTGTTGGTGAGCCTCGAAGACGATGATTTCAAGCTCAGTCCAGAGTGGGATGCAGAACTGGATCGTCGGGTGAAGGAGATGGATGAAGGCACTGCGCGAATAATTTCATCAGAAGAACTCTGGAAAAAAATCAATCACCGGTTTGGGACAAGCTTTTGATTATGCGGCTGATTTACGATGAGGGTGCGTATGAAGATGGAGCCGAAGCTGCTTTCTGGTATGGCCAGCAGGGCGCTGATCTGCGGGATCGGTTTTTGAATGCTTTGAAAGCGGCAGCCATGCGTGTTGTGGCGAGTCCTGAAATCTACCGCTGCTTCAAAGGAGATTTGAGGAAGTGCCGTTTTGAGGTCTTCCCATACGTGCTGGTTTTCCGGATTCAGGGAGACGAGATCCAAGTGGCCGCAGTGATGCACACCAGCCGCAAGCCCGGTTATTGGGGAAATCGCGACTGAATCCGTTGAGCGGCTCAAGGAGTCAGCTTGGCGCTCCAATCCGCCCACCGCGTCATTTTAGCACCGGCCAAGTGCGACATGTTGTCGCTAAATCGACTGGATTTCGTGCGGAGAATTTCCAGCTTCATTTCATAAAGCATTGATTCATAGCGAAATGAAAATTTTCGAACTGTGACGGCACATTCCCTGCGAAAGTGCCCGCATCACAACCGCCCATCCGGGCACTCACACTCAAAGGAAACCAACTTATGTCCAAAATTCTCGGAATCGACCTCGGAACCACCAACTCGTGCATGGCTGTCATGGAAGGTGGCGAGTCCACTGTCCTCGAAAACTCGGAAGGCGCACGCACCACGCCGTCGGTCGTCGCCTTTGCTAAAAACGGCGAGCGCCTCGTCGGCCAAGCTGCCAAACGCCAAGCCGTCACCAACCCGCAAAACACGATTTTCTCCGCCAAGCGCCTGATCGGCCGCAAGTTCTCGGAGCTCAAGGACGCCGACAAGCGCATGCCCTACACCATCGTCGCCGCCGCCAATGGCGACGCGCACATCCAGGTGGAAGTCGCCGGTGAGAAGAAAACCTACTCGCCGCAGGAAATCGCCGCGATGGTCCTCGGCAAGCTCAAGGCCGACGCCGAAGCCAAGCTCGGCGAAAAAATCACCCAGGCCGTGATCACGGTTCCCGCCTATTTCAACGACTCCCAGCGCAACGCCACCAAGGCCGCCGGTGAAATCGCCGGCCTTGAAGTGCTCCGCATCATCAACGAGCCCACCGCCGCCGCCCTCGCTTACGGCCTCGACAAGAAGTCCGATGAAAAAATCGCCGTCTATGACCTCGGCGGCGGCACTTTCGACATCTCCGTCCTCGAAATCGGCGACGGCGTCTTCGAAGTCCTTGCCACCGACGGCGACACCATGCTCGGCGGCGACGACTGGGACAACGCGTTGATCCAGTGGATCGTTGGCGAGTTCAAAAAGGACCAAGGCATCGACCTTTCCGGCCAACCCGACGCGCTTCAGCGCATCAAGGAAGAAGCCGAAAAAGCGAAAATCGCGCTCTCCTCCACCCAGTCCTACGACATCAGCCTGCCCTTCGTCACGGCCGACGCCACAGGACCGAAGCACATCCAACTCACTCTCACCCGTTCCAAGCTCGAGCAGCTCACCGATTCCCTTTTCGAGCGCACCAAGAAACCCGTCCGCGACTGCCTCAAGGAAGCCGGCCTCACACCCGCGCAAATCAACGAGCTCGTGCTCGTCGGCGGCATGACCCGGATGCCGAAAGTCGTCGAAATCGCCCGCGAACTCGCCGGCCAGACCCCTCACCAAGGCGTCAACCCGGATGAAGTCGTCGCCATCGGCGCAGCCATCCAAGGCGGCGTCCTCCGCGGCGATGTCAAAGACGTGCTGCTCCTCGACGTCAGCCCGCTCACGCTCTCCATCGAAACGGAAGGCTCCCGCGCCACGGCGATGATCGAGCGCAACACCACCATCCCGGCCAAGAAATCCCAGATCTTCTCCACCGCCTCCGACAGCCAACCGGCCGTCGATATCCGCATCTGCCAAGGCGAGCGCCCGATGTTCGCCGACAACAAATTGCTAGGAAACTTCAAGCTCGACGGCATCGCCCCCGCCCGCCGCGGCGAGCCGCAAATCGAAGTCACCTTCGACATCGACGCCAACGGCATCCTCCACGTTTCCGCCAAGGACAAACAGTCCGGCAAGGAACAGAAAATCTCGATCCAAGGCTCCTCCGGCCTCTCCAAGGACGAGATCGAGCAAGCCAAGCGCGACGCCGAATCCCACGCCGACGAGGACAAGAAGCGCGTCGAAAAAGTCGATGCCAAGAACAAGGCCGACAACCTCGTCTTCAACGTCGAAAAACAACTCGCCGAACTCGGCGACAACGCCCCCACCGAACTCAAGGACCTCCTCAACGGCAAGATCCAAGCCGTGAAAGACGCGATCTCCAGCGATAACGTTGACACCATCAACAGCGCCGTCAGCGATCTCGAAGGCTCCCTCCAAGCCCTCGCCGAAGCCGCCCAACAAGCCGGCGCCGGTGCCCAACAAGACCCCGACGTCGAGCCAGCCGCCGAATCCGCCTCCAACGAGCCGAAGCAAGCCAAAGGCAAGGTCGTCGATGCAGAAGTCGTGGATTAATCGGAGTAGCGGCGATCACCGGTCGCCGCGTTTCGATTCTTCCCTTCATGCACCTCACTCGCGGCGACCAATGATCGCCGCTACATGTCCGCTCATGACCACACTCATCACCAAACCCCAACGCCTCGCCGCGCTGCGCCCGCTCTCCCCGGAGTCGGTCGCGAGCCTTGCGGCGGCGTGGGATGTGCGGACGGTGATAGGCTCCGGGCAGAATGCCCGGGCCACCGGTGGCGGGGGGGGGG
>JANOZJ010000263.1:0-12030 GCA_031429315.1 Akkermansiaceae bacterium
GTTCGTCGTGCGAACAAACGTCGCCTTGGCTGCTGGTTCCTCGATCTTCTGGCTCTCGTCCCGCCAAGAGGGACGGATGGAATAGATCACCACGCTTTGTCCCTCGATGCGCCAGCCGAGGTCCAGTCTGTCGCGGATTTCTTCGGGCGGGCGGCGTTTGGTCATGAAATCCGCCATGGCGGATTCGATGTCAGACGTTTGTTGTGCAGTGAGGGCCATGGAGATCTGTCAAAGCTCGCCCTTGAAGGCGCGGTCGAGGATGGCGGGAAGCAGGGCGTCGAGTTCTGAGGCGGTCTCGGATTGGAGGCGCTTCAGCGCGTCCACCTCTTGTTGTAAGGCATCCAGTTCGGCGACGATGCGGCGTTGCTCGGGGATAGATGGAATCGGCAATGAAGTTGCGAGGATCTTTCCAGCATTCAGGCTTGGTTGGGCTGAACCTTCTACTTGTGAGAAAAGGGACTTTCGGCAGTTCCGATGATAATTTAACATCAGGGATACGAAACGCGGCTCTACCTTTTTTGAGTCAAGCGTTAGAGCCTGAATGTGTTTGGTTGTGAATGACAAAGGAACATTGTCAGGGACGACACAAAACCTGCCAATTGACGCTCCAACAATGGTGCATAGAACGTCTCCGGGAAAAACCTGGTATCGCTTTACCGATTCGAACTTCTCGGAACTCACAAACCAACCGCTCTTGAGATGAAATTGATTTGTTTGAACATCGCGCGTCCCAATTGCAGCGATGCCAGTGAGTGTGAACTCTTCGTGCAGAAGTTGACTCCCGAAGGGACCACTTCTCACCGCACCCTTTTTATCTGAGACAGCCTCTTGAACTGATCTCCAGCAATCAGAACCGTCAAGCATGGCCGAGATGTTTGACGTCACAAGAGCCTCAGCTTCCGCCGCCGCCTCCTTGCGCAGTCTCCGCGCTTCGTCGAGCTGCGCGGCGAGGGCTTCGATGCGGGCGACGATCCGCCGTTGCTCGGCGAGTGGCGGGAGGGGGATTTGATAGCCGAGAACATGCGCGGGTCGAATTGCGGCGTAGTTGGTGGAGCCTTGCGCTTCGACTTGGTCGCGGAATGAAGGCGTGCGGATGTAAAAATCCAGGAAGCGGCGTTCGAGCTTTGTTTCGTCGATCTGGAACAGGAAGTAGTGACTGCTGACAATCGCGCCATCGAGTTCGTCAGGCACCATGCCGAAGCCGCCTACTTTCGCATCAATCTCAGCCACGAGAAATTCACCAGCCCGGGAAACCTGCTGCCGTTTGGTTTTGACCAAGCTGCCTTCGACGATGTCCCGCAGCACAATGCCCTTGGCATGCAGTTGAACCCGTGCCCGCTTGTAGGTTTGGATGTCGTCGATCTCGATGAACTCTTTCCGCTGTTGAATCACCTCACCCAGCGGCACGCTCTTCCATGATTTCATAGGTGCGTGATTCATCCGAAGAGTTTGTCGAAGTCGTTGTGAGAGCCGATCCAGAACCAGGTCACGGTGTCGCCGTTGCGTTCGGCGAGGGCGCGGAAGGAATCGTTGATGCGGACGGACCAGATGCGGTCGTGTCCGGCGAGTTTTTTGAAGCGGAGCGAAGGGTGGGCGGGGTTTTCCTCGAAGAGCCGGTAAGAGCGGCGGGCCGCTTCTTGAATCTGGGGATCGAGCGCGTCGTAGGAGCGCCAGAAGCTGGGCCGGGTGAGCGAGATCACAGGCGGCGAGTGTCGAGCGGTTCGGCGGACTCGGAGGCGGACTCGCGGAGAAACGCATCCAGCCTTGGCCGTGGACGCGGATCGTCGAGCAGGCTTTCCCATCGCGCGTCGTTCTGGCGCGTCAGCAGGAAGCGGGCGAAGTCCGCCACTTCCTCGCGTTTTTCGGGAGGCAGGGATTCGCAAAGTTCGGCGATTTCGGAGGCGCTCATGATTTCAGGAGTTTTTGGATACCGGCGACAATCTCTGCGATGCGCCGCTCTTTTTCAAGAATGGATGCGGCCAATTCCTGCGGTGGCAGGTGGGTGATGTCCTCCTTGGCGCTGGGATTCTTGCGGTCGAGGTTGCAGCCGTTTTCCAATAGCTCCTTGGCAGACACTTTCCACGCCCGTTCGTTTTCCTTACGCTTGTCCCACCATTTCAGGCATTCGGCGAATTCCTCGAACTGGATGGGCTGGGTTTTTGTGTAGTTTTTCCGGCCTTCGGGGAGTTGGTGCTCGTAATATCAGACGTGTTTGGTGGGCCCGCTGCGGTCGAAGAACAGGATATTGGTGGGGATGCCGGTGTAGGGTGCGAAGGTTCCGTTCGGCAGACGGACGATGGTGTGCAGGTTGAACTCCTTGAGCAGATCCTCCTTGATGCGGGCGCAGACGCCATCGCCGAAGAGCGTGCCATTCGGAACGACCACGGCAGCGCGACCGGGTTTCTGTCCCCGGCGCAACTTACGCATGATGAGCTGGAGGAAGAGCATGGCGGTTTCCGCAGTGCGCTTGTCGTCGGGGAAATTGTCCTGAATGCCCTTTTCCTCCGCGCCACCGAAGGGCGGATTGGTGAGAATCACGTCCACGCGCTCCTTGTCACCGATTTCCGTGAGCTTGTAGCGAAGCGAGTTGCCGGGGTCGATGCGCGGGGCGTTGAGCCCGTGCAGCAACAGGTTCATCTGGCAGAGTAAATACCCGGCAGACCTAGTCGGGGTATTGCTGGACGAGGTCGTGATTCAGATTGGAGATGGCTCGCCTCATTTCGTCGGCGTGTTCCTGATCGACGCAGAAGACGATGGTTTTAGCGAAGCGGTCGGTCTTTTTCAGGAACTCCGTGAGATGGCGGGCAATCGCACTGGTGCGGGCTCGCAGGGCAATCACGCGCTCGAAGTCCTTCGTGCCGTATTCCTCGTCCGGGATAGCGCGGCCGTAGCGGTCGAGTTCGTCTTTGCTGGGTCGCCAGCCTGCCGCATCCCATTCGCTGATGATCCGGTGGACGCGGTAGGGGGCGAGGAATCCATCCTCGATGCCCTGGCGCAGGGTGTATTGATAGATCGGGTTACCGAAATACAGATAGGTGTCGCGGTTGTCCTCGCGCAACGGAGTGGCCGTCATGCCGAGCTGATAGGCTGGCTCGAACCATTTGAGAATTTCCCGCCAGTTGGAATCATCCCGTGCGCTGCCGCGATGGCATTCGTCCACGATCACCAGATCGAAAAAGTCCGGGGGAAACTCCTTGTAAAGCGCGGCACGGTTGGCATCGCCCGCGAGAGCCTGATAGATCGCGAAATACATTTCCCGTCCTTTGACCACCTGCCCGGACTCGATCTTGTGGCGAGCATCACCAAAGGCGGCGAAAATGCCGTCCTTCGGTTGGTCCACGAGGATGTTGCGGTCGGCGAGGAAGAGGATTTTCGGCCTGCGGTATTCCCCGGTGCGGTTCCAACGGGCATTCCAGAGTTTCCAGCAGATTTGGAAGGCAACCGCCGTTTTTCCCGTGCCGGTCGCCATGGTGAGCAACTGGCGGTTGGTTCCTTGCACGATGCCTTCGACGGCTCGGTTGATGGCGATCTGGGCGTAGTAACGCTCGCCTTTTTTGACGGCGGAATTGATGGGGCTGAGAATCTGCTCCGCATTCTTGTCGTCGGTGATGCCCCGGCTAAAACGATAGCGAGCCCACAAATCATCAGGGCTGGGGTAGGAGGTAACGATGGTTTCACGCCCCAGCAGGTAATCAAACTCGATGATTTCCGGCCCGTTGGTGGCGCATGCGAAGGGAAGGCCCAGCAACTCGGCGTAGTCTTTCGCCTGTTGAAGACCCGCACCGGCGGTTTTCCACGCGGCTTTCGCCTCAACCACTGCCAACGGAAACCCGCGTTCGAAATAGAGTAGGTAATCGGCTCGCTTCGGTGGCTTGCGGACGAAGCCCTTGCCTACTGGCACGATCCGTCCATCGGTGATCGTGCGCTGTTCCGCGATGACATGAGGGTCGTCGTCCCACCCGGCTTTTTGCAAAGCAGGGACGACGAATTTCCGGCAAGTATCAGCTTCAGTCATCGGGTGGGCGGTTGGAGATACGCGTATCTGAAAGAATCTACGAGTGCCAGCCTGAACGACTCAACTTGTTATAAGCCAAAAGGGTATTCACTCGGATTTTGAAATCGGCAGGCACCCCGTCAGATTCTGGATGAATGCCGTTGAAAATCAGCCGTGAGACCCGAGGGTTCAAATTCCAAATCCGCGACAGAAAACGGTCCGGTTTCCAACGCATTTCCAACATTTTGACCGCACAGGACGGTTAACCACGCGTAACACCAGAAAACCAGAACCCCAAAATACCCCATGAATACGAATAAAGTCGCAAAATCAGTCCTGATGAACTGGATGGCGGAACGGGAGGGATTTGAACCCTCGGTAACCTTTTGGGCTACGTTCCCTTAGCAAGGGAGTGCTTTAGACCACTCAGCCACCGTTCCGTGTAGCAAGTCGAGAGGTTTGAAACATAGACCACGGGCGACGTCAACCCTTGGTAGGTGGAAACCTTCGGGAAATTGAAAATCGCCGGATTCAGTCGGCGGAGGGGGGCTGCCCGTTCCCTTCAGACTCCGGTTCGGTGGGAGTTTCGACGCAAGCGACAGCAGGAACATCGACGGTCGCTTCGACGGGTGGCTCGGTGCCAGTTTCAATCGAAACGGGCGCAGCAGATTCCTCGATGGAAGCAGGCTCCGTGGCAGCAGTCTCAGCGACAACGGCTTGGGTGGTTTCCTGCTGTGGATCGGTGGCTGTCTCCGCGACCTTGGCAGGCTCTTGGACCGGAGCGTCAACCACCATCGCTTCTGCGCCGGCGGCGTCGCCCTCTGCGGACTTTGGCTTCCTGGCCCTCTTTTTTTTCTTCTTCTTTTTCGGCTCGCTGCCGGGTTCGTTGGTGTTTCCCTCGCGGGCGTCCTGGACGACGAGCGTGTCGTCGGTGAAGAGCAGAATGTGTCCTTGATGGAGCAGCCAGAAGAGGTCAGCCGCGTATTCAGCGGGCGGGGCGGTGCTGCCCTCGGGCAGGACGGATTTCCACAGTCCTTCGAGCTTCGCCGGGCTGTTCTCGCGGATCCAGGCGACCATTTGGCCGGGGCGCTCGGCGAGCAACGCATCGAGCGCCAGCGGATGGGGACGGGCGGGGCCGGTGTGCAGTTTGCCTTGGCGTTTGAAAACCGGAAGATGCTCGGCCTCGACGGCGCGGCACACTGCGGGGATCAGGACGGCCGGATGATTGCGGGCGTGGGTGCCGGCGATTTTCAACGAGACCAGCAACGACGGTGATAGATTTTTCGCGTCGATCGCGCCAGAGACATCGGCCAACCGGACTTCCTCGAAGGCCTTGTCGAAACAACGGGCACCCAAGGCGCGCTCGGCTTCGGCGCGGTCGTCGATCCAGGCGTCCTCGGCCTCGCCTTTGATCCGCCAGCGGGTCTTCTTTTTGGTCGTCTCCAACCACGCGTTGACGGCTTCCTCGCCGCGTTCGGTGCGGACCTTCGCCGAGTAAACCTCGAACGGCATCTTGGCAAAACGCTCGCGATGCAGGCGCCGCAGGTTCGTCTGATAGGAGTGGAAATTGACCGGCCCCAACCACTCGCCGGAAATCCCACAGCGGGCGATCGCCTGGAAATTCCCGCTCGGTGGATCGACGTCGATGGTTTCCTCCTCGATCAATTTATTGCGCAACTCCGAGTTCCAAAGGTGGAGGATCGCTTCCTCGCGGGTCAGGAAAACGGATTCTTCGAGCTTGCCACGGATTAGCGGGGCGTGCGGCTCGGGAGCTTCAAAAATCGCCCGGCAGCGGGATTTCTCCGCCAGCAGGATCTTGGCGACATCGAATAACGGATAGACCCGCGCGACCTGATGGACTTCCTTGCCGATGAGATGCACGGCCTGCGGATCCGGCGCGATCGTGGCGCGGACTCCTTCCTCCGGTCCCACTTCCACCTGCTGGGGCGGGCCGCTACGGCGGTCATCGTAGTTGCCGCCGCGGCCTTGTGAAGGCCGGCGCTCGCCGCCATCGCGCGAGCCACCGCCGCGCGGTCCGCGGTCGCGATCATCGCGGCGCGGCGGGCGATCCTCGCCTCCGGCAAAAGTCTTGGGTTTGTGCTCGGCGGTGTCACCGGCGGCACGCGCCCACGCGGGACCCAGGGCAAAGCTGGACAGGAGGCTACTCAGTGGATCGGTATCGGAATCGCTCACGACGCGCAGCCTAAAGAGTGATTTGGGAAATGACAAACTCCGCTTGCATCAAATTATCGGGCCATTTCCGGCCATCAGCAGGGCCAGAATCCGCCGCGTCGCGCCATCGTGACGGGCTAACAAAACACTTGCCGCGCGGGTCATCGCCCGCGCCTTTTGCGGGTCGAGCGCGTTGATGACCGCTTGCGTGAGTTCGCCCGGATCGCGGGCGGAAATGCAGCCGCCGCAGGCGATGAGCCGGCTGGCAAGCGGCTGGAAGTTCTCCATGTGCGGGCCGCAAATTAGCGGTTTTTCCGCGAGGATAGCCTCGCTGGGATTCTGGCCGCCGTTGGATAGAAAGCTCTTGCCGATGATGACCACATCGGCATGCGCGGTCCAATCGCGGAGTTCGCCAGTGCTGTCGATGACCAACACGCGGCGGCGATCACCGGTCGCCGCGGCATCTGGGAACGACGACCGCAAGGTCACTTTGAACCCCGCGCCCTCGAGTTCCGTCTTGACCTCCAATCGTCTCTCGGCATGGCGCGGCACGATCACCGCCTGCGCCTCCGGATTCGCATCCCGGATCGCTCGTGCGATCCACGCGTCCTCGCCGGGATGGGTGCTGGCTGCTAGAACCACCGGCCGGCCCTTGCCGAAGGCATCGAGAATTTCCTGGAACTCCGCGTGCCGCGCCGGGCGCACGCCGCTGCCGGGATCGAATTTCAAGCTGCCGGTGTCGTGGATCTTCTCCCGGCGGATGCCGAGGGTTTCCCAGATTCCGGCGTCGTCGGTTTCCTGGATCGCCACCCCGTCTAGCAGTCGATAGACCGGCCGCAGCCAGCCGGCGGACTTCCTGAAGCGCCGCGCCGAGCGGGGCGACATGCGGGCATTGACCAGGCGCACCGGAATGTTTCGCCGACTGCAGGCTAACAACAAGTGCGGCCACACCTCGCCTTCGATCAGGACGACCTGCGCCGGCTCGAAACGGTTCAAATAGCGGCCGACCATCCAGCGGAAATCCAACGGCGAGTAGGTGACCCGCAGCCCGGGAATCTGCGCGGCGGTCGCCACGGCGTGGCCGGTCGCGGTGCCGGTGGCCAGCACGAAGCGGCGGCCGGGTTCCCTAACCAACCACTCGCGGACGAGCTTCAGCGCGAGCAGCGACTCGCCGACACTGACCGCGTGGAAATGGACCGCGCCGCAGGGTTCGTATTCTAGGGGAGCCGTGTAAATCGCCGCGCGTTCGCCCAAGCGCGTGCCAAATCCGCCACGCCGCAGCATTTTCACGACCCAGCCGGGAAACGCCGCGATGAACAGCAGCGGCAACAGCAGCCGGTAAATCGCAAGAGCGGTGGAGAAGCGCATCGCTGCGGAGACTAGGTTCTCACGATGGTGAGGTAAAGCCCCATGGACTGCGGTGGGAAGCGAAGCGCCACACCTATTCCACTTGATGCCGGACCAAGTGACCGATCACAGCACGGAAGCCATGCGGAAATCCATCAGCTCCCAATGGAATGAGCAGAATGAGCAGCCCTGAAATCCGCTCGTCACTGGATACCTCGGTGATCATGTGGCTGCTCACCGGCCAACCTCTGGACCTCGCCACGGCCGCACGCCGCTACATGGCGGAGACCGAGCAGGCCGGGGCCAAGGTTTTCGTGTCGAATCTCGTCATTCTGGAAGCCTACTTCGCCTGCCAGCACCACTACGGTATGGCCAAGGACGCAGTGCTCACCGGCCTCCAACGACTCCTCTCCATGCGCACTTTCGTCGTGCATCCCCAGTTGCTCCCACTGCTCGCGACCGAGGGACTTGCCACTGCCAAGCCCGGTTTCCTCGACCGGTTGATCCACGCCGAGGCCACCACCGCACGCCTGCCCCTCGTCACCTTTGAGAAAGCGGCCGCCCGCCTGCCGCACACTCAGCTCCTCAAGGCCGCTGATCACTGATCAATTACCGGTTCTATCCGCGAGGCACTGGTCAACGCCTCGGCCCGCCACAGGAGCGCCGATGAAACGCGCAACCCTCTCCCATTCAAAAATCGACAATCAACAATCGTCAATCAGCTCCCCCCGTCGCCCCTCACGAAGGCCCGGAAATGGTGGTGGTCGGGGAATGGGTGGCTTCAATCGACTAATCATGAACCGGAACAAAAAGCACATTTTCGGCAATCCGTTTCCTCAAGGCCTTTGGGCTTTCCTCGACATTTTTGTCGCCAGCGTTTCCTCCAAGTTCCGCAGTCACACTATTGCCCCATCCAAGAGCGTTCGCAGTTGCCGAGCAGAAGATGCTGAACAATGCTCGACGCGGATTCGCCAATGAAATTAACCAAGTCCAAACAACGCGTCGCCGACCACGGGGAAGTCTTCACTCCGGAATGGATGGTCGAGGCGATGCTGGATTTGGTGAAGGGCGAGACCGAGCGCATCGACTCGCGGTTTCTGGAATCGGCGTGCGGAGACGGTAATTTCCTCGTGAAGATCCTCCAGCGCAAACTCGCCGCCGTGGAGCTAAAATACGGAAAGTCCGATTTCGAGCGGCGGCACTTCGCCCTCCTCGGCCTCATGTGCATTTACGGCATCGAGCTGCTACAGGATAACATCGCCGAATGCCGCGCCAACTTGCTGGAAATCTTCGCCGCCTACCTGGATCTTCAAGAGACCGACGATCTCTACCTTGCCGCTTTCCACGTGCTCTCGCTGAACCTCGTCCATGGCGATGCCATGAAGATGCTCAACCACGAAGGGCAATCCATTCGATTTGCCGAGTGGGGATATTTGGGCAAGGGCAAATTCCAACGGCGCGACTTCAAGCTGGATTGTCTGACCGGTTCCTCTTCCTACAGCACCGAGGAATCGCTCTTCGCAGATCTGGGGAGGCACGAGCTTTTCACCCCCAGCAAAACCTACCCGCCGATGACCGTGGGTGAACTGGCCGCCGCAACGAAGGAGGTGGCTCCATGATCGACCAAGCCAGCTTCACCCTGCGCGGGCGCAACCCGGACATGCTCACCTGCATCGCGAACCTCTCCAACGACGAGGTCTTCACCCCACCCGAACTGGCTAACCGGATGCTCGATACTCTTACCGAGGCGTGGGCCGCGAACCACGGCGGCGCGGATCTCTGGGCAGACAAGTCCGTCACTTTCCTCGATCCCTGCGCGAAGTCCGGCGTGTTCCTCCGCGAAATCACCCGCCGCCTCACCGCGGGGCTTGCCAAGCAGATTCCCAACCTCCAAAAGCGCGTGGATCATATCCTCACGAAACAGGTCTTCGGCATCGGCATCACCCGCATCACCAGCCTGCTTGCCCGTCGTAGCGTCTATTGCTCGAAACACGCGATGGGCACTCACTCCATCGCCAAGAGCTTCAAAATCGACGACGGGAATATCTGGTTCCAGCGCATGGAGCATACGTGGAAAGGCGATAGGTGCAAATTCTGCGGCGCGGCACGATCGGTGTTTGACCGTGCAGAGGGTTTGGAAACTCACGCTTACGCGCTCATTCATAGCGACAACATCAAGGCTCGGCTGACCGAGATATTCGGGAAAAATATGCAATTCGACGTCATCATTGGAAATCCGCCTTATCAACTCAGCGATGATGGATTTGGGACGAGCGCGGCACCCATCTATCACCATTTCGTAGAGCAAGCGAAAGCCTTGGAACCACGGTATTTGTCGATGGTTATTCCTGCGCGTTGGTTCGCTGGCGGAAAGGGCTTGGATGAGTTCAGGGAATCGATGCTCAACGATAACCGCCTGCGCTCTATCGACGACTATCTCAGTGCGTCAGACGTATTTCCAGGAGTGGGTCTCAAGGGTGGGGTTTGTTTCTTCCGTTGGGACAAGGACCATGCTGGCCAATGCCGCGTAGCCACTCATTTTAAGGACTGGCCTGAGTCCACGGCCACACGCCAGCTTCTCGAAAAGGGTGCAGACGTGTTCATCCGTTTCAATGAAGGGCTTTCCATTCTAAAGAAAGTTGTAGCAGTGGAAAAGGGAGAATCTGATTCGCTTGCGCTGCCAGAAAGCAAGCGTTTCGATAAACTGGTTAGTTCAAGAAAGCCATTCGGGCTGGAGACTACTTTCAAAGGCAAAGCAACCAGGCGGCCCGGCGATGTAATGATCTATCAAAATGGAGGCACGGGTTACATCGCCAGAGATTTAATCCCGTCTGGCACACAATTCATCGATAAATGGAAGGTATTCACAGGAAGAGCCGCCCCTGGAACCGGTAACAAAGACACATACCCGCATCGTATCATCAGCACTCCCTTCATTGGCGAGCCTGAATCCATTTCTTCCGAGACATATCTATGCATTGGCCCGCTCGATTCAAAAAAGCAGGCGGAAAGCGTTTTATCCTATCTGACGTGTAGGCTGACTCGTCTCCTGATACTTCTGCACAAGCCCTCGCAAGACACGACGCGCAAAGTTTACACCTTCGTGCCTACGCAGAAGTGGACGAAGCGGTGGACGGACAAAGACCTCTACGCCAAGTATGACCTCACCGAGACGGAGATTGCCTTCATCGAGACAGTTGTCCGTCCGATGGACCTCAGCGCCGCGACCGAAGATGAGTAAACTCATCACCAAAGTCTTCCTGCCGAAGCGGGAGCAGTGTCCCCAAAACCGAAGAATGAATATCCAATATTCAACACGGAATGATCAATATTCAGGTTCATGTGGCGACATCGGAGTGCCATCTTTGAACATTGAAAATTCCGTGTTGGTTATTGATGATTAAAATCTTTCCCCATGCCCCGCTCCACCGACAATCACCCACCCACTCCGAGTCCCGAGGATCTCTTCGGACGAGTCGCCTCCATCCTGGATCAGGCGCGGGGTAACGTCGTCCGCACCGTGAATACCCAAATGGTACTCGCCTACTGGCTGATCGGGCGGGAGATCGTGGAGGGATTTCAAGAAGGCGAGGAGCGGGCGGCGTATGGCAAGAAAGTGGTCGAGGATCTTTCGTCGCGGCTGACCGAGCGGTATAGGAAGGGGTTTTCCGTCACGAATCTTTGGTATTTCAAACAGTTCCATCTTGCGTTTCAGGATCGGTTTCAAATTCTCCACCCAGTGGGTGGAGAATTTTCGGGGACTGCAATTCCCCGCCCGGCGGGTGGAGAATCTTGCGGCAAGGAAATTTCCTCCCCGCTGGGGAGGAAGTTGGCTCCCCCTCTTCCCGCACAGGCGATTTCGTTCCCATTGGGAACGAAATCTGGTGAGATACAAATTCCGCGCCCAGTGGGCGCACAATCTGAAATTCTCTCCCCGCTGGGGAGAGAATTGGCCCTGTCGGCAATAGGTCGCCCAGTGGGTGACGAATTTCCCCAAGGTTTCTCCCCGCAACTCACGTGGTCGCACTACCGCGCCCTGATGCGTGTGGACAACATCGATGCCCGCGATTTTTACGAGCGGGAGGCGATTGAATGCGGCTGGTCGAAGGCGCAACTCGAGAGGCAGATTCATAGTTTTTACTACGACAGGATTATCGCCAATCGCGGAAAAGAAGGGCTGCTACCAGCAGGGCGGGAACGCTTGGCTGGAGAGATTGTCCAGCCTTCCCATTTGCTCAAGTCGCCGATGATATTAGAGTTTCTCGGACTCCCGGATTCCATTGATCTGCACGAAAGCAAACTCGAACAGGCCATCATCGACAACTTGCAAAACTTCCTGCTCGAGCTTGGAAAAGGTTTTTCTTTCGTGGCTCGGCAAAAGCACATCCGATTTGGTGATGACGATTTTTACATCGATCTTGTTTTCTACAACTACGTTCTGAAATGCTTCCTGTTGATTGACCTGAAAATGGGGAAGCTGACCCATGCGGATGTCGGACAGATGGACGGTTATGTCA
>JANOZJ010000264.1:0-15141 GCA_031429315.1 Akkermansiaceae bacterium
TTGCGAAGTTTGGAAGCGAAGTTGCTAGAGGATCACGTCCGCCACTGCGTTTCCGACGCCGCGAACGATCCCGCCCGCCTCGAGCAGCGGCTCGGGGAAATCATCGCGCTCTACAAGCGCCGTTTGGCGTGAACCCAATGCAAATATCATCATGAAATGTTGCCAAACTCCCTCCGCTCCCGAGTCCCCGAAGCCATCGTGCTGCGGCGGCCATGAGTCCGCGAAGCCATCCTCCGCCAAGCCCGGGCAGTTCACCTGCCCGATGCACCCTGAGGTGATTTCCGATTCGCCCGGCGATTGCCCGAAGTGCGGGATGGCCTTGGAACAGGTGACGCCCCTGCCTAACAGTTTGGCCACGGTTTTCACCTGCCCGATGCATCCGGAGATCGAGCAGGACCACCCGGGAGACTGCCCGAAATGCGGCATGCCGCTCGAGCCCAAAACGGTGTCCAACTCGGCGGACGAACATGCCCAACGCGAGATCCGCGACCTCTCCCGCAAATTTTGGATCGGTCTAGGGCTCACCGTGCCGGTGCTGCTGTTAGCCATGCTGCCGATGATCCCGGGAGTTTCGGTGGATGGATTCGTTTCCAAAGGCATTTCGAAATGGATCGAGTTCGTCCTGGCGACGCCGGTGGTGTTCTGGGCCGGTGGGATCTTTTTCGTGAAAGGCTGGCGCTCGTTGAAAGGCTGGAACCTCAACATGTTCACCTTGATCGCCATCGGTGTCGGTGCAGCCTACATCTACAGTCTGCTCGCGGTGTTGGCTCCCGGGCTGTTTCCTCCTTCGTTCCGCCATCATGGGAACGTGGAACTCTATTTCGAAGCCGCCGCGGTCATCACCGTGCTCGTTCTGCTTGGGCAGTTGCTCGAAGCGAAAGCCCGCAGCCGGACCGGCCAGGCGATCCGCGCGCTGTTGGATCTAACCGCCAAGTCCGCCAACCGGCTGAACGCTGACGGGTCCGAAGAACAGGTGGCCGTTGAAAGGTTGGAAATCGGCAATCGCCTCCGCGTCAAGCCCGGCGAAAAAATCCCGCTCGATGGAACGATCCTCGACGGCTCCAGCAGCATCGACGAATCCATGATCACCGGCGAACCGCTGCCCGTGTCAAAGGCAACCGGCGACGCGGTGGTCGGTGCCACCATCAACCAGACCGGCTCGTTCGTCATGACCGTCGGCAAGGTGGGGGCCGACACCCTGCTCGCGCAGATCGTCCAGATGGTTTCCACGGCACAACGCAGCCGGGCACCGATCCAAAAGACCGCCGACACTGTCGCCGGCTACTTCGTGCCGGGCGTGCTGTTAGCCTCGGTGATCACCTTCATCGTCTGGTCCGTGTGGGGACCCGAACCCGCGATGGCGCTCGGCCTGATCAACGCGGTGGCCGTGCTCATCATCGCCTGCCCATGCGCGCTTGGTCTGGCGACGCCGGTTTCCATCATGGTCGGGATCGGCCGCGCCGCACAGGAGGGAATACTTGTTAGAGATGCCGAGGCCATCGAAACCACCGAGAAAATCGACACGCTGGTGATGGACAAAACCGGCACCCTCACCGCTGGCAAGCCGCGCGTCACCCGCTTCACAGTGGTTGCCAATTTGAAGGAAGATGAGGTGTTAGCCGCGGCTGCCGCGCTGGAAAGCCACAGCGAGCATCCTCTCGCTCGCGCCATCATCGACCACGCCCGCGAGGCCAGACTAACCATTCCGGAAGTGACGGAATTCCAATCCACCACCGGCGGCGGGATTTCCGGCAAGGTGAACGGGCAACTCTGGCATGTGGGAAAACAAGCGTTCGTCGAATCCAAGGGCGCGACGATTCCCGAATTGTTAGCCAGGTCCGCCGAGGAAAGCCAAAGCAACGCGCAAACCGCAGTCTGGGTCGCGCGCGGTGAAGCGGCGGTGGCCACCTTCGCCATTGCAGATCCGATCAAGGAAACCTCGCCGGCTGCGATCGCCGCGTTGCACGCGCTTGGCATCCGGCTGGTCATGGCCACCGGCGACAACGAAGCCACCGCCCGCGCGGTCGGCAAGGAATTGAAGATCGATGAAATCCACGCCGGTCTATCACCCGCCGACAAGATCCAGCTCATCCGCGATTTGAAAGCCAGCGGGCGGCGTGTCGCCATGGCTGGCGACGGCATCAACGACGCGCCCGCCCTCGCCGAGGCCAATGTCGGCATCGCCATGGGCACCGGCACCGACGTGGCCATCGAGAGCGCCCACATCACCCTGGTGAAAGGCGATCTATCAGGCATCGTGCGGGCGATCCTGTCCAGTAAAGCGGTGATGCGGAACATCCGCCAGAACCTGTTCTTCGCGTTTATCTACAACCTCGCGGGCATCCCCATCGCCGCCGGGATTCTCTATCCGTT
The DNA here is from genome assembly GCA_031429315.1 of Akkermansiaceae bacterium. Lineage (GTDB taxonomy): Bacteria > Verrucomicrobiota > Verrucomicrobiia > Verrucomicrobiales > Akkermansiaceae > Luteolibacter. Next base: position 2,374 of record JANOZJ010000264.1, read on the forward strand.
CACCGGCACCCTGCTCAGTCCGATGATTGCCGGCGCGGCCATGTCGCTGTCGTCGGTCTCGGTCATTTCCAACGCGCTGCGCTTGCGCGGGATGAAGCTGGGTTCTTCCATGGACTGCGGCGGGAAGTGAAACGCCACGCCGCTTTGGATGTTTTCAGTGTTCCCTTCCTAAACTCCCGCCCTGATCAAGTGCTTGAGTCCGAAGCGCAAAAAATCCGCCCGGCAGACTGAGTCACCGGGCGGATTGCACAAAGACCTGAATCGGGCCAGGGCTATCCCTTCATCGTTACGATAAACATACATTCTTTGCCTTCTGCATTCACAATCGTCATCTTGGGTGAATCGGCTCCCTTGCCGGGAGGGCCTATGTGTTTGACTGTGAATTTCTTTTTGCAGGAGTCACAGTGTAAGGATCCGCCGTCGTGGCACAGCGCCTCGACTTCTTTCTCGTCGGCGACTTCCTTCACGGTGACCGACTTGCATTCCGTGCAGACCAAGGCGTAGTGATCACCTGTCTTGAGGGCTTGGACATCTTCCACCGTGGCGGCGTTTTTGTAGGTTCCTGGCTTCAATACCCCGCCTTTTCCGGGAGGTGCCGCTGACACCGAAGTGGCAAGACCCACCGCACAAGCGGCGACGAGAATTACCTTCAATGAGGATTTCATAGTTGTGATCAGTTTCATGGTCGTAGGTTGATGTGTTTGATTTTCGATTTCTCACTGGTCGCCGTGGGCGGCCCGATGGAACCAACTTAGTGCCACAATGCGGTTGCGGCTCCGCATCTCTGCGAAAAGGCTGCGCATTTATTCACCTGCTGGAACTCGAACCTTACTGACACGATGTGGTGTGAACCTCCGTCCGCCTGACTATTTTCTGTTAAGTTCCCTCACGCCCGCGCCAAGTCAGGATTCGCCGCCCCCAACCCCCGACCGAATTCCAAGGGACTGTCTAAAGGTAGGGTTATTCCCCAGAGAGACAAGCTCGACATGGGCCTGAAACTGTTGGAACGTTTTTGAAGAACGCGCAGATTGTCCGATTGCCGCTCCGCTAAATTCACGTCTATCGATGACTGATTCCTCAAAAATCAACCCTCACATGCTGGAAGTCCTATCCGCTTCCCGGGTGTATCACGATTACGAGCGGGCGTTTACAGAAGGCACCGGACTACCTCTACGGCTTCAGGCTCCCTCGCTGTTCAATGTCGTCCACTACGAGAAGAAGCAGGAGAATCCCTTCTGTGCGCTCATGTCGAAATCCGACGAGGGCTGCGCGCAACGTTACGCGTTGCAGTGCAAGGTGGAGGAAGGAGCTCAATATGGCCCCAAGACCCTCAAGAGCTTCGCGGGAATGTGCGAGACCGCCGTGCCGGTCCGGGTCGGAGAAAACCTGATCGCATTCCTGCACACCGGACAGGTCTTGTTGCAGCGGCCCGACAAAGTGCGCTTCAGGCAGATCGCCGCGACCCTTCTCAAATGGGGCGCGGAAGTGGACTTGAAAAAACTCGAGGAACACTACTTCAACACCCGCGTCCTCACCCCGCCGCAATACGAGGCCCTGATCCGGTTGCTGGATATTTTCGCCCGCCACCTCGCCGAGTGCGGAAACGCGCTTGCGCTAAACGGCACCAGCGGCGAGTCCCCCGCCGTCGAGCGGGCGCGGAGCTTCATTCGAGATCATTCCGATGACGAACTCTCACTGACAGCCGTGGCAAAGGCCGTCAACATGAGCGCGACGTATTTCAGCGCGCAGTTCAAACAGATAGCCGGGATCAATTTCGTCGAATATGTGGCACGGACCCGCATTGAAAAAGCCCGCCACTTCCTTCTCGATCCGACCCGGCGGGTGAGCGAGGTGGCATTTGAAGTGGGCTTCCAGTCACTGTCGCAGTTCAACCGGACCTTCAAAAAAATCGTGGGTGAATCGCCGAGCACCTATCGGGCGAAGCTCCCCATGGCGGACTCTTGTTCGATTCAGTCGGGTTCCGGACTATAGGGTCGAAAAAATGCGCGATATTTTAGTGAGGATGCATAGCCATTCCGCCGAATACCCACGAAGCTTTGCATGTGTGAAATGCCGATATCCAGAAGACACCGGACCTCCCGCCGAACCCATGAAACATCTATCAGTCAGACTGAGTACTGCGACCGGTTGCGTTTTTTCCGGGAGCGCGTCGTCCCTCGACGTTCGCACCGACAATGGCAGCCTTCACATCAACTCGAATGACGAAAGCTTCCTGAACATGCTTCACGCCACCGAGGTCACCGTTCAGACCCCGGACGGTCCCCGCGTCTTCGCGCTCGGTAACGCCGTCGCGGGGCTGAAGGGGCACATCTTCACCGTCCTTGCGGAAAGCATCCATCCGGTGGCACCGAAAGCGGGCGAAGAGGGTGCTGCTGGACCTTAATCCCCGCTGGCATCCGCCTTACAAGAGTCTCCTACTGGAATTGTCCCCAACTGAAGAATTGCGCGGTTTATCATTCGAGATGCGAAGCGGAATTCATGGAATTGTCATATTGTACACAACAGTCAGCGGGAGTCTCGATGCCCGCTGGAATTCAATCGCCTCGAGTATCAACGGTGTATCACCACTGAAGCTGATTATTTACGTCCCGAACGAGTGCTTCAGGCGCTGGAACGAGACGCCAGACTGCAACCTAAACCAATGAAACCAATGAAAACCACAATGAAATTCGCCGCAATTATCTCAATTTTCACCATGACCCTCGTAACCACGTCATGGGCGTCTCCCCGCAGCAAGCTCAGCTACGAACCAGACGGGAAAAGCCACCCCTCCAACTATGGATCCAGGTCCGGCCATACCCATGTTTGGTTCCAGAATGTTGGCCCTGCAAGTAAACTCTGAATCGGGTTGGATTCGTCGGGTGGCACGATCAACCTAACGGCTCCTGTGGCCCTAAGCCGCCCGGCTGCACCAGCTCCGGGCGGCTCTTCGGGTTGAGGAGTTCGCCTGATGGATTTTGAGCGGAATGAAGCGCTGGCAGGAGGTTCATCAGCAACGAAGACGAAACTGTCAGGACAAATGAAAGCACGCGGCGTTTTTCGGCATCCTCGTGTCGGCGGCGGCAATGACCTTTGAAGACATCGGGCGGTAGGTGGCTGCCAAAAATCCCGATCTAGCCGCTGCCCACTTCATGATCGCTGAAGCAAGGGGCCGGAATCTTGGCGCGGGGCGGCTGATGAATCCGGAAGTTGAAGTTCGCGGCCGGCACATGACGGAGGGACGCGAGGCCGGTTTCGGCATCGAGCTGATGCAAAAGTTTCCCGTGACCGCACGCCTTCGATTGGAGAAAGCGGTGACTGCGGCGCAGATAGCAGCCGCGAAAGCCGAGGCGGATGGCCGCAGAGTGCCCCTGGGAAGTATCCAACTGACAAACAGGCCAAGAGAATCCACGCGCCGGAAGGCATGAAGGTGCAAAGACAGGGGAATCTCGTGGGAATGTAATCTGCCTGCGTCTAACGAGCTTAGGGGAGCTGGTGGATGATGGCCTTGATTATTCAAGGAAACATTTTCCCGGCGGCCGGATTCCCCCAGCCGACCGGGTACGCGCAATAACAACTATTTAACGACGTTTCCACAATGGGGCATTTTGGACCCCATGTAAGGGTTTTGAACCTCATCGGCCGATTTCTGCAACCAATTGGCTCCTTTGCCGTCTGCCGCCATCGGGCAATGCATTTCGTGCATCATCTTCTTCTCCTTCGCCATTGGTATGGCAAGATCGCTACACATCTTGAACTGGGTCCGCGCTTCTTCGAGGGTCTTGCTGTCGGCGATGGCTTGGCAAGACTTGGCCATCGGGCTGTCCTTGTGGTGTTGCGCCATGCTGGCCGCGGCCTTCTTGGCGGCTGCGAGGTCATCCTTGTAGAGGGCCGTGGATAAATCCGCATAGCCTTCTAGCAGGGGATCGGCCTTGGCTTCCTTTGCGGCTGTTTCCGCCTTGTGTTCTTCCGCCTTGAGGACCGGAGCGGCCAGGGCGAAGCCAAGCAGACTAATGGCAAGTGCATGTTTAGTTTTCATATGGATTGGATGGGGTTGGATTGTGTCCCCGCTACGTTGGTATGGCGGGATCTCATTATAAACCGGATTTCGGAATCGTCCTTTGAAGATTTTGTAAAGAGTGAGATTTCTTTGATTGGCAATCCAAGGCACCTGGGGACATTTCGCCGTTACTCGCTGGATTCGTGGCTCAGGGAGTGATGCAGCGTGCCCTTCTTGAACTCCCGCCCGCGCAGCCATAGGAAGATCACGGGGGTGACGATTAGGATATGGAGTAGGCTCGAAATCATCCCGCCGATCACCGGAGTCGCGAGGGGCTTCATGATTTCCGCGCCCTGGCGGTGGCTCCACATGATCGGCAGCAGGCTGGCGACGATGGTGGCGACGGTCATTACCTTGGGTCGCAGGCGCAGGCGGGCACCGTCCTTCACGGCTTGGACGAGGTCTTCGTAGGTGAAGGCCGCGCCTTTTTCCAACAGGCGGGCTTTAACGGTTTCCTCCAGATAGACGACCATCACCACGCCGGTCTGCACGGCGGTGCCGAACAGCGCGATGTAGCCGACCCAGACGGCACCGTTGAAGTTATAGCCTAGCAGTTTCTGCAACAACACGCCGCCGCTGAGGGCGAATGGCACGGCAAGCATCACATGCGCGGCTTCCAGTGCGCTGTGATAGACGAAGTAGAGCAGGACGAAGATCACCATTAGGACGATTGGAAAAACCAGCACCATGGTCTTGACGAAGCGCCGTTGGTTCTCGAACTCGCCGGTCATCTTGTAAGTCATGCCTTCCATGTCGATGGTCTTGAGCTTCTGCTCGATTTCCTCGACGAAGCCGCCGAGGTCGCGGTCCTGGACGTTCGCCTGGACATAGGAGCGCAGCAGGCCGTTTTCCGACGCGATCTCATTGGCTCCGATCTCGCGTGTGATCTTGGCGACCATGCCGAGCGGGATGTAGGGAATGGCTTCCGCGGATGGATTGCTAACCGCGCCGGCGGAACCTCCGGCCATAGGTCCTATACGCCCTATAGGACCCATGTTTCCCGAGCGAGCCGCCACGAGGATGCGCCCGAGTTCCTCAATATCATCTCTCTCCCCGCGCTCGACGCGAATCTGGATGGGAAATCGCTCGCGGCCTTCGATGGTGGTGCTTACGTTCTTGCCGCCGATGGAAATCTCGACGGCATCCAACACGTCCTTTGCTGATAGGCCATAGCGGGCCATCGCCTGGCGATCGACCTTGATGTTTAGATAGGGCTTGCCTTGGACCCGCGACGCAGAAACCCCGGCGGCACCGTCGATGCCGCAGACGATCTTCTCGATTTCAAAAGCCTTGCGCTGGATCTTGTCGAGGTTGTCACCATAGATCTTGATGCCGACTTGGGCGCGGATGCCGGTGTAGAGCATGAGGATGCGGTTCTCGATGGGTTGGAGAAACGCGGGGACGTAGCCGGGAACCTGTTTCATCTTTTCCGTTAGCTCGGCCTTGAGTTTTTCGACGGTCATGCCTTCGCGCCACTCGGGGTTGCGCTTCACGCGAAATTTCCCGTTAGGTATGTATTCCGGTTTGAGCATGATGGTGGTTTCCAACATTTCGGTGGGTGCCGGGTCGGTGGCGGTCTCGAAGCGGCCGAGCTTGCCGGCCACGCTGGCGACTTCCGGTGTCTCGCTGATGACCTTGTCCTGCCAGGACATGACTCGCTGGATTTCCTTCAGCCCGGTTTTAGGCATCATGACGGGCATGAACAGCAGGCTGCCTTCATTGAGCGGCGGCATGAATTCCTTGCCGAAACCCGCGACAAGATCGGCGGTGCGGTCGTAGCCTCTGTCGCGGATGGATTTCACGAAGCTCCGCGGCAGACCGAAGGCGGTTAGAAGAGCGACCGACAGGATGAGGAAGGCGAGGCTGACGACGGTCTTGCGATGCTCGAGCGCCCAGTTGAGCGTGGGTTCGTAAAGCCGGAGCAGGAACTTCATCACGATGTTTTTGTCCTCGGAATGAAATGGCCCGCGCACCAGCAGCGAGCAGAGGACCGGCACCAATGTCACGGCTAACAAGGTGGATCCGATCATCGCGAAGGTCTTGGTGAAGGCCAGCGGATGGAACAGTTTTCCCTCCTGGCCGGTCAGTGCGAACACCGGCACGAAGGCGAGGATGATGATTGCCATGGCGAAGAAAATCGGCCTGCCGACCTGCTTGCAGGCGACGAGTGTGGTCTGCCAAGTTTCCTTGCGGGTCAGTGGGCCACCTTTTGCATCCTCCGCTTTCTCACAATGGCGCAGGACGTTCTCGGTGACGACGATGGCGGCATCCACCAGCACGCCGATGGCAATGGCGATTCCTGTTAGTGACATGATGTTGCTGGTGATGGCGAATTCCTTCATCAGGAAAAAGGAGATCAGGATCGAGATCGGCAGGGGTAGCGTGACGATGAGGATGCTGCGGAAGTGCCAGAGGAAGATGATGTGGGCGAGGGTCACCAGGATGGTTTCCTCGATCAGCGCGTGCTTGAGGGTGTCGATGGTGTTGTCGATGAGTTCGCTGCGGTCGTAGAACGACTTGATGGTGATGCCCGGCGGCAGGCTGGGCGCGATCTGCGCGATTTTTTCCTTCACGCGTTCGATGACGGCCTTGGCGTTCTCACCGGTGCGCATGACGACGGTGCCGCCGACCGCTTCGTGGCCGTTGAGGTCGAGCACGCCGCGGCGGTAGTCGCCGCCGATCTGAACGGTGGCGATATCTTTCAGATAGATCGGCGTGCCCTCCATCGCTTTGATTGTCACCAGTTCGAGATCCTCCGTACTGGTGACCAGGCCGATGCCGCGCAGGACGAACTCGGCGCCGTTTTCCTCCACTGTCTTGCCGCCGACGTTAAGGTTCGCGTCCTGGACGGCGGTTAGAACCTCCATCATCGTCACGTTCGCAGCGCGCATCTTGGTCGAGGAAAGCTCGATCTGATACTGCTTCACAAAGCCGCCGATGCTGGCGACTTCCGCGACGCCCTGGACGCTGGCGAGCTGATAGCGAATATACCAATCCTGGACGGAGCGGAGCTTCGCGAGGTCATAGCCGCCGTTTTCCGACTTCGTCGGATCGACGTGGAGATAGTACTGATAGACCCAGCCGAGTCCGGATGCGTCGGGGCCGAGTTGGGGCGTCACGCCCTCCGGCATCATGCTCTGGAGGAAATTCAAGCGCTCCAGCACCCGTGTCCGGGCGAAGTAAATGTCCACGCCTTCCTCGAAGATGATCGTGCTCAGCGAGAAGCCGAACATCGAGGTGGCGCGGACTTCCTTGACGCCGGAGAGCCCCTGCAAGCCGGTGGTTAGAGGATAGGTCACCTGGTCCTCGACTTCCTGCGGGCTGCGGCCTTCCCAGTCGGCATAGACGAGCACCTGGTTTTCCGTGAGATCCGGGATGGCATCGACAGGAGTTAGAAAGACGGCGCGCACTCCCAGCGCGACGAGCAGCAGGGTGGCACAGGCGACGAGGAACCGGTTTTTCAGGCTCCATTCGATGATGCGTTCGATCATGGTTTGATTTCCTTTCCGCAATCGAGCATCTCGGCACCGAAGTAGGGGTTTTGGCCGGGGCGTCCGTTAGTTTGGAGCCAGCGGCCTTTCTTCGCCGCGCCGGGGATCGCCTGGTCCACCATCGGGCACTCCCAGATTTGGAATTTCGGGACGCCTTTCATTTTACGCAGGGGTTCCAGCACGGCGTTGGCGGCGAGGCTGAATTTCAGAAACGCGGCTCGGGCGGCTTTCAGGTCCGCGAAGCCGTGGAAGTGGCTGGTTTTGCCGAGCGCTTCCAAATCCGGGAATCCGGCGAGGGCTTCCGCCAGCTTGGCGGTTGTCGTCATCGCGGGTTCGCTGGCTTTGCGAAATGCCGCCAGGTCGTCTGCGGCCAGCGCCGCCGCCATGGCATCGGTGACCTTGATGAAATCGCGGAGCGCCAGTTGCTGCGGTTCGGTTAGGGCGGCCACCATCGCGACGGGCATCGGCCCGGCGGCTGGCGACATGAAGGCGCGGTTCATTTCCGCCTGGCCGTCGATGAGCAGATTGCCGTTAGTGACGACCTTGTCGCCCGCATTGAGGCCGGAGAGGATTTCGACGAGAGAATCGCCTCGGCGGCCGATTTTCACCGGAGTCTGTTCATACGCACCGCCTTCCTGATCGAGGTAGACGACGGCTTCGGGACCGGTCTGGATGACGGCGGAGCGCGGAACTGTTAGGGCTGACGGTGCTTCGAGTCGGACCGCGCCGTCGGCGTAGAGGCGGTGGAGCAGGACGCGGTGGCCATCGACTTTGGGATTGGGAAGTTCCACGCGGACCTTGGTCGAGCGGGTGGTTTCGTCGAAGTTGGGATCAATGAAGGTGATTTTCCCTGCGAAGGATTTCCCGGGAAGCGAGGACGTGCTGACGGTCACTGTTTGACCGAGCTTGATCCACGGCATGTCCTGCTCGTAGGCGCGGAACATGAACCACATGGTGGAGAAATCGGCGATTTCAAAGAGCCGCTCGCCGGCGGTGACGTATTGCCCTTCATAGACATTCTGCGCGACGACGGTGCCGCCGCTGGGTGATAGAATCTGCGAGGTGAGCGAGTCGGCGGGCTTGTCGGCGACGGCTTCGATCTGACCGGGCGTGAGGCCCATCTGGCGGAGGCGCAGCGCGGTGTTTTTCTTCAGCTCGCCTGTTAGCTGGCGGTATTCGCGTTCGGCCTGGAGGAGGTTCGGGCTGTAATAGTCGGCCAGCGGTTGGCCCTCGGTGACCTCGGCACCGATGAAATTGAGATGGAGTTTTTCCACGCGGCCATCGACGTAGGCAGAGATGATGCGATGGCGGGTGGCGTCGTCATCGATGATGCCGGCGACTTGCAAGGTGCGGGCAAGCGGCTGGATTTTCGCCTCTGCGGTCTGCACATGGAGGACTTGGATCTGGGTCTGGGTGAGCGCGACGGTGCTTCCGCCGCCGGATGCGTCGAAGCCTTGTTCACCCGGGTAAACGGGGGTGAGTTCCATGCCGCAGATCGTGCAGCGGCCGGGTTTGTCGCTTTTGATCCACGGGTGCATGGCACTCTGATAGAACGCCGGCTTGCGTTCGGCGGCGCTGGACGGAGGCGCGGAGGCCAGGCGGTTCGTGGCGAACCAAGTGCCGCCTGCGACTAACAATGCGGTGATGAGGATGGTGAGGAATGTTTTCATGATTTCAACGGTTGGGGACCAGGGTTTGGAGTTCTTCAAGTGCCGCGAGTTGCATGGCGATCATGCGGCGTTGTTCAAGACGGATGGCAAAGAGCGTGCGGGCGGAGTCCAGCAGATCGGTCAGCGGGGCTTTTGAGCTGATCCAGGCGGCTTCGATGGTCTTGGTGGCGGTTTGGGCTTTTGCGTGGATTTCGCCGGAATAGGCGCGGGCTTGGGCGGCGGCGTTGGCTGCCTCCGTGACCGTGGTCAGGACCATGGCTGCGATTTCCCGGCGCATGGTTTCCACATCCCGAGAGGCGGCGAGTTCGCGATTTTTCGAGGCGTTGATTTTTGCCTGATAGGAAGGGTCGTTGAACCATGGGAGGCTCATCTTCACGCCGATGGTGGTGCTCTTGATGTCGCCGGTGCCGGAGTAGAGTTGGGTATCGATGCCGACTGCCACTTCCGGCAGGCGTTCGCGGTCGGCCATGCGGGTTTCCGCGTTGGCGGCTCCGGCCATTTCCTTCATGGCGCGGACTCTCGGACTGGCATGAGGAATGCGAGCGATCTCGCCCTGGGCGAGCGGCACCGGTGGTGGCGTGGCGGGGAGTTTCAGCACGGGCCACGGAGAGTCTAGCGGACGGCCAAGTGTGAGATTGAGCTTTTGGGCGTAGCCCTCACGGGATCGATGGGCGGCGTCCAGCATCTGCTGTTCCTTGGCCAGTTCGATTTCCATGCGGAGTGCGTCGCTGCTGGTGCCCATGGGATCGGCGGCCATCTGGCGGGCGGTTTCGACCATGGCGGTGAGCCAGTCGATTTGCGAATGCTGGAGTCGGATTGATTCGTCGGCGAGCGCGACTTCGATGGCGGATCGCGAGGCCTCAGCACCGGCAGCGAGGGCAGAGGTGAGAGCGTTTTGCCGCTCTGCACGGCCCATGGCTTCGGCTTTGCGGCGCTGGGCGTCGAACATGCCGGGCTTTGGCAGGGCTTGTTCGATGCCCACGATGATGTCGCCGTCATCGGAGCGCATCATTTCGGCCGCCCCCATGAAGCCGAGGCCAATCATGGGATCGTTCCACAAGCGGACCGCCCGCGCGTCTTGGGTCGCGGCGGCGGCTTTGTATTTTCCTGAGACGGCGGAGGGATGATGGCGTGCGGCTTCGGCCCGCAGTCCGGCGAGGAAGGACTCGCTAACAAGTTTGGGTTCCTGCGCTCGCAGCAGGGTCCCGGCCACGAAGAGGCCGGTGAAAATGGGAATCATCGATTTCATAAGTCATGTGAGTCATTGGTTGGAAATTCCAAGCGCCCTCGATCAGCCGCAAAAGAGCACGGCGAATATGGATGGGCGCAGTTCGCCTGTCAGGGCGCTGACTCAGATGACAAAACGGCAGAAGGCCACGGACAGCGGCACTCCTGGGTAGGCCCACCGCGCTTCAGCGGGTGAGGCGGTGGAAATTCCGGTTTCCTCGCGGGGAGAAACCGGCGCGTCGAGGATGTTAGTTGCGGACGCTTTCGGGAGCAGCCATTTGAGATCCACGGCCGCTGGAATCAACGGTGCGGGCTTCTGCTCGGGAGCGCGGTCGCTCACGCACGGGCAGGACTCCAGTCCGGCGCAGCAACACATGGGACTCTCTTTGGCTCCCGATGGCTCGGCTGAAGTCGCGGCCACGCACGATTGCACCTGGGACAACTGGATGACCAGTCCCATGAACAATGCGATGATGGACTTGAAGCTCATTGCGGGGGTGAGAGGTGTTTCGATGGCGGATATTCCGGATTTCCTGCGGAAGCGTAACCACAGAACCGATCTCACGGGGTGGATCACTTGTTATCTTCAACCATCTTCTGCCGGGCGGCGAGATAGGAATCGAACTCCGCTTCGCTGGCAAACACGCCCACGCCGGGGAGCGCTTTGATGATTTCAAAGACTTCGGTGATCTGCGGCTGCATGTTGATGAACGACGCCTGACCACCACGCTCCTTGAGTTGTTTGCGGACGATGGAAAACACGCGCAGGCCGGCGCTGCTGATGAATTTCAAACCGGCTAGGTCAAACATGAGGTCCTTGCCGCAGCGGGCCATCACCGGCGCGAGTTCGCGCTCAAGGTCCGGTGCGGTGGCGGTATCGAGGCTGCCGATGAGCTTGATGGTGAGCGCTCCGGTATTCTGAGAACTCATGTTTTGGAGGACTTGGATTTCGAGTGGCATGATGTCTTTGGAGTGATTGGTAACCGACAATGAGGTTAGTGAGTCGCTTCTATTGCGCAAGACGTTTGATGAGCCGCAGCACGTTCTCACAGTTTTCGCGGGCGTAGTTCATTTCATCGGTGTATTTGCGGACGAGAAATATCCCCCAGCCGCCCGGCGGCTCGTCGTCATCGGCGATGCCGTCGCTGGTGGGGGCGAGTGTCGGATCGAATTTGACACCTGGATCCCGCAGTTCAATGACGATCTGGCTGGGGCTGTGCTGAAAAGTCACGGTGAAGCTCCGGCTTGCGTCACGTTTGAGGGCGTGATTGACGATGTTGCTGCCGCATTCCTCAAGTGCGAGAGTCAGTCCGAAAAGGATCTTCGCGGGGATTTCTTTTTCCCCGCCGTATGCCTCCAGGGCTTCGACGGCACGCATGACGTCTTCCGGGGTGCCTTGGAGTTCGAGTTTCATAAGCCGGGAAATTGGTCGATCTTCAAGGTCATGATCGCGATGTCGTCTGACTGCGGTGCGCCGTTGGCGAAGGCGTGGACTTTCTTGAGCAGCTCGTCAGTTAGAGCGGGTGCGGATTGGCCAGCGAGAATCGTAATGTCCGCGATGAGGCGGTCATCGCCATAACATTCGTCCTCGGGATTGAATGCCTCGCTGACGCCGTCGGTATAGAAAACCAGCGAGTCACCGGGACGCACGGTCAGCTCGGTGCGCTCGAAGGTGAGTCCTTCATCGAAGCCCAAGGCGGTTCCTAGATTTTTCACGGCCCACGCCGGAGCCTCGCCCTGGCGCAGGAGTACGGGCCGGCAGTGTCCGCCGTTGGCGATGGTGACTTTTCCACTTGTCGGTTCGTAAACCGCGCAGATGAAGGTCACGAACATGTAAGAGGGATTGTCCACCGAGAGTTCGTCATTCAGGCGCGCGAGGATGAGTTCCGGCTCGACGATGTCCCTTGCTAACAAGCGGGCGAGACTGATGGCGCGCACCATGAACATCGAGGCGGGAATGCCCTTGCCGGAAACGTCGCCGAGGAAGACGACCAGCCGATCCTTCGCCGCCGCACAGACTCCGTAAAGGTCACCGCCGACTTCGCGCGCGGGCTCGAGCACGGCGCCAAACTCGACACCGTATGCCTTTTCCATCGCAGAGAAATCATGCGGCAACATACCCATCTGAATCTCGCGGGCGACGCGCAGTTCGCTGGCGATCTGTTCCTTGACCGCGTCACTGTAGGCCTTGGCCTTGAGCAACGAGCGGACGCGGGCCTTCACCTCCAGCATCTCGAAGGGCTTGGTGAGATAGTCATTCGCGCCCGCCTCGAAGCCGCGGGTCTTGTTCTGCACTTCTTCCAGCGAGGAGAGAAACATG
>JANOZJ010000265.1:0-2344 GCA_031429315.1 Akkermansiaceae bacterium
AAGGCCCTCCGCCCGGTCGCGGAAAAGTTGATCACCCTCGCCAAGCGCGACGATCTGCATTCCCGCCGCCTCGCGATCGCCTTCCTCCGCCAGAAGGAAACCGTCCAGAAACTTTTCTCCGAAACGGCTCCCGCTTCGAAGGATCGCCAGGGTGGCTACTGCCGGATCACCAAGCTCGGCGCCCGCATGAGCGACTCCGCACCGATGGCGATCATCGAGTGGGTCGATCGCGTCGTCGCCGCCGATGAGGCACCGGTCGAGGAAGTCGCCGCCAAGGAGGAAACTCCCGCACCGAAGAAAAAGGTCGCGAAAAAGGCGGCTGATGAGGTCGTCGAAGTCGCTGGAGAATAACCCCAGCGACTGAAATCACCGAGCCGCCCGTGTGAAAGCACGGGCGGCTTTTTTGTGACAGGCTAAAAATGCTAGGGGGGGGATTTCAATCGCCGGAGCCATTCCCCTTCGCATCTCTTGCGGCGCTATATATAGTCGCCCAATCGAGTATCATTGTCCTTTTCCTGGAAAAATCTGCCCTTGCAGCTCTCAACGCTGTTCGGATGCCTTCTTCGCTAGGGATTGCTGCAATGCGGGTACCGTCCGGCCTCGCACCCCGGCGAGCGAATCGAGCGGCGACATCCGGTCGCAAGCGGGTCACCCGCTCGTTCCCAGCCGGGAAGCGCCGGGAAATTCCGGCTTCATCTCGTTGCCATTTCACCCGGTGAGAACGCGATCCGGCTCAAACACTGGTGCGATTTGGAGGGTGAGAGTTCGGTGGACTCCCGCTTCCAAGTGACGCTGCAAATTGCGGATTAATCCAACACGTTCCGTGGCCGCCCGCAAAACGCGGAGGGAAAGCGTGTCGCGCGGAATGATTTCCGCGCCTCTATCGCTTCGCCTCCGCGACGGGGAGGAGGGGAGTTAGATGAATTCGTTAATGAGTCCTTCCAGCATTTCCTGACGGCCGCTGGCGATGCTCGGTTCACCGTTCGCGAGGGCGTATTTTTCGAGAGAGGCGAGGGTGGTTTTGCCGCCCTCGATCTCTGCTCCTACGCCGCTGTCGAAGGTGTTATATCGCTCGTTGATGAAATTTTCGAGGCGACCGTCGGCGCGGATCGCGGCGGCGGTCTTGAGGCCGCGGGCGAAGGCGTCCATGCCGACGACGTGGGCGTGGACGAGATCGACAGGCTCCCACGACTCGCGGCGGCGCTTGGCGTCGAAGTTGAGGCCGCCGCTGGTGAAGCCGCCCATTTTCATCAGAACCAACATCGTGTGGGTCGTTAGATAGAGGTCGGTGGGGAACTGGTCGGTGTCCCAGCCGACGTTGGGCGTGCCCATGTTCGCATCGATGCTGCCGAGCGCGCCGGCTTCGAAGGCGACGGTGAGCTCGTGCTCCATGGTGTGACCGGCCAGCGTGGCGTGGTTGGTCTCGATGTTGAGCTTGAAGTGCTCTAGCAGATCATACTCGCGGAGGAAATTGAGACAAGCGGCGGAGTCCGAATCGTATTGGTGGGTGGTGGGTTCCTGGGGCTTCGGCTCGATGTAAAACTGGCCGGTGAAGCCGATCTCCTTCTTGTAGTCCACGGCCATGTGGAGGAAGCGGGCGAGGTGGTCGAGCTCCCGCTTCATGTTGGTGTTGAGCAGGGTGGTGTAGCCTTCGCGGCCACCCCAGAAGGTGTATCCCTCACCGCCGAGACGGTGGGTGACTTCCATGGCTTTTTTCACCTGGGCGGCGGCGTAGGCATAGACTTGGGCGTTCGGGCTGGTGGCGGCACCTTGCTGATAGCGCGGGTGGACGAAGAGGCAGGCGGTCCCCCACAGGAGTTTCTTGCCGGTGCGTTTCTGCTCTTCCTCAAGCACATCGGCGACGGCATCGAGAACTTTGTTAGACTCGGCGAGGCTCGACATTTCCGGCGCGACATCGCGGTCGTGGAAGCAGTAGTAGTCGATGCCGACTTTTTGCATGAAGTCGAAGAACACGCGGGCGCGGTTCTGGGCGTTGGCGATGGTGTCCGAGCCGTTGTCCCACGGGTGGGCGGCGGTGCCCGCGCCGAATGGATCGGAGCCGGTGCCGCGCATGGTGTGCCAATAGGCGCAGCCGAAGCGGAACCACTCGGCCATGGTCTTGCCGGCGACGACTTCGGTGGCGTTGTAGTGTTTGAAAGAGAGCGGATTTTTCGAGGTCGGTCCTTCGTAGGACACGGCATCACAAGGGAATGTGGTCATGGTTGTCGGTGGCTGTGGGGTATTTTTGCGGGTGGCGCAGCGGGCGCCAACGGACGCAAACTAGCTGAAATTCCGCTGGCGTCGCTACCGCAAATTCCGGTAGCTTGTTGATGAAATGCGACAT
>JANOZJ010000266.1:0-2327 GCA_031429315.1 Akkermansiaceae bacterium
TAGCAGGTCGGCCATCGTCGCCAGTCTCGGCTCGGCCAGCCATTCGCCCCAGATTTTAAACCACCGCGCAAGCCCGCCCGTCACCGCCGCTGCTGCGGGATGAAACGCCGGCCAGCCCTCGCGGGTGAAGGTCCGCGCGAGTTCGTCGCCCACCTCGCCATCGGCCGATCCGAGCGCAACCTCGTTAGACGGCGTCTTCATTTCCGCGATCACCCGCAGCGCCTCGACCGCCTGTTGCTGCGGGTCCGCCACCACTTGCAGCGGGCTATCCGGCCACGCCAGCGGCCGCTGCGACCACGCCGTTAGAGGCCGCCCGGTCGCGGAAAATCCCGCGGCTTCAGCTTCCGGCGCGCCGATCAGGGCGGTCACCGGCAGATCCCACGCCAGCAACGCCCGTTCGACGAGCGGCGGCATTTCCGCCACGCCTGCGAGAACGATTTTCGCGACCCCGGCAGGCATCTTCAAGCCCTCGGCCAGCACCCGGCTGCGGCTTTTCAGGCCCCATGATTGCAGCTTCCGCTCCACCAATTCCTCCAACCTGCCGAGCGCCTCCCAGCGTTCGGCTTCCACCGTATCACGCAGCTTCCGCGCCGCAGTGGCCAGGAGCAGCCCGTTTTCCTGCAACGAGTGCCGCAGTCTAACCATCTCTTGGGCCAGTCCGCCCGCCCAGTTTTTCCCCTCGTCCGGCGCTATGGGAAACAACGCCTCATAAGCCGTCCAGTCCGTCACGTTTTCCAGCACCTCCAGCCATGCCACGCGCTCCATCCAATCCGCCGCTGCCTCGTCGTCGCGCGATTGCAAGAAGGCCCCCGGCGTCGCCACCTGCGGCGACAACAAGGCTCCCGCCGCTTCGGCCAGGGCTTCGCGCAAGCGTCGCCCGCTCTGCGCCGTGGGCACCACCACTAACAAGCCCGGCAGTTCATCCCGGCGCTCTAGCAACCACGTCACCGCCGGAGTTAGAAACGGTCGGTCCCATCCTAGAAATTCGCGCTGCATCATAGGTGGCAGCATCGACGGGAGGCATTGCAGTGGGAATCAAAAAAGTCAGGAGCGGCGAAACGCGTTCGCCGTGTGGATGAAATGCCGATGAAAAGCCCTGATGGCCGCTAATCGGCTCTCCATCCGCAAGGGCGGACGCGTTCCGCCCCTCCTTGAGCGCCCATGACAGCGGCTGACATTTTTGCCCCACACCCGATTCCGCCGCAGTCCGATTGAATCACTCGACTTGGCCGGCACTCTCGCCTACTAATCCCGCCTCAACAAAAAAGCCCCTTGATCCGCCCTAACTCCGGCCCCTGCAATGGCCGCACTGACCCGTTTAAAACCATGAAAGACCAGCCACTCTATTCACGCCGCTCGCTTCTCAAGCTCTTGGGAACCTCTGCGGCAAGCGCCCCGTTTGTCACCAGCAACCTGCTTGCCCAAGAGCCGGTCAAAACGCTCCGCCACGCCAGTTTCGGCGCGGGCGGCATGGCATGGTCCGACCTGACCCAGTTTGCCGCCTGCAAGAACGTCGAGATCGTCGCGGTCTGCGATGTGGACCTCAAGCAAACCGCAGAGGCGAGAAAGAAATTTCCGAACGCCAGGATCTATCAGGACTGGCGCGAGCTGCTCGACAAGGAGGCGGGAAACATCGACTCCGTCAACGTCTCCACGCCCGACCACATGCACGCGCCCATCGGCATGAGGGCGATGCAACTGGGCAAGCATGTTTACGGACAAAAACCGTTAGCACATAGTTTGCACGAAGTTCGTCAGATGACTGAGTTTGCCAAGGGCGCGAAAGTCGTCACGCAAATGGGCATCCAGGTCCACTCCACGGCATACTACCGCATCGCGGCGCAGGTTCTCAAGGATCGTGGTGTTGGGAAAATCAAAGAGGTCCACTCGTGGTCGTCGAAAACGTGGGGCGATCCGTCAGCCCGTCCGGATACCACCGAGCCCGTGCCTGCCGATTTTGACTGGGACTTGTGGCTCGGTGTCCGCGCCGAGCGCCCGTTCATCGGCGGCGAGTATTATCACCCGGGGAACTGGCGCAAGCGCCTCGACTTCGGCACCGGCACCTTGGGCGACATGGGCTGCCACATCCTGGACCCGGTGTTCGAAGGTCTCGGCCTAGGCGGTCCGGTGTCGGTGCGTTCCGAAGGTCCGGCACCGAACTCCTGGAATTGGGCGATCGATGGCAAAGTGATCTACACCTTCGACGGCACTCCGATGACCGAGGGCAAGACCCTGCAAGTCACTTGGTATGACGGTGCCGCCAGACCCGCCGCGGAAATCATCGCCTTGCTCGAGGGCAAGGAGTTTCCCGACCAAGGCTCCATTTT
>JANOZJ010000267.1:0-5336 GCA_031429315.1 Akkermansiaceae bacterium
AAGATCGTCTTCGGCATGTCCGAGTTCTTCCTCGCCCGGCCGTTGTTCGTGCCCAACGTGGTGTTCGCCTTCATCGCCTTCGGCATCGGCGTCTTCCTCTTCAATCTCTGGGGCCGCACCGCCGGCGGTCGCACGATGATCGACAACCTGAAGTTGAGAATGCCGGTCCTCGGAGATATCCAGCGCAAGAGTGCCGTCTCCCGGTTCTCGCGGACGCTTGGCACGCTCGTCACCTCCGGTGTCCCCATCCTCCAGGCCCTCAACATCACCCGCGACACCGCCGGCAATGTCGTCATCTCCCACGCCATCGAGAAGGTTCACGAAGCCGTTAAGGAAGGCGAAACCATCGTCACCCCGCTGCAAGCCTCCGGCGTCTTTCCTAACATGGTCATCTCCATGGTGGACGTCGGCGAGGAAACCGGACAACTCCCGGAAATGCTCCTCAAGGTGGCCGACGTTTATGACGACGAAGTCGATAACGCCGTCACCGCGCTCACCTCGATCCTCGAGCCGATCATGATCGTGATCCTCGCCCTGATCGTCGGTGCCGTCGTGTTTGCATTGTTCCTGCCATTGATTAAGATGATCTCGACAATGGGCAACCAGTGATGGCCCTGCAGTCGTCGTATTCATCAATAAATCCACGGACATGAAAAGCAATCCACGCCAAGCCAAGCCGGCCTTCACTCTTATCGAGTTGATGGCGGTCATCACCATCATCGTCATCCTCGCCGGCCTCGTCATCGGTGGCATGGGCTACGTCACGGAAAATCGAGCGAAGTCCCAGGCCACCGTCCAGATCGCGCTCCTTTCCAAGGCACTTGAGGAATACAAGCTGGATATGGGAACCTACCCGCCAACCGCTAATTCCGCGAATGGTAGCGGGATGTCGGCGGTGTCTCTCTATCAGGCGCTGTTTAAAGATGGCTATGACTATACCACTCCAGCCACTCCTCCCGCGACTTGGACCAAAGCAACTAAGATTTATTTGGCTGACTTGAACCCCGTCACTAGCAAACAAGGTTGGGTGACCACCGTGACCACGGTCCCGGCATCCACCACCGTTGTTGATCCTTGGGGCAAGGAATACAGCTATCGCACCGCCACCAATTCGGCTGGTGCGGCAAACTCCAATACCCAGAACCCTGACTTCGATCTTTGGTCGTGGGGCAAGAACGGAAAAACCAACGCGGATCCCAAACACGCTGATTGCCGCGACGACATCAGGAATTTCTGAGTCTTCCCAGCCGCTCACACCACCGGCCACTCACCGCGATCTTCGAGCAGTCTGCGGAGGAATAATCGGTCGATTTGATCCTTTTCCCGGAAAGTTTGTTTGGTCTTCCATAACAAGATGGGCGAGGCGAAAGGAATAGTGACTCCATCCACCACCACCGGACTGATCAAATTCTTGACTGATTTGTAATCATGGCCGCATGCCTTGGCCATGAGATCCACGGTGATTTCATCGCACACCCGCACCACGACGTAGTCCGCCACTTCGCCCGGTCGCAGTTCCTTGGCCGCGCCATCCGGCAACAACGAAAGCACTTCGAGGATCTTTCGCTCATTGGTCTCTTCAGTTTCAATCAAAAGATCGATATCCTCGGTGTTGCGAGTGAATCCATGAATGTTGATCGCCATACCGCCAACAACGATGTAGTTGGCGCTTCTTTCATTGAGTTCACGGCAAATTCCGACCAAGTCGCCCATTAACGGCGGCCGGGTGCGTTCCGCATCATCAGGTTCGTCTTCCATTCGTCGAATTCTTCCAAGCTTTTGAAACGATGAACCCCCTTCGGGAAAGGCAGGCCGCCCCACAAGTGTTGAAAATTCCGCTGGAGCCAGTTGAATTGCTCCCAGTCATTTTCGTTGTTTGCGGGTGGCGGTCGGCGTTTGCCGACGACTTTCGCCCTCGGGTCTCCGGATTCAATCAATTCATTCACGGCGGGACACTAGCCCGTCCGAAGCGGCTTGGCTAGGTTCGTTTTCCTGGGATTTTAGGCAACTTGCACGCTTGAATGTTCTCGACGCCAGCCACTCCGGCGGGCTTGCTTCTCCCCAGCAACATGAGCGACAAAACCACATCCTCCCCCGATATTTCCACAAATCCAGAAACCGTTAGCCCGCCGCGTGCCCGCCGGGTTTCCACTCCCCGGCCCAAAAAGGTCGCCAAGACGGCGGCACCCGAGGAAGCCGCAGCTGAGGTTCCAAGCATTCCTTTTCCTTCGCCCGTCGCCCCCGAGCGCGAGGATGAATTTGATGCTCCTTCCCAGCCGGGCAACGATTGGTCGGAACCCGATGCGGAATCCGCCGGCGGCAGCCAATCCCACTCGGAAGGCGGCCCCAAACGGAAGCGCCGCCGTCGCAAGGGCAAAGGCCAGTCCGCCGGACCGCAGAATGGTGGCGGGCCGACCAGCGAGGACGTCTATACGATCGCCGCACCGGAACCCGCGAAGTCCGCCGATGCTTCCCAACCTCGTCCCGCGCCGCAGCCTCAGCCGCCGCAACGTCCGAAAGTGGATCCCGAGTTGCTCACGAAAATGGCCTGGAAAATCTATCTGGCGGAAGTCAGCGAGGAAGGCGTCGCGCTCATCGGTGACGCCGATGCGAAGGATCTTTCGCGCCGCTGCTTCCGGCTCGCGGAGATTTTCATCGAGGAGCAAGCCCGCAGGCGTTAGCCGTTAGTAAACGTCGCGCAGGTAGCGCTTTTCCTTCTTCATCTGCGAGATGAACGCCGCCGCACCGTCGGCTGTTAGCTTGCCGTAATCCTCAGCGACTTTGTGCAGCGCCAGGTCCACGTCCTTGGCCATCCGCGAGGCATCGCCACATACATAGAAGGCGGCTCCGCCGTCGAGCCACGGCCAGAGTTCCGCGCCGTTGCGCACCATCAGGTGCTGGACGTAGAGTTTTTCTTGCTGGTCGCGCGACCAAGCTACGTCGAACTTCGTCAGCGTGCCGTCGGCGATGTAGCCTTCGATTTCGTCCTGATAGAGATAGTCGGTGGCGCTGTGGGGATTGCCGAAGAAGAGCCAGTTCCTGCCCTTCGCCGCAGTCGCCTTGCGGTCTTCGAGGAACGCGCGGAACGGCGCGATGCCAGTGCCGGGGCCGCACATGATGACGTCGGTGGCGCCGTTGGCCGGCAGCCGGAACGCGTTGTTGGCATGGACGTAAACCCGCGGCGGCATCTCGCCGCTCACCCGGTCCGCGAGGAAGGTCGAACAGATGCCGCCGCGGCTGCGGCCATTCGTCTGATAGCGGACGATGCCGACGCAAAGATGGACCTCGCCGGGATGCGCGCGCGGGCTGGAGGCGATCGAGTAGAGCCGCGGCTGGAGTTTTTTCAGGATCGCAACGAACTCTTCCGCATCGCTGAAATCGGCGGGATGGTCGATGACCAGATCGATCAAGTTGCGGCCCCAACAGAAATCGTCATAGGCCTTCTTGTCATCCGCCTCGACCAGCGAGCGGAGAACGGGCGAGCCGCTTTTTGCCTGCCACTTCTGGATCATCGACTTGTTTAGCGAGCCGATGTCGTAGTGTTGGATGAGCGCGTCGCGGAGAGTCACCACGCCGCCGTCGGGGGTTAGCACGCCGCCCGCCATGAACGGCAAGTTCGCGATGATTTCATCGACGACGTCCGGCGGATTCAACGGATAGACACCGAGCGCGTCGCCGACTTCGTAAGTTAGATCCGAGCCTTCGAGCGAGAGGGCGACCTGATAGGTTTGTTTGTCGCCCGGGCCGTTGAGGTTGTAGTTCCGCACCACCGGGGCAGGGAAGGGGCGGCTCTTGGAATAGCCTTCTTCGACCGCTTCCGCAAAGACCGGGATGCCCGCGCCGGTTGGGGCGAGAACTTTCGACAGGAAGTCGATGAGCCAGCCACGTTGCTCCGCATTGAACGGGGCGTCATTGGGAATTTGAATCGGGAAGACCATGGTTCTGGAAATAGCCGCCCTCAGCCGGGCGGCGGACCTGTCGCGGGGACGGATTGGGCTTTAAGCCCGTTTCGTGCCAATCGTCGGAGGATTCCCGTCGGGAATCTTGCCAGCGCATGGCGGATGTTCCCGAGCCTTGGCTGGAAGCGATCGACGCGGTGGATAACTCACGCCTTCCAGTTCAGAGCGCCCTTTTTCAGCGCATAAACATAGGCGAAAATAAGCACCCCGGCGAAGCCTGCCATGCTGGCCAGTGCTGTCGGGCCTTGGGATACTAGATCGCGGAATTGGACGGCCCATGGATACATGAAGACGACCTCGATATCGAAAATCACGAACAACATCGCCACCAGATAGAATTTCACCGAAAATCTTGGTGCGCCGTCACCGATCGGCAACATGCCGCACTCGTAGGCGCTGTCCTTGGTCGCGTTGCGCTTTCCCGAACGTCCGAAAATCACGCTCAGCGACAGCGTGGAAACGGCGAACCCGATTGCGATCAAGACTTGGAACAGAACGGGAAGGTAGTCGTTTGGCATAAATCAACGGGCTGACGCAGCGGTCTTAATGACTCGCGCCGGAGTTGGATACAAAAAAAACCCGCGCCCTCATCGGGCGCGGGTTTTGTAAGATTCAAAGCCGATCAAGCCTCGTCTTGGGCGGCAGCTTCCTGAGCTGCAGCGTAGGCGCTTGATGCTTCGTGAACGCGGGCGGTGCCCTTGTATTCCTTGCCAAGCTTCTCAACAAGACCGCGGGTCACGAGGTTTTGAAGTTTTTCATAGGCACGCAGGCGGAGCATTTCTTCGCCACCGCTAACAGCATTGCGCACCTTGAGATTGGCGAAGACGCGCTCAAAAAGATCGTTGAAGCCGAACATCTTTTTTTCAGCGAGAACATTGCAAAGTTCGTCGGTGACATGATCCGGAAGGCGACGTGAGAATCTGGTACGTTTCGTGGTAATTGCCATAACGGGGCGACCCTATACCCCCGTGTGACAAAAGCGACTCAAAAAATCAGCTAAACATACCAAACCAGATAAAATATTTTGCAAGTGTTAAATTCCAATTTTTACGGTACGTTAGAAATTGACCGTCGATGGCCGCTTGACAGGTGGGCGAATTTCGCGATTCTCCGCGTCCCGCCGCGTCGGTAACGTGGCTGGAACTCTACTCTTATGAAAAAGGACCTTCATCCGAAATACAATCCGGTCGTCTTCGTTGACATGACCACCGGCAAACGCTTCGTCAGCCGCTCGACCAAGACTTCCGAGAAAAAGGAAATCATCGACGGCGTGGAACACAGCCTCATCTCGATCGGCATCACGTCCGACTCGCATCCGTTCTTCACCGGACTCGCGCAGTTCGTGGACACCGAAGGCCGCATCGACAAATTCCAAAA
>JANOZJ010000268.1:0-16914 GCA_031429315.1 Akkermansiaceae bacterium
CGCGTTGCATTGGCCGGTGATCGAGTTCGGGCCGGTGCCCGGCTTGCCGATGTTGCCGGTGATCAGGCAGAGGTTGATGATCGCCTGCGCCGTCCGCACGCCTTCGTGGGATTGGTTCACGCCCATCGTCCACCACCAGGAGACGCGCTTGTTAGAATCGGAAACGGTGCGGGCGAGTTCTTCTATCACCTCCACCGTCTGCCCGGTTCTAGCCGCCACTGCGGCGGGCGGGTAGTCTTTGAGAAATTCCGTAAACTCCTCGATGCCTTCGGTGTTGGCCAGCGATGCGGCATCCACCCGGCCATCGCGGAGGATGCAATGCGCGAGGGCATATAACAGCGCGAGATCGCCCTTCGGTTTGAGTGCCACATGCTGCGTCGCCGCTTGCGCCGTTTCGGTGGCGCGCGGATCGATGACGATGATTTGCGGGTTGCGTTGGTTGCGCATCACCCGCTGCCACAGGATCGGATGGGCGATGCAAAGGTTCGCGCCGATCAGCACAATCACGTCCGACTCCTCGAAGTCCGCGTAAGTCGCCGGTGGCGCGTCGAAGCCGAACGATTGCTTGTACGCCGTGACCGCGGTGGCCATGCACTGGCGGGTGTTCGCGTCGCAATGGAGGAAACCCATGCCGAACTTGAACAGGCAGCCGAGAAACGCCATTTCCTCGAAGGGAATCTGCCCGGTTGATAGAAATGCCACCGACTCCCGCCCGTGTTTTTCGCGGATGTCTTTCAGCCGCGTCGTGAAAACATCCAGTGCCGTCGGCCAATCGGTTGCAGTTAGTTTTCCCGATTTGTCGCGCAGCAGCGGCATCGTCGCACGGTCCGGCGAATCCAGCGGATCGAGCGCTTGCCAGCCTTTCGGGCAGGCCATCCCGAGGTTCACCGGGTAGCCCGCCTGCGGACTCAAGTTGATTGCCTCGCCGTTCTCATCGAGGTGGATCTTCAACTGGCAACCCGTCGCGCAGTAGCCGCAGATCGAGGTCACCGTCGAGCTTGGCTTCAGCCGCGAGGGGATTTTTCCGAGCCCGAAGTGCCCCGGTTCCTGCACCAGATCGCGGGTGAGGGGACCGGTGTGTTGTTTGAGAAATCGGGTGAGCATCGGGAAATGGCAGGCTTCGCGGGCAAGCTAGCACGCCGCGTGCGAGATCCCATGCGCAATCCGCCGCCACAGCGGGCGAGTTTTCATGGGTGGGATGAAAGCGGCTAATCGGGAGTTGCGACATTCCTGTCGCAACCCATCCAAGATTGCCTCGCGACAAGAATGTCGCGACTCCTCACCCTTTCCGCAGCGTGAGGTGGATGATCTCCGCCGGTGCGTTGAGCCGCAGCGGGAACCAGTTGCCCGTGCCGTTGCTCACGACCAAGGCCCGCCCTAACTTTTGATAGAGTCCGCTCCAGTAGCGGAACATCACCGGCCCCGCACCGAACTCCGGCGTCAGCATCAACTGTCCGCCGTGCGTGTGGCCGGCGAGCGTCAGGGGAAATCCAAGTTCTGCGGCACGCTCGAACGCGTGCGGATGGTGCGCCAGCAGGATCGGAAACGCCGCCGGATCGCGCAGCGCCGCCACTTGGTCCACGTCGCGGGCGATGTTTTTGTCACCGTGATTCCAGACGATTCCCAAGATCTGCACCGGCACGCCGCGCACCCGCACCGTCGCCACCTCGTTCCGCAGCATCGCCACTCCAGCGTCCCGCACGCCTTTTTCGAAGCCCGCCCGATCATCGAAAAGATCGTGGTTGCCCTCGATCACGAACAGCCCCGAACTGGACCGCAGCCGCTGCAACATCGCCACCGCCACCGGCAAATCGCGGATGGTGTTGTCGATCAGGTCGCCGGTGAACAACACCAGATCCGCCTCCAGCCGGTTGGTCGCCGCGACGATTTCATCGAGCACCTTGCCGCGCGTGAACTTGCCGACGTGGGTGTCGGTCAGGTGGGCGATCCGCACCCCGTCGAGCGCTGGTGGCAGGTCCTTGATGGAAACTGTTAGCTCCCGCACCCGGAAGCGGGTCATCCGCGGCATGCAGAACGCCGTGGTGCCGAAAGTCGCGACCACCGGCAAGCTCACCGCAGCCGCTCCGAGCCACTCGCGCCGCGTCCAATTCCGAAGTTGGGAACTCTGCGGGATGGATCCGGATTTTTTCCGGAAAACCCGCCTCACGAGAGAGCCGATCGACCACACCACCATCGTCGGCACGCCCAGCAGCGGCAGGAAAATCAGGCCCCACAGCAGGACCAGCGCATACCACACCGCGGGGATCGGCAGGATCAGGAGATTTCTCCGGCCTAACACGACCCAGATGAAACCGATCAGCAGCACCAGCAGCGCCAGCCCCAGCGCGACCCTCCAGCCACGTCCCGCACCCAGCCCGCGCAAGCGCCGGTCCGCCCACACCCACCATGCCAGTGACAACAGCGGAATCCCGAGAATGATCAGTTTGAAAATCTGCATGTGATAGACTCCGCAGCTTGTCGGAAGGCGGTGCGGGAACTTGCGTTAAAGTCCGGATATGGCCAGCGAATTTCCACCAGCGGGGGGGACTGGGTGCAGGACAAAAAAGTCAAGGAGCGGCGAAACGTGTTCGCCGTGTGGATGAAATACCGATGAAAAGCCCTGATGGCCGCAAATCGGCTCTCCATCCGCAAGGGCGGACGCGTTCCGCCCTTCCTTGAGCGCCCATGGCGGGCCTGTCGTGTCTAGGATGACTTTTTTGTCCTGCACCTGGGGTGACATCGGCTCCGCTCAACAGGGCGCTGAAACTTGGGGTTGCACCCGCCAATGGATGCCGCCAAGTTTCGCGCCATGAAAAAACCGTCCATTGGATTTGTCGGCGTCGGGAGAATGGGAGCCAATATCGCCCGCCGCCTCGCGGATCTGGGTTACCCGATCGCCGCAGTTTACGATCATCACGAAGGCTCCGCGACCTCGCTCGCGGTGGAACTCGGCTCGCTGGCGACCACCACCTTGGCCGAGGTGACCGCCGCGTCCGACGTGATTTTCACGGTCGTGACCGACGATGCGGCGATGCGCGCGATCTTCGCCGGCGACGAGTCCCTGCTCAATGGCGCGGCTGGCAAGGTGTTCATCAACTGCGCCACCGTCAGTCCGGCCGTGCATGAGGCGGCGGAAGAAGCGGCTGCGGCCGCCGGGGCCTCGACGTTGGCAGCAAGCATGGCATCGAGCATTACCCAGGCCCGCCAAGGCACGCTCTATCTGATGGTCGGCGGCGATGCTGCGGTGTTTGAGCAACAGCAAGCGCTCCTCGAGGACATTTCCTCCTCGCTGCGTCATGTCGGTCCCGTCGGCCATGCCGGGAAAATCAAGGCGCTCGTCAACATGGTCATGAACATCAACACCGCCGGGCTGGCCGAAGGCCTCGGCCTCGGCACCGCGCTGGGGCTCGACCTGCTGGTGCTCAAGGAGGTTTTCTCCCAGACCGGAGCCAACTCCCGCGTTTTGGAAACGGATGGCGACGACATGATTGCCCGCGAGCACGACTGTTATTTTTCCGCCGCCCACGCCGCCAAGGACAGCGGCATCGCCAACTCCCTGGCCGCCGCCGCCGGAATCGTGGTCCCGCTCTCCCATGCCACCGAAGCGCAGTTCCGGAAAATGATCGACCTCGGCCTGGGAGAACTCGATAAATCCGGCGTCGCCGAACTGACATTCCCCGACCGCGCGGGAGCCTAACCAAATCTAACTTATGATCACTGACAGTGAAATCCGCAACCGCGCGGGCGAACGCATCGACCACAGCTTCCACCCCGGCACGCGGGCGGACGCGCTGGTCATTCTCGGCCATGGCGTCACCGGCAACATGGATCGGCCGCAACTCGTCGCGCTTGCGGAAGGACTCGCCGCCCACGGTTGGCCGTGCCTGAGGATTTCCTTTGCCGGCAATGGCGGCTCGGAAGGACGCTTCGAGGACTGCTGCATCACCAAGGAAATCGGCGACCTCCAGGCCGTGCTCGATGTGGTGCCCGACACCGCGAAAGTCGCCTACGTGGGCCACAGCATGGGCGCTGCCGTGGGCGTGCTAACGGCTGTCCGCGACCTGCGGATCCGCGCCCTGGTTTCACTGGCCGGGATGACTCGCACCGGCGCTTTCGTGCAGCGTGAATTCTCCGGCATCACCCCCGACGAGGGGTGCATGTGGGACGATGAAAATTGCCCGCTTTCCAGCACTTTTGTCGATGACCTGACATCGACCGGCGACACTCTATCAGCCGCGGAAGCCGTGATCCAGCCATGGCTGTTGATCCATGGCACCGCCGACGATCTGGTGCCGCTCCAGGACAGCCGCGACGCCTACGAGGCGGCCACCTGCGAGAAGCAGTTCCTGGAAATGCCCGGTGCCGGCCACTCGTTCGATGAAACGTCCTATCCGCAACTCGTCGCAGCCGTGGACCAATGGCTGAAGTCGTGGTTCGGCGCGGTGGCCAGTTAGGCCACCAGCCAATAAGGGGAAGGGACATTCCTGTCCCTTCTTCACCCGGCACCCGCATCCGTCCGATATCTCTGGTTGGAGCGCCCTCTCGCGGTGGCAGCGGGGTATCCCCCGTGCGGGGAATCTTGGGAAAGACGACATGAGCGACTCAAAGGTAGGCGATCGCACGAGCGATTTCGGGGCAGTTTCTGAGAATCTCACCATCCCTCGTATAAAGCTGATACCGCTGCCATCGCGCGTAAGCCACATAGGTAGCGTCATAGAAAGTCAGCTTGCTCGCGTTCGCCTCCGCCAAGATGACCTCCTCGGCACAGTCACTGCAAAAGTTCACCATCTTGAGACCCTGCCTGAGCATCAGCACACCGTCCGTTTCACTCACCTTTCCCAGGCGGACATAGGTTCTCAGGACGTTTCCAAATTCATAGCGGCACAGCGGCGAAGTCATCCAGAACGGAAATTTCCTCCTGAGATTCTCAGCATCCTTCTTCAAGACCTCTTCGCCCACAAAGAAATCCACGAGGGCATTGGTGTCGATCAGGATGGGGCGCTCGGTCATGGCAGGCAGTCTTGGTTGTCATTTCTGGCATTCTCGCAAAATCACGGCCGGCCTTCCCGCTTTGCCGCGTCGATTTGGTCCGCCGTCAGAAACCCCTTCGCTCGGGCGCGGAGCGCGTCGATTTCCAAAATCTCACGTTCCACCCGGGCATTCCGTTCCTCGGAAGTTTCATGGGTGATCGCCAAGCTCAGCTCCGCGATCACCTCTTGGTTCACACTCCGATGGTTCCGCTTCGCCCGTAGCTTGAGGGTCTCGTGCAGCTCCTCCGGAAGATTTCGAATCGTCAATGTCGCCATGCCTGCAAAATGACAGCAAACCGCAATCAAATCAACCCTGAAAAAACTTCGACACTCCCCCGCCATTTGTCCCACCCTGGGTGGTAAAAGCTGAAATGCGGAAAGCTTAAATTCCGAAATTGCCGCCCCAATCCACCCACCGCCCGCCCCTCGTGAAAATGATCTCCAACAGTGCCGAATTTGTTCAGCGATTTACCTCGACGCCACTCTACCCGATAGATCATTGAATGCGGTGGATTGTAGCGCTCCCGTCCCAACCTCAATGGCCCTTCCTCCCTACGCTCACACTCTTCCTGAAAGACCCGAGAGCGAATGGCCTTCACACGAGCAGACGCACCCATCAATCCAAATGCTTTCATGCTTTGAAGAAATTCGATTTCCTCCATCATTCAAAAGTAACAGATCACCGTAATAAGCACATGTCCGCCATCTCCCTTTTCGAGGAAAAACAAGTCCGCCGCGCATGGAACGCCAGCGAGGAAAAATGGGTATTCGCCATCGTCGATGTCATCGCGATCCTGACCGACAGTCCGAATCCCTCAGTCTATTGGCGTGTCATGAAGAAGCGCCTTAAGGACGAGGACAACGAAACCGTTACAAATTGTAACGGTTTAAAAATGACCGCCGCCGACGGCAAACAACGTATGACGGATGTCGCCGATACCGAACAACTCCTTCGCCTCATCCAGTCCGTCCCATCCCCCAAGGCCGAGCCTTTCAAACGCTGGCTCGCCAAAGTCGGCTTCGAGCGCCTTGAGGAAATCGAAAATCCCGAACTCGCCGCCAAGCGCATGCGGGCAACCTACGAGCAAAAAGGCTACTCCGAGAAATGGATCGAAAAGCGCATGCGCGGCATCGCCGTCCGCGACGAACTCACCGACGAGTGGAGCAAACGCGGTGTGAAAGAGGGCAAGGAATTCGCCATCCTCACTGCGGAAATCAGCAAAGCCACCTTCGGCATGACGCCCTCTGAATACAAAGAGTTCAAGGCACTTTCCAATCCCAAGGAAAACCTCCGCGATCACATGACCGACCTGGAGCTGATCTTCACCATGCTCGGCGAAGCCTCCACCACCGAGATCGCGAAAAAGAAAGACGCCCAAGGATTCCCCGCAAACCAGAAGGCCGCCAAAGCCGGTGGCACCATCGCCGGCGATGCCCGCAAAGCCCTCGAAGAAAAAAGCGGCCACAAAATCTCCACCCCCAAAAACCACAAAGACCTCACCAAATCCAAAAAACGCATCACCTACAAAAAATCGGAATCCTGAAATCCACCATCGCCTATCAACTTTCATCGGTAAAACTACAACTATGGCACGGTATCCTATTCAACTTGAGGTCGCTGGACCTTTCGCGATGTTCTCTCGTCCTGACTCAGGCGGAACACCAACTTCTTATCCACTTCCTACGCAGTCATCCGCGAAAGGTTTGCTCGAATCCATCGCGCGTATGTCATCCGGAGACGCTTGGTTTGAGCCAACACGAGTGGAAATCTGCAAGCCCGTCGGACAGGCTGATGGAGCAATCCACTACCAACGCTATGCGACCAACTACGGTGGTCCACTTCGGAAGACGAATCAATTGTCATCAAACTCCTCTTATCAGGTATTTGCCACTGTGCTTGTCAACGTGTGCTATCGAATCCATGCAAAAATTGTGTCTGGTGATGCACCATGGAAACATGGCGAGAATCCAAGACATCACCTGAAGGACCTGTTTGAACGGAGGTTGCGGCAAGGACGTTGCCACCGCACTCCTTGCCTTGGATGGAGTGAATTCACTGCAAGCTATTGGGGTTCCTTCCGTGATGGTCTCGACGGCCGCCCCCTTGTTACGGAAGTCGATCAGGCCATCGAAATGGAGATTCCTTCGTTGCTCCAAAGGGTGTTTAGCGAACCTACGAATGGAGTCTTTCAACCTACTTTCAAACAAAACGTCATGATCATTAAAGGAGGACTTTCGTATGTTGAATGAAATGATGCTGCTGAGGCGGACACTGGGCGAGCTGGGCATCTCCATGAAATCCCGACATCCGGACCTTGCCATGCTTGGCAAGGGAAGCCCATTATTGCGGGTTTTTCTTAATCCAGCAGGAAGGGTGACGACAGTCGAGGTTGTGGGAAAAGATGTCGCGCCATCCCACTGGACATTTCGCGATGGGAAGCGGAACAGTTTCCCTAGGATTAGCTTTAAGCCTGCACTACGTGGAGGTGCGACCGGTGACGATTTGCACTTACTAACAAACAAACGCAAGAGTTTGGAAGAGCGGCGGGATGGATTTTTAGACCTGCTCGCCAAACAACCGCTCACCATTGCACGGGTGATTCCTTGGATCACTGCTGGCCACCGTCAACGAATCGCCGAGCGCGGAGCCGACGTTGCCAGAGGCGGTAACGCAGAGGCCAAGCTTTTCAACCTATTGGTAGCCGCATTTCAGATAACGCAAGACGAGCCGTTGCTGATCGAGATTGAGAATGCTGTGGTGTCGGAGTTGATGACGAATCCCACTGAGGATCTTCTCACTCTTGCTTGCCGACTCTGTTTTCTGGACGGCGCAAAGTCGGAAAAGTCCATAGATGCTTGTGACCTGCTGTTTGATTTCGAAGATACTCAAACATTCGATCGTGCGGCCGCCCCGAACATGGTTTCCATCCTTTCGGATGCGCTGTCTTCGCCTGAAAAGGTCACCCCCACTGGCGTCTGTGCCCTCACAGGGCAGCCGTCCCTGATTGAAGACGATAAATTTCCAGAGGCATCACTTGGGCCACTCGGTCCTACTTATCTTCATACACGAAATTATGATATTCCCAGCGCTCACCGCTATGGTGCATCTGGCCCCGCATCAATGCCAGTGGGGCGTGCATTGGCGTCAGAAATTCAGGCTGCTGCCGAGGAGCTCACATCGCCAGCGAGGAAGGGAAAGACTTGGAATCTTATCCCATCTGAGAAGCCAAAGCAGAGCGACCTACTGGTGTGCTACCTGCCCAGCTTGCCTGAACTGGAACTGGCAAGTGCGCTAGCTGCGAATGAAGCAGAGTTTGAAAAGCTTGGTGAGCGCATTGCTAAGCTAGCCGAAGGCTCGAACGTCCACATCCCTCCAACCTCCCGCATTGAAGTGGCTGTAATACGTAAAATCGACAAAGCCAATAAGAAAACCATCCATTCGTGTTCGCTAACTCTGCAGGGATTGGAGGAAGCGGCAAAGGCATGGACGATGGCTTGTCATAATGTGCCGAATATAACGCTGCTTGTTCCCAATAAAAAAGGTGAAGCAGCTTCGAGAATAGGTCCGCCCACACTTTCACCGGGCAGGATCGTGGCGCTTTCCAGAAAACTCTATGTGAACGAGGGGACCAAAGCGTTGGACGCCAGCGGCCTATCATTCTCCGAGGCATTCTCGTTGGTGATAGGCGGCGATCAAAATTCGAAGGTCAAGATCCGCTCCACCCTACGTTTCGTTCTCAGACGTTTTGCGCCACTATTGATCGGAATCGGACATGTGCAGTCTCGTCTCATCAAATCTCCGTCCAAACCTGACATGAACGACTTCAGTCCCGATTCCCGCTGGGATGCTCTGGCTGCGGTATCCCTCATAGGAGCACTTCTATTCCAACTCGACATCAAGATAACCAAAAACATGAACACTCAAGCCTATCTCCTGGGCCAGCTCCTCGCTGGATCAGATGTTCTCCACCGGGGCTACTGTCTCGACATTCGCGGAGGCAAACTGCCACCGAAACTTATTGGCAATGCAGCGATCAATACAGCTGCCAAAAATCCGGCGGCGGCAATGGACCAGTTGCGACTGCGTTGGGGACCATACGGCGGATGGGCAACTAAGCGCATCGCGGAAACCGACTTTCCGCAATGGCTGGCGAAGAACGAAAGTAACGACAAGGAAAAGCGACGCATCTATGATATCCGAGCCGGAGTGTTTGCTCCGACCAAGCTCCGGGAACTGGCCGAACAACTGCACGCCGCAGGGGAGTGGCCCCGAATCGATGACGCTTTCCGAGCGCAGTTGTTTCTTGGCTATCTCGCCGGGTTGCCGCGCAACCAAGAAAAGCCCCCTCTTGTATCAACCACCACCCCAACAACGACCAACAGCTAATTATCATGACCACATCATTTAATAGAGGCACAGGCCTCATCATCATCGAAGTCCGCAATTCCAATCCGAACGGAGACCCGGATCAAGAAAGCGATCCCCGTACTCTTGACGTCGATGGGCGCGGAGTCATTTCGCCAGTGTCCTTCAAGCGCAAACTGCGAGACATAGTCATCGCTGACGGCGAAGCCCTTGCCCTTGCAACCCAGCAACTCAACCTTACACAAGGTGACGATAGAAATGCCTACGGTATTTTGGAAAGCCGAGGACGCCGACGGGAGGACATAAAGGCAATGGATGCTCCGACCTTCAAAGCCGCCTATTGGGATGCCCGCGTTTTCGGCAACACTTTTCTCGAATCCCTGAAGGACGATAAGGATGCTGGCGAAACATCTGAAGCGCCCACGGAGAAAAAGGCTAAAGCACCCAAATCCAAAGGGCCCGATCTCTCGCACTTCATCAGTACTGGAGCGGTGCAGTTCGGTGTCGGCATTTCCGTAGCACCGGTTACAACGGATCGAATGACACTTACCAACAAGTCCGGCGTTGAAGAAGGGAAGGACCGAGGGATGGCCCCACTGGGTTTCCGAGTGGTCCGCCATGGCATCTACGTCATACCGTTTTTCGTGAACCCTGCCATTGCCGCGAAGACAGGTATGACCGATAAGGATTTGGCGCTATTGAAGTTTCTCATTCCTTACGCCTATTCACAGACATCATCTGCAATTCGTCCTTTCGTTGACGTGCTACATGCGTGGTATGTTGAGCACAAATCCCCGCTTGGTTCCTGTCCCGACGGCTTGATTGTGGATGAACTTACTCCCACGCTAATTAATCCGAACAAGGAGCCTGTAGGAGGTAGTGATTACAAAATCCCTACCGATCTTTCGGAGACTCTTAAGAATCGGGTGCTACCCATAATCGATCTTTGTAATCGTAAAGACTAGTTGCCGTGTGGGTCGCTCATTCAGCTCCTCCGAATTTGCCAGGGAGAGGACCTCAGCCCTACGAACACCATGTCGCTGGCGTGCGACATGGTGCGGGCGCTCGCGGCGAGCGCATGATCGAATTTATCGGAGCCGCCAGCAACGGACGCAAGATTGATCTGTTAAATGCTCTCGATTTTGCAGCGGAGTTTCATGACTTGGGCAAGCTGGATGACGATATTCAGAGTGTTCTAGCCCATGGGCGAGGAGGGAGTCTCATATGGGATCACATGGATGCTGGAATTGCGTTTGCAAAGCAGGAACGGCAAGATGTGGCCGCCTGGTTAATCCGTGCTCACCATTCCCCCGGACTCTCCAGCGAGCCTGACGAGTTGCTAGGGTTTGGATTTGGTCCGCTTCGCGGACGCAGAAAACGAACGAGCGAACAGGGATATCATGATTTACAGGTGGGACGAACGGACGCATGTTTGGACCAGTATTTAAGCCGCCACTACGAAGCATGCGGAAAATCTAATACGCAGACTGCCAACAGCTTGCCGCATGGACTTACACTACGATTGCTGCTGTCTTGCCTCGTCGATGCGGATCACACCGATAGTGCGATTTGGGATGGAGAACCATTGACTGAACCCAGCTCCTCTCCGGATTGGGGCGCTGTGATCAGCGCTCTCGATGCTCATGTTGAAGAACTCGGGGCAGAAGGAGGGCATAGTGACAAGAATCAGCTTCGGAGTCAGTTCTATTGCAAGGCTGCGCACTCGCGGTTTGATCAACGGATCATTGCTTGCGAAGCCGGTGTAGGCTTGGGGAAGACGACCAGCGTAACTAGGCACCTTCTGAACTACGCGAAACGCGATCAACTGCGGCATCTCTTCATTGTCGCTCCTTACACAAATATTCTTCGTCAAACGGCAAAGACATTCCGCAAGGCGTTGGGCGGCATGGCAACCGACGATTTTCTCTGTGAAAACCATCACCGTGCGGAATTCGCCAGCGTCTCCTCCCGGCAGTATTCGACACTCTGGAAGGCTCCTATAACGCTGACGACAACCGTCCAGTTCTTTGAAACGCTGGCCTCAAATCGGCCAGCGAATCTTCGAAAGCTGCATGAATTGCCGGGAAGCGTCATCTTTCTCGATGAAACTCACGCGGCGCTCCCGGCAACGCTGTGGCCCCAGGCATGGAAATGGTTGAATGTTCTCACAGAAGAATGGAACTGCCGGGTAGTCTTGGCGTCAGGTTCCATGATCCGTTTCTGGGAAAATCAAAAGGTGATCAAGCCATCCGTCACACTCCCTGAGCTCACTCCAGATGCAGTGTTGGCAGCCAATCGTGCGAATGAGTCGGCGCGAGTGAAATTTGAAACATTGGATGGATCAGCTTTGAATACAACCAGCCTGTGCAATTTGCTGGTATCCAACTTTGAGCGGAATGAGGGCCCCTTAATCTGCATACTCAATACAGTTCAATCGGCCGCGATGATCGCGAACGAGATGGCAAAACATCTCGACCATTTCGATCCCCTCGGGTTTGAAGTTTCCGCCGCGCTTCCCGACCGTAAAGTTCTCCACTTGTCCACGGCTCTGTCCCCTTCTGATCGTGAGACGATTCTTCAGGAGATTGAGGCGCGAAACCAATCCGGCCGCGCGGATTGGATTCTCGTAGCTACCAGCTGTGTTGAAGCCGGAATCGACCTTGATTTTCAAACCGGCTATCGTGAACGCTGCAGTGTGGCTTCTCTCATTCAAACAAGCGGTCGTATCAATCGCCACGGGAAACGAACCGGGTCAGTGCTCTATGATTTTGTCATCGTTGCTGACAATCGTTTGTCGCAACATCCCGCCTTCAAGGAATCGTCAAAAATCGTCAAACGGATGTGGTCATTGATTGTTTCCCCTGACGCGGTGCCAGCAGAATTGGTAAGTCGGGCAATGCAGATTGAGATTGAATCGGCGGGCGGAGTCGCCGAAAAGATCGTTAAACTTGAAAATGCACATGACTACCCCGCGGTCGCTGATGAATTCAGAATCATTCGTTCCGACACACGCACCGTCGTGGTCGATCCACAGGTCAAAAAACGCGTAAAAGATCGAGAGCGTATTTCATCATCCGAAATCATGCGCCACTCCGTCCAACTTTGGTCAAATCGAATCAAAGAATTGGGCATGGATCCCGTGTATGCAGGCTCTGATTTGTATGTCTGGAACGCCCCTTATGATCCGATGTTGCTTGGGGTCATGAAGGGAATCATCCCGTTGATACTGGCAAGAAACGGATCGGATTGTTATTTGCTTAATTCTATGTAAGTCAATCCGCCTGAATTCACCCACATACGCCGCATCTGACCATGAATCCTATTCCCGATCTCCCCGCTGACGTGGTATCCGCTGTTCTGGCATTTGCCCGTGAGCGGGGAATTCGGACGGTGCATTATGTCGGCAACGCCGACCAAGCACTGATCGAAGGATTGGTTGGGATTGTGGGGAAAGACGGCGTTTCCATCATGGACATACCAGATCGTTGGAAGACGGGTTTTGGGTTCTGTTGGGATGAGCGGGAGTTTCCCAACACGCCGTGCCCGGAACGGCCGGATTGGCTGGAGGACATCGCCTGCTATCAGGAGGGCGGTCCCGACTGCCCCGACCTGTGGATTCAGGACACGGGTTGGAACGCCCCAGAGCAGCTGGCGGAGATCATCGCCTTCAGGCAGCGGAAGCATCCAGCCATTCCCTTCATCGCGCTCATGCTTGAGGCACGGGATACACCGGCGCTTGCGGGCTATGTCCGTTCCGAGATAGAAAACATCACCCTCATCCGCCGGATCTAAACATGTCCTACTCCCCGCCACTCACCATCACGCCACGGTTGATCGACCTGATCAGCCGGATCAGCGAAGCGATGGGCCGGTGGGAAGCGGCGGCCGGTGACATCCCCCCAAAGCTCCGGCGGGAAAACCGCATTCGTTCCATTCACTCGTCGCTGGCGATCGAAGCAAACTCACTCAGCCTCGATCAGGTCACGGCGATCCTTGCCGGGAAGCGCGTGCGTGGCTTGCCGAGGGAAATCAAGGAGGTGCAGAACGCCTTCGCCGCTTACGAGCTTCTGGAAACGCTGAAGTCATCCGCCGTGCCGGATTTCCTCAAAGCCCATCGCTCTCTGATGCAGGGACTGGAGACCGGCGCGGGCGCATTCCGCAAGGGAGGAGTGGGCGTTTATAAGGGGGCGAAACTCGTCCACATGGCACCGCCTGCGGACCGCGTGCCGCATCTGGTCAAAGACTTGTTCCAGTGGCTCAGGAAATCCGATCTCCATCCACTGCTGGCTGCTGCCGTGGTGCATTACGAAATCGAATTCATCCACCCATTCGCGGATGGCAATGGCCGGATCGGACGGCTGTGGCAGACGCTTGTTTTATCGGCATGGAAACCCCAGCTCGCCTACCTGCCCATGGAAACCGTGGTGCATGACCGGCAGGCCGGATACTACAAGGCCCTGGCCGCGTCCGATCAGGCGGCAGATGCCGCGCCATTTGCGGAGTTCATCCTGGCATCCTTGCTTGAGGCGCTGGAGGTATCTCCTGCCAGTGACCCAGTAGATGACCTAGTAAGTGACCCAGTAGCAAAGCTGCTTGGCTGTCTGAAACCCGATGAGATTGTCGCAGCCGAGGATTTGATGCGCCGAATGGGACTGAAACACAAAACCTATTTCCGCCGGAACTACCTCAAGCCCGCCCTCGCTGCCGGTCTCATCCGCATGACCCAGCCGGATTCCCCCAACAGCCCCACCCAACGCTATCGGCTGGGTTAGTGGGGGCTTGAAAATCCACTCCCCCGTCGTCAGCGTTTCTGCCTCTTTTCTTGCGTCTTGCATCTTCAAGTCTTGCGTCTCTTCACCATGTTTACCGAAGACGAACTCCTCCCGCTATCCGCGCTCCAGCATTGGCTGTATTGCCCGCGCCAGTGCGGGTTGATCCATCTGGAGCAAGTGTGGGCGGAGAACAAGTTCACGGCGGAGGGGCAGGTGCTGCATCACAAAGCGCATGAGGGTGCGGATGAGAGCAAAGGCGGCGTCAGGATCACGCGGAGCCTCGCGGTGCGCTCTTTCGTCCTCGGGATTTCCGGGCAGTGCGACATCGTGGAGTTTCATTCGGATGGACGGGTGGTTCCAGTGGAATACAAACGCGGCAAGCCGAAATCCCATCGGGCCGATGAGGTCCAACTCTGCGCCCAGGCGATTTGCCTGGAGGAAATGCTCGGCGTGACGATTTCCAACGGCTGCTTGTTTTACGGAGAAAACCGCCGACGGACGGTGGTGGAGTTCGACTCAGACCTCCGGCTACTCGTTACGGAAACCTCCGCCGCGCTGCATGAGATGATCGTCTCCCGCGCGACGCCGCTGGCTGAGTATCTAGCCAGCCGTTGCGACGCGTGTTCACTCATCGAACTCTGCCAACCGAAAGCCATGCGCTTCAAACGCGGCGCGCAGGCGTGGTTTGATTCCCAACTGCAATCTCAACTTTGAAATCTCAAATCCAGTTCCCCGATGCGCCGCCACCTCAACACCCTATTTGTCACCCTCGAAGGCGCTTACCTCCGCAAGGATGGTGCCGCCATCGAGATCCGCCACGAGGGCGAAACCAAGCTACGTGTCCCGCTCCATAACCTGGACGGCATCGCCTGTTTCGGCTGGGACATCTCCTGCTCCGCCGCGCTGATGGCCGCCTGCGCCGAGGCGAATGTCTCCCTGTCATTTCACAATCCCCACGGGAAATTCCTGGCCGCCTCCAACGGCTTCACCTCCGGAAACATCCTGCTCCGCCGCGAGCAATACCGCCGTGCCGATCACGAGCCCGCCTCGCTTGCCATCGCCGCCAACATGATCGCTGCCAAGCTAGCCAACACCCGCCACGTCCTCATGCGGGCCGCCCGCGATCACGGCGAGAAATCCGCCGAGCGTGCCTACGCCCTCAACAACGCCGCCGATTTTCTAGCCGTCCGCATCGGCCTCGTCGCCCGCGCCACCAGCCTCGACACCCTGCGTGGCATCGAGGGCGATTCCGCCGCCGGTTACTTCGCCGTCTTTCCCCACCTCCTCACCAATCATGATCCGGGAATCACCATCTCCGGCAGATCCCGGCGACCACCGCTCGATCCCGTCAACGCCCTGCTCTCCTTCCTCTACGCCCTGCTCATGCATGACTGCCGCAGCGCCCTCGAATCCTGTGGCCTCGATCCGCAATGCGGCTTCCTTCACCGCGACCGCCCCGGCCGCCCTTCCCTCGCGCTCGACTTGATGGAAGAATTCCGTGCCTTCTTCGCCGACCGCACCGCGCTCTCCCTTTTCAACCGCCAGCAAATCACCCTCAAGGATTTCGACATCAAGGAAAACGGCGCGGTGCTGCTCAAGGACGACTCCCGCAAGAAGGTCCTCACCGCTTGGCAGGAGCGCAAGCAGGACGAGATCATCCACCCCTTTCTCGACGAGAAAACCACCATCGGCCTCCTCCCCCAACTCCAGGCCCGCCTGCTGGCCCGCCACCTACGCGGTGACCTCGACGCCTATCCGGCATTTCTCGCGAAATGATTTCAACTCCCAAATGTATATTCTCATCACCTACGACGTCTCCACCACCACGCCCGCCGGAAAATCGCGCCTGCGCCGCACCGCCAAGACCTGTCTCGACTTCGGCCAGCGGGTCCAGAACTCCGTCTTCGAGTGCAAGGTCGATCCCGCGCAACTCGTCGCCCTGAAATCGCGGCTGCTGGACATCATCGATCCAAAAACCGACAGCCTCCGTTTCTATCACCTTGGCAGTAACTGGCATCACAAGGTCGAGCACCACGGTGCGAACGACGGCTATGACATCGAAGGAACGCTTGTCGTTTGAATTCCGAAAGGCCAGCCTTCACCGTTGATCAGGCAGTCTGTCAGTCGCTCCGCGAACCCCAAGTGATCTCAGAATCCCTGGAAAGTTCGCGCCAGCCGCTAGGCCTACTGCTTCCGTTCTTTGACATCTCAAATCAGAATTGATGGCTTTTCCATCAGTGATAATTTTCAGGTTCGCGGAACACTCTGTTCTTTCCCTACGGCGAAGAGGATTCCAACCTAGCACCGTCGCCCCTCGCAAGAGGGGCGCGGATTGAAACCTCGATGGTCATCAGCTGACTCCCATACGCCCACGCCGCCCCTCGCACGAGGGGCGCGGATTGAAACGGCAAGCTCCCTCACCGGTGCCTCGACCCATATGAGTCGCCCCTCGCAAGAGGGGCGCGGATTGAAACCTCGGGCGGCTTTGAGTTTGTCGGCGAAGCTCACGTCGCCCCTCGCAAGAGGGGCGCGGATTGAAACTGCGACCTCATGGGACATTTCAAAATCGCAGCCGGTCGCCCCTCGCAAGAGGGGCGCGGATTGAAACATCATGGCTCCGCTTGGCTGGCTTGGCGTCCTTGGTCGCCCCTCGCAAGAGGGGCGCGGATTGAAACACCGACCAGGAACTGCATGTCTTCACCGATCCCGGTCGCCCCTCGCAAGAGGGGCGCGGATTGAAACTTTG
>JANOZJ010000269.1:0-3490 GCA_031429315.1 Akkermansiaceae bacterium
GTCCAATCCTGGAAAAGCGCGAGTTCCTCAAGGATCTGCTCCTGTTTGTCTGCGATGCTCATGCGTCGCGGGAGTGGAGCGGGGGACGTGCCGGTTCGCAAGTCCTAAGGAGAACGGGCATTCCTGCCCCTTTTCTTGTCGCAATCAGGTCGCGGGCGCGAGGCGTTGCAGCAGCAGCGCGGAAATGAAGGCGAGGGGTGGGATCAGGAAACAAGCCGCCGCAAGCGGGACCGCGCCTTCGCGGGAGTCGTTGCCGAATGTTAGGGCCACCGGCAGCAGCGCCATCCAATCCACTAACGGGATTCCCGCCAGTAAGCCTGACACCAATTTGGGCACCGGTTTCCGCCAGAATCTCAGGCAAAAACCCGTCCACGCCAGATAAGGCAGAACTCCCAGGATGCTTGGCAGGCGATCCAGGAAAAAGAACCGGTTGCCCATTCCCGCCATCACCACTGCTAACAGCAAAAGCCCCCGCGCCATCAACGCCCCCCGCATTGGCGGTTCTTTCATGGACTCGTGCCGCGCGCTCAGCGAGAGCCCCATGATATAGCAGAAAAGCGCGCAAGCCACCGGCCAGATCGTATCCACATAGGGATAGAGCGCCAGAAACCCCATCACCGGAAGCAATCCCCGGCAGATCCCCATCGGCACCACCGCCCAAGCGCTCCGTTTGTGCCACACCGTGTAAATCACGATCCACAAAACGATTCCTGCCGCCACCAGCCCGCTCCTCGGATTAACCGCCCAGGCCAATCCAGTCCCCGCTCCCATCAGGCAGATCGCCAGCACCAGATACAATCCCGGCGTGAACAGCCCCCGAGGCAAGGCCCGTTCTGGACGATGTTTCTCATCCCAGTTCCGGTCCATCCAATCGTTGAAAAAATTTCCTCCGACGTAAAGCAACACCCCTGCGAGCGCCAGCGAAGCGGCGAGCATCCAGGGAACCCGGAGCGACTGCCCGTTGGAATACGCCGTCGTGACGGTTGCCAGCGCCACCCCCAGCCACACGTTGCTCACCACGCTCGGGATATTCGCGACCCGGGCGGTGGACAGCAGGGCGTGGAGTTTTCCGGAGCGGTTCATCGGTCCGCAGATCATGCGCGGGATCCGCGGGATGGCCCAAGCAAATTCCCGCATGAAAGCCACCGCGCCCTCCCTCAGTCAACAGGCGGCTTGAGCATCACCCTTCATTTTCAAATGCGTCTGTTACCCGCCCTTGCCCTATTAGCGTTCACCGCCGGTGCCCTCGCCCAGAGCGGTCCCCAGAAAATTCCGACCGCCGGTATTGCTGTTAGCGCTGCCGACCGCGCCGAACCCACGACCGCCGCCGCCGCGCTGCAGGCAGAGATTGTCGCCTTTAACCGCAAGCTATCCGCTCGACTCGCGCCGCTACATCGTCCTCAACAGCGGCCCCGACTTCCGTGCCGATAGCTACGGCACCAACGCACTCCAAACCCCGAAACTCCCGGACTGGGCCATCGTCGATCTAACCACCTCGGCCGACAGCCGCTGGCCGGGGAAAATCGTGGACGCCGGATTCTTCGATGAAGCGTGGAAATAAGGAGGGTGGATCTTCGGTCCACCGCTCCTTGCTGCACAAGAGCGCTTCACGACGTCTCACCAGGAGCATCTCATCAACGATCAATTCCAGTCCTTAAAGGCATTGGACTTCAGTCGGTGGATCGCGAAAGGCGGTTTAAATGTCCACAGTGCCTTGTCCCGGCTTCACGTATCGCCTAACAAGCCCTTGAGTCCGCCGAAGAAATTCTCCAGTTCGTCGCTGCTGGGGGCGGCACCGAGGATGTCGTCGTAGGTGGTGTGATTGAGGAACTCGTCGTCGAGTTCACCGATGAACGAGCTCGGCTGGCAGCCGGTTTCCTGGCCCCACTTGATGCGGGTGGAGCAGTAGGTCATGGTGAGTTGGTCCTGGGCGCGGGTGATGCCGACGTATAACAGCCGCCGCTCCTCGTCCTTGGTGCCTTCCGCGATGCTGCGGGTGTGGGGCAGGAATCCTTCTTCGAGGCCGACGAGAAAAACGATCGGGAACTCTAACCCTTTCGACGCGTGGAGGGTGATCAGGGTGACGCCAAGTTTTTTCTCCAGATCCTCGTCGTCCTTGTCCGAGGCGAGGGCGCTGTGATCCAGGAATGACTGGAGACCTTTGCCCTTTTCCACGTGTTTGCGGAGGCTGTCGATGACACTGAAAATCCCTTCGCCGCGAGCTTGGCGCTCGCTGTCGGTCTTGCAGGCGCGCTCGATCCACGGCAGGTATTCGATTTCCTTGATCAGCGCGTCGAGCACGTCGGCGGGGTTCTCCTTGGCGATTTCTATCCGGTTCTTGGCACCGGCGATGGTGGCGACGAACTCCTGCACGGCGTTGGTGGCCTTGCCTCCTAACTGGTCGGTGAAATTTGGATCGCAAAGTGCCTGCCAGACGGATTCGTGATGCTCGCGGCTCCAGTCGGTGGCGAGCACGGCGGTGGACTGGCCGATGCCGCGGTTAGGCGCGTTGAGCACGCGCAGCAGCGGGACGTCGGCATCCGGCGAGGCGATGAGCTGGGCATAGGCGAGCACGTCGCGCACTTCGCGGCGGTCATAGAAACTCTGCGCGCCGACCATCCGGTAGGGCATCTTGCGCTCGCGGAACGCCTGTTCGAGCTTGCGGCTCTGGCCGTTGGTGCGGAACAGGATCGCGAAATCCTCCCACTCGGCACCGACCGCACCTTTTCCCGCCATGATCTCTTCGGCGATGAACTCGGCCTCCTCGTCGTCGCCGGGCATCGCGACGATGCGCACCGGATCGCCGGCCGGCCGGGTCGCGCGGAGAATCTTCTCGCGGCGGCCGATGTTGTGCTTGATCAGGCTGTTAGCCGTGTGCAGCACGGCGTGGGTCGAGCGGTAGTTTTCCTCCAGCCGGATGATCTTCGGGTTGGCGAAGAATTTCTCGAACTGGAGGATGTTTGCCACCTCCGCGCCGCGCCAGCCGTAGATCGACTGGTCGTCATCGCCGACGACGCAGACGTGGTAGTTCGGCGGGCCGACTAACTGTTGGAGCAGCCGCATCTGGAGTGCGTTGGTGTCCTGGAACTCGTCCACGGTGACGCGGGTGAAGCGCTTGCGGAAGACCTCGCGGACGTCGGCGTGGTTGCTGAGGATCTGCTCGCCCATCAGCAGGAGGTCGTCGAAGTCCACGGCATTCTGGGCGCGCAGCTCGTTCTGATAGGCGACGCCGAGCATGGCGAAATACTCGTCCTCCAGATCCTGCGGATCGACGCCCTGGTTTTTGCCTTTGGAAATCGCAGAGAGCACGTCGTCCGGTTTCACCTTTTCCGACGAGCCGCCCTTGCGGACTAACAGTTGTTTCATCAGGCCGACCTGGTCCGAGTGGGAGCAGATCGAGAAATTTTTCTTATACCCGAGCTTGTCGATGCCGTCGCGGAGGATGCGGACGCAGAGCGAGTGGAACGTGCAGACGGTCATCGCCTTGGCG
>JANOZJ010000270.1:0-3605 GCA_031429315.1 Akkermansiaceae bacterium
TCGGCTCGTGTCGCCAAGTGGCTGTCCGGAGTTCGCGCTTTAGCGTGCTCTTCCTGAAGGCAAGCTGAAGCTTGAACTCCGGACAATCGCTAGATTGCCATCGCGCAGTCTCCATTTCGGCATTCTATTTTGGCAAACGGTCTAAATCCTCTTGCTGGTTTTTGGGGTATGCGAAAAGCAAGAAAGCGGTGTCACCTCGCCACAGATAATAAATGCCGCGAATGCCGCCTCTCTTCCCTCTCCCTGATCCAGCCCACCGCAGCTTTCTCATACCTCCAGAATCCTTGATGATGTCACCTCGGTCTGGTTGTTCAAGCAAGTGCAACTGCAACTGGCGATGATCCTCCGCACTCAGCAAGTCGTCGATCTGTTCGGAATATACCGGAGACTCAATGAATTGAAGGGTCACTGGAAGAAGATACCCCAATGGCGGAGTGCGTCAATGGCAGATTCTGAATTTTTTTTGCACAACGTCAAAGGTGTGGCACGGCGGAGGATGGACTACCAGAGCGATGCGAACGAGGAACGTTAGCCGGTTGTCCACCACCGTCTTGTTCGCCTTTGCCTTTTGCTATGGCAATGACTTGGGCTAAATCCTTCCTCAGCTCCGGCGCTAACATCGAAAGGTCGTGCTCAGGAAAGTGGAAAGCTTGGACTCGATCCTCATTTAATTCGGTCGTGAACTCACCGGCATCTCCCGCTGCCTTCCGTGTCACGGTGAAGTGGCGATACACTGCAGATACAATCTTCCCATCCTTGAAGTGACATTGCCACTGCCTTCCTTCTGCGAAGTGTTCAACGGATGCATCAATCGTGACAATCTTCCCGGCAATTGATGTCACGGAGATGTTGCTACCACCACACGCATCCTCCCAATCCTTGTTTTCCGTCTTGGGCTTCTCCGCAAACGCCATGAAAGCACCTGCGATGAGTGACAGTCCGATTAGGATAAGGGCTTTCATATTTTGAGGCGAACCGTTTTATTAGCAGGATCTCCGGATGTGATATCCAGAGGCGTCATTTCAGGAAGCTTTGCTAGAACCCTCTGATTGACAAGGTGTTTTTGAGTGCCGAGTGCGTATATCCGGTGGACGGGAACCGGGTCAGGCCTCGCGCATTCACATTTATGCCCATTCAATCTTTGAACGCTCATGCCAGCCGCCGGTTCCAATCGACCAGGTTCTGGTAGCAAAGCCCTTTGCCGCCGAAAAGATCCAGCGCGCTGCCCACCGTCACATCCACCGCGCCGCGC
This sequence comes from Akkermansiaceae bacterium, assembly GCA_031429315.1. Taxonomy (GTDB): domain Bacteria; phylum Verrucomicrobiota; class Verrucomicrobiia; order Verrucomicrobiales; family Akkermansiaceae; genus Luteolibacter. The sequence continues at coordinate 1,253 of JANOZJ010000270.1, forward strand.
CCGGCCTGCTCCACGAGTAACAGATCCGCCATCGTCGCCGCGCCGCCCGCGTAGGTAAGCGGGGATTTCCCCCAACTGCCGAGGAGCGCGACCAGGTCGGCATCGATTCCGCAGCACAGCCCCTCGACATCCGCAGCGTGGATCAGGAACTCGTCACAGAATGGCGCGAGGCGGTCGAGCGTGGGGTGATCGACTGTTAGCTCGGTCAGCGTTTGCCAGCGGTTCATCGCCACCGTCCAACCGGCTGCAGTCCGGCGGCAGGACAGGTCGATCACCAGCTTGTCCTTGCCGATTTTCCGCACCAGCGAGCGCAGGGTGTCTTCGAGAAACTTCCCGTCCGCGTCAAACAACGCGGAAGTCACGACCACATGGCTCGCGCCCGCCGCCAACCATTCCGCCGCGTTTCCCTCATGGATTCCGCCGCCGATTTGCAAGCCGCCGGGCCACGCCGCCAGCGCCTCCTGCGCCGCCAGATCATTTCCCGGGCCGAGCTTGATCACATGCCCGCCAGTCAGCCCGTCGTTGCGAAATGTTTCCGCGAACCACCCCGCCGGCCGGTCCGACACGAAATTCTCGGTCGGCCCCGCGCCCTCATCGCGCAAGCTGCCGCCGACGATTTGTTTCACCTGGCCCTGGTGGAGGTCGATGCACGGGCGGAATTTGGTCATGGAGTGGTGAGAAACGGGTTGATGATTCGCAGATGCCCGATGCTGCGGTCGTGTTGGAGATCCTCGCTGTAGAGGACGGATGCGCCGGATTCAAGGGCTGCGGCGACGATGAGACTGTCGTAAAACCGGAATTGGGTTTGGCGCTGGATTTGCAGGGCTTTTTGGTAAATCGGCCCCGAAGACATGACCTTGCAGTGCGGCAGCAGGAACAAATTCAGGTAATCGTCGAGAAATTCCAAGTCCAGAGGGACTGCGAAGCGATGCCGCGCCGCCGCACAAAACTCCTGCACAACCTGCCAACTGATCAACCACGGTTCCCCGGGCTGGCTCAGGCTGAGTGCCTTGGTCCGCTTTTCCTGCGCGTTTTGATCGAAGGCGTAAACGAGGATGTTGGTATCCAGGAAATACTTAGCGCTCATTGAGTTCGTCACGGGTGAAGGGACCGCCGGAATCGAATTGCGACATGCGTTGGATGACTTCCGCCGCCTTCTTGCGCCGCTCGTCGCTGCGCGAAATTTCCTCAAGCCACTCGCGGAACAGGGCGTTGAGCGTGGTTTTCCGGGCGCGGGCCTCGTCGCGTGCCAGCTCGATGAGATGCTCATCAGCACTCAGAGTGATGTTTTTCATAACACGAAAGTAGTGCGCACTGCTTTCGTGGTCAAGCGGGTTCCTTCAAAAGTAGTCGTGGACTTCAGTCCGCAGGAGAATGAAGAACGGACTGAAGTCCTGGACTACTTTCAGCCTTCCAGACACGCGGTGCCGAACAACGTGAAACCGGTGGACTGCTCGATTCGGAGGTCGAGCAATTGGCCTGTTAGCCGGGCCGGGTCGCCGTCGAAGATGACGATCTTGTTGTGCGGCGTGCGGCCTGTCAGCCGGGCGGCGTTGTTTTTCGACGGGCCTTCGCAAAGCACTTGCTGGCGGCTGCCGACGATCGCGGCGTTGCTGGCGATGGCGAGGCGATCAACTACCGCTAACAAGCGCTGGTTGCGTTCCTCCTTCACGGATTCGTCGAGCTGGCCGGCCATCTCGGCGGCGGGCGTGTTGCGGCGCTTCGAGTAGCGGAAGACGAAGGCATTGTCGAACTTGAGCCGCTCGACGGTGTCGATGGTCGCTTGGAAATCCTCTTCGGTCTCGCCGGGGAAGCCGACGATCATGTCGGTGGTGATCGCGAGGCCGGGGCGGGCGGCTTTCATTTTCTCGCAGATTTCGACGAACTTGGCGTTTTTGTAAGGCCGGCGCATTTCCCGCAGGATTCTATCAGAGCCGCTTTGCATCGGGAAATGGATGTGCGGGCAAAGCTTCGGCAGGTAGGTGAACGCTGCGACAAGATCGTCGCGGTAACCGATCGGATGCGGCGAGGTGAAGCGGATGCGCTCGATGCCCGCCACTTCATGCACGGCTTCTAGCAGTTGGACGAACGGCGACTTGCCGTCGATTTTAGGAAACTCGGTGCGGCCGTAAAGGTTCACGATCTGCCCTAACAAGGTGATCTCCTTCACGCCATGCGCGGCGAGGTGGCGGACTTCGCCGACGATCTCGGAAATCGGCCGCCCGCGTTCCTTGCCGCGGGTGTCGGGGACGATGCAGAACGAGCAGCGCATGTTGCAGCCCTGCATGATTGAGACGAAGGAGGACGCCTCGTGCGCCTTCGGGATGTGGTCGCGGATGGTGTTTTGCGAGCC
>JANOZJ010000271.1:0-23932 GCA_031429315.1 Akkermansiaceae bacterium
CCGTGGCTCCAAGGACGTGGACAAGATGATTCTCGAGACCAACGTCGAGGCCGCCGTCGAGGTCGCCCGCCAGCTCCGCCTGCGCAACATTGGCGGACTCGTCGTCATCGACTTGATCGACATGCGCCACCGCAAGGACCAGCAGACGGTTTACAAAGCGATCAAGGACCGCCTCAAGCGCGACAAGGCCAAGACCCAGGTGCTGCAGATTTCCCCGGTCGGGCTGATGGAAATGACCCGCCAGCGCCTCAACGAATCGCTGCGCGATTCAATGTACGAGCCCTGCCCGTATTGCCAGGGCCGCGCCCGTGTCAAGACGCCGATGACCATGTCCGTGGAAATCCAGCGCCGCCTCAACACGGTCATCCAGAAACACCGCGACTCCATCGGCGACATCATTGTCGTGGTCAACACGGACGTCCTCAACCGCTTCAAAAGCGAGGACGCCAAACTGCTAGGCGAGCTCGAGCGCTCGCACTCCGGCCGCCTGATTTTCCGCTCGGATCCCACGCTCAACCGCGAGCGCTTCCACATCGTGGATGCCGCCACCGAGAAGACCATCGACCAAGGGTGAGGCACCGCACCGCTCAAGGAGCGGCGGAACGCGTCCGCCGATGCCCATGGGAAGCCAATGGAGTTAGAGAATCACTTTCCATTGCCCCCCATGGGCCGGGCGATCATACATCGCCCCTCCTTGTGGCCGCCTCACCGCTGCGGCTCGATCCGCGTGATCTTGGACCCTTGCCACCCGAGCCCACCCATCAGACCGCGTTGGTTGAAGAAAAAGGCGGGGGAGCTTTTGTAGATCGTAGTGGTCGTTAGAGAGCTGGCCATTCCCTTGTTTCCCACCACCACCGTCGGGCTGCTGCCGATTTCCCAACCGCCACTGCGCTCGAAGCGACCTTGCGCCTTTTCATCCATCAGGAACAGCGCGTAGCTGAATTCCTGCAATCCCGCCTGCATTCCGTAGGAGGCGCCGCTGATCTGATAGTAGCCGCTGATCTTGCCGTCGTTGCCGATCATCATTCCGTTGCCCGCCTGCGCGCCGGCAAGGAAACCGCCCTTAATGATCGATGGGAAAATGAGCACGCTCTTGGCTTTGCCACTGAGTTCCTTCGCTTTGGGCTTCTGGGAATACAGCGAGGCCAGCGCGATTTGGGAATCGTGGGAAATCCGGGAAGCACTCGCATGGGCGGCGTTCGCCCGGGTGAGCGGGTTGGCACAACTCGGTATCAGCACAGCCGTCGCCGCCAAGGCGAGGGTAAGAACAGGTGTCGTAAATTTCATGGGGATTGTTGGAGTCCGGCACCATCCGGTCGGAACCGGTCGTTGGCAAGAAACGATCGTTCACTCACGATACCGCCGCCATGACCGATCCCTATCTGATAGCTCTTCCCAAAATCCACACGCCTGCATCAAGGTTTTCTTCACCCCGGCGGACCGCTCCGTTAGGCCAAGGTGTCAGCCATGCAAGCGGCGCTCTGTGAGCGTCGATGCCCATGAGATGCGAATCACCCCGGCGGAAGAGTGGCGACAGGAATGTCGCCACTCCTCATGGCTTCGGAATCGGCATCCGCCGCGGGGCGGTGGCCCACATGCCTAACCAATCACTGGCCCGGTTGAATCCGGGTGATCTTGGAGCCTTGCAAACCGAGGCCGCCCATCAGGCCGCGCTGATTGAAGAAAAAGGCGTAGATGCCCTTGTTGATGGTGGTGGTGGTGAGCGAGGTGGCCATTCCCTTGTCGACGACGACGAGGCTCGGGCTGCTGCCGATTTCCCAACCGCCGCCGCGGTTGAGATCCCGGAATGCCGCGTCGTCCATCATGAACAGCGCGTAGCCGAATTCTTGAACCCCGGCTTGAAGTCCGTAAGAGGCGGCGGTGGTTTGATAGAAACCGCTGATCACCCCGGTGTCGCGGATCATGGCACCATTGCCGGCTTGGGCGGCGACGACGAATCCGCCTTTCACGATGGATGGAAACACCAGGATGCCTTTGGCCTTCCGGCCGAGGGCTTTGGCACCCGGATTCTGGGCGTATAGCGAGGCGAGCGAGGCCCGGGAATCCCGGGAAATCCGCGAGGCACTGGAGGTGGCGCCGTTGGCCTGGGTGACGGGATCGTTCGTCGCGCAACTTGGCACGAGGGCGAGGGTGGCGGCGGAGACAACGGCGAGTAATAGTAATTTGGTATTCATGGTTTGGTTGGATGCGATTTAGGGGAGATGGAACCACCACCGTTTTGCTTGAGGTGGAGGTGAAGGATGCGGCGGAGTTCGGTTAGCGTCTCGGGCAGTTCGCACGAGCCGTGCGGCCCGGGGACGATCAGCTCGGACTGCGCCTTGTGGAGATGGGAGCTCCAGTACTTGACCACGCCATCCGTGCTGTTCGGGGTATTTCCCTTGCCCTGGTCACCGGCGATGGTGTGGTAGGGTGCGGTCATGGGAGTGGAGTCCAGCACCTTGAGCATCGGGTTGGTAGGCGCGAGGCCGGTCACGCTGTTAGGCAGGCGCTTGGAGTCACCGGTGATGACCCCCATCGAATTCCCGAGCGAAGCGGTGATCGATCCGGTTAGATCGACCGGCAGCGAAATCAGGCGGATCGCGATTTCACCGAGACTGCCGACGGCCATGTCGCTGCCGCGGTGGGGCGTGCAAATGAAAACGAGGCGACCCACGTCCGGGTTGGCGTCGAAGATCGTGCATTGCTCGACCAGGCTGCCCTTGGGCACATTCGCAAAGAACTGGCCCGCCTTGTCCTTGCCGACCACATCCCAGGACTGGCGCGTGACGTTGGTGGCCTGCATGTGCGAGAGGATTCCGCCCATGCTGTGGCCCACCATCACATGCTCCTTGGCATCGGGATGGAGCTGGCGGAGTTTCGCCAGCTCCTCACGCAGCCGGTAGGCCGAGTACGCGGGAGGATTGCCGGTGGGATAAGCAAAGACCCAGCATTGATAGCGGCCGCGAAGCTTCGGGTCGGCTTCGATTTCATTGATGACATTGCGCCACATCTGCGGCGTGGAAATGAGGCCGTGTACAAAGATCAGCGGTATGCGGTCCGGATCGTAGGGCTGCAACATGTAGAGCCCGGTGGTCTTCATGTAGGCGTCCACGCGGATCGCCCCCATCAGGCCGTTCCACATCTCCGACCGCTGCGGGTAGTAGGCGAGCGGCGCGGAAAAGTCGGCGTCTAACACCCGATCAGCACCGGCCACCCGGGCCTTGGGTCTTTCCGCCGGATCGATCAGCGAGAGGGTGACGTCGCGGCCTTTGAAATCGAGTAGCGCAGTGACCGGCGCGGTGACGCCGACGAGTGGCGAGAACTTCTCCAACGGCTCCGTCTTGTGGATGCCGACGAGCGCCCCGCCGATGCCGACCTGGTGGTTCTCCTTGTGAATACTCCCCTGCTTCACTTCGGCGGCGAACTTAAAATCGGTGAAATAGGCCGGATCCCACACGCCGTCGCGGGTGGCCTTGGCAAAACGCAGCCGGTAGGTGGTGCCGCCGGAGGTGAACGTCTGCGGGCGGTTCCACATCTGCCCGTCGCCAGCGGTGCGCAGCAACACGGTGAGATCGGCGGCGGCCTGGTTGTAAATGATCCTGGCCGGTTCAGCGGACGCCGGCGAGCCTAACAGCGCCTGCGCTTCCGCAGCGGCATCGAGATAGAGTGCGGCGCGCTGCTCGGGGGACAGGGTGAGCGTATCCGCTTCCTTAAGATGGAGCACTGCGGACCGCTGGGGACCTTCTGCCGGTGGCAGGCCGGTGTTGACACAACCCGTTAGGCCGAGCATGGCCCAGAGCGGGAGGATGATGGTGGATGGGAGTTTCATGGACGGCTAAAGTCGAAGATAGCGGCGGGCGATTGTCGAGTTAGAACGGACTGAAGTAATTCTGCGCCCCTTCCTTTGTCCCGTTGCCCGGCCAACCCATGCGGCTCAAAAAGATCGAGACGAAGATTGGTCAGAGTGATGTGAATTTCATCGCTGTCGGGGCAGCTGGCGGTGATCCGACGCCAGACACCGGGGTGTTATTGCAGTAGATGGCTTCATCTTTCAGGACCAGTGCGTTGGCGGGGTTGGTGCGGTCGATCTCGCGAGGGATGGCGGTCATGGAGGCGCAACGTCCCGGCCTCGCTCGGGATCACGCGAACTACTGTGCGGGAGAGAAATTGAGAACCAGCCAGTGCCCGACTGCGTTGCGAATGGATCCAAAATCACGGCGAAAGATCAACATGTTAGACGACAGGGTTCGACTCCATCCAAGCCGCCTTCACCGGAAATCACGTCGGCTTCCCCTGCCGAATCGGATTTCCGTCCAAGGTCGGACTTGAATCTTCATCCGGCAGCGGTGACAAGGACCGCGATGAATTTCGATTTTGACACTCCGATCACCCGCCGCGGAACCGGTTGCATCAAGTATGACCGCAAGCCGGAGCTCGATCCATTCTGGGTCGCGGATATGGATTTCGCCTCGGCCCCGGCGATTTTGAAGGCGCTCCACAAGCGCGTGGAGCATGGGGTTTTCGGTTACGCGCAGCCTCACGCGGGCTTGAACGAGGCGGTCAACGACTATCTCCGAGAGCGCCGCGGCGTGAGCGTGCCGCTGGATGAGATCGTCCACCTCGGCGGCCTGGTGCCGGCGCTTTCGCTGGCCGCGCGGGCCTTGTGCAAACCGGGTGACGCGGTGATGACCTGCATCCCGGTCTATCCGCCCTTCATCGGGGTGCATCACGACGCCCATGTTTCGTTGATCACCGTCGATCATGTGCTAACCGCCGGTCAGTGGTCCTTCGATTGGGACGCCATGGAAAACGCGGTGACTGCCGAGACCAAGGTCTTCCTCCTCTGCAATCCGCAGAACCCGTTAGGCCGGGTGTTCTCCGCAGCAGAAGTCACGCGGCTGGCCAAGTTCTGCGAGGCCCATGATCTAGTTCTGGTGTCGGATGAAATCCATTGCGACCTGATTTTCGATGAAGCCACGACGCCTCATTTCTCCGCCCTCAACCTGCCCGAGGATCTCGCGAAACGGAGCATCACGCTGCTCTCGCCGAGCAAGACCTGGAACATCGCCGGCCTCGGTTATGCCTTCGCCGTGATCCCTGACGATTCGATCCGCCGGAAGTTTACCGCAGCCCGCGGCCACACCTTGAGCGAAATCAACGCGCTGTCTTATTACGCCGCCGAAGCCGCTTACCGCGACGGCGAGTCCTGGCGGCTCGAGCTGATGGCCTATCTGAAATCCAACCGCGACACGCTGGTGGATTTCATCACCAGCCGCTGCCCCGGCCTAACCTTCACTGCGGGCGAAGCGACCTACCTCGCGTGGATCGACGCGCGGGCCATGGGCGTCGAAAACCCCGCGCAGCACTTCGAGCACAAGGCCGGGCTTTTTCTATCCGATGGCGCGTATTTCGGCTGGCCGGGATGGATCCGTTTCAACTTCGGTTGTCCGCGCGCACGGATGCTGGAGGGATTGGAGAAAATCGCGGCAGCCATCTGACCACCAAGCGCTTTTTCCTGGGAACCCATGGGCAGCCAATGAGTCGTGGCTTGCCCTCATTTCATTGGCATTTTATGGGTTGAGCGGATCGGAGTCCACTCCTCCTTGGTTTTTTTGGAGGCAGGCCAACCCAGGCCGTGGGCTGGGCTGGTATTTTGCCGGGCCGTTGGCCCTGAAGAATGCCATCCTTTTTTTCCGGCTCGCCGATGGAATTTCAGGGGATTCCGGAGGCGGGATCAGGATTTCTAGTGGTACTTTTAGTTTGACCTTGAGACCCGGCATGGTCTATCCAGCGACTATATCAGAAATTAGTTTCTGATTGCCTGAGCACTTTTCCCAGCCCCCCGGAACTTTATCGAAATCATGATAGAATGCGATCCATCCCCCACCCTCGCCCGTCCGTTTAACACCAATCGGGTCCGGCCGCGCGTGCCGCAATAGACTTGCGTGGCAACCGCGCCGCTCGCCCGCAAACACCGCTCATAAGGGAGCCCCCTGAATCCCCGCGATTGTGATAACCGAGACCACCAACATTTGTGATGGAACGCTGGATGCCCGCCCGGTGTCCCTTGGCTCGTCCCGCCAACAACGCCACGCGCTGCCCCCCGTGTGGAACCGGACGAAGCGCGACTATCCGCTGGACAAGTGCATCCCCCGCTTGTTCGAAGATCAGGTGGCACGCACGCCGGACGCCGTGGCGGCCCTTTGCGGGGGCCAATCCCTCACTTACCGTGACCTCAACGCGCGGGCGAACCGGCTTGCCGGTCGCTTGCGGACGCTCGGAGTAGGGCCGGATCTCCTCGTCGGCGTCTGCATGGAGCGCTCTCTGGACATGCTAGCCGCCCTGCTCGGCATCCTCAAGGCGGGGGGTGCCTACGTGCCCATGGACCCTCGTTACCCGCAAGAGCGGCTGCGCTTCATTCTGGCAGACGCGGGATTGAAAGTACTTCTCACCCGCCGCGAGTTGGAAGGGCGATTCCCGGACTATCCGTTTCAAATCCTGCACCTCGACGAGCCGCTTCCGGACACCGACCCTGGCAATCCAGCGTGCCTCAACACGCCGGACCATCTGGCCTACATCATCTACACTTCCGGCTCCACCGGAAAGCCCAAGGGCGTTGCCATCGAGCATCACAACGCGGTGTCATTCCTGTGCTGGGTTCGCGAGGCGTTCACTGACGAGGAACTCTCGGGAGTGCTTGGGGGAACTTCGATTTGTTTCGATCTATCAGTTTTCGAGCTGTTCGGCACGCTCTGCTGGGGAGGAAAAGTCATCCTCGTGGACTCCGCCCTAGAGGTGTCCACTTGTCCGCACCGGCAGGAAGTGAATCTGTTGATCTCGGTGCCTTCCGTGATGCAAACCCTTCTCAAGGCCCGGGCCATGCCGCCCTCGGTGGTCACGGTGAATCTGGCGGGCGAACCGCTCCGCGCGCCGCTGGTGGATGCTCTCCACGCCCACTCCCACATCCGCCACGTCAACGATCTTTACGGCCCCTCCGAAACGACCACCTACTCGACTTGGGCCGTGCGCCAGCCGCGGCAACCCGCGACCATCGGCCGCCCCATCGCCAACACTCGGGTTTACATTCTCGATGCCGCTCTCAACCCGGTTGCCGCGGGGCACGTCGGCGAACTGTTCATCGGCGGTGAAGGAGTCGCCCGCGGCTATTTGAATGCGCCCGAGTTGACTGCGGAGAAATTCATTCCCGATCCGTTCGGCGGCAAGCCAGGCGCACGGCTTTACCGGACCGGCGATATGGTCCGCCATTTTCCGGACGGCAACCTCGAATACCTCGGCCGCGCAGACCATCAGGTGAAGATCCGCGGCTTCCGGGTCGAGCCGGGCGAGATCGAGTCCGCCCTGAGCGCACATCCCGAACTGGCCGCCTGCGCGGTCGTGGCCCGGGCCGAAAGCGGCGGGGAAAAGTCCCTGGCGGCGTTCGTCGTCGCACGGGAGGGCGCGGAGCCGTCCGTCGGCTCACTGCGGACGTGGCTGGCCGCGCTGCTACCGGCACACATGATTCCCGCGCGTTGTTTCCTGCTGCGAAGCTTGCCCCTGACGCCTAACGGCAAGCTTGACCGCAAGGCACTGGAGACGCTCAAAGGCACCGATCTGGACGCGGCCACCGAGCCGGTGCCTCCACGCAATGATCTGGAGCGCGAGCTGGTTGCAATCTGGGAGAGGCTGTTAGGCCGAAGGCGGGTGGGAATTCGCGACAATTTTTTCGAACTGGGCGGAGACTCGCTGCTGGCCGTGGAACTGGCGGCGGAGATTCAAATTCGCTGGGGCCAGAGCTTCCCGGTCGCGACGATGTTCCAATCCCCGGTGATCGAAGAGCTCGCCCACCGGCTCACCGTGGAGAGCTGGTCGCCGTCGTGGAGATCGCTCGTGCCCATGCAAACGCTAGGCTCCAAGCCACCGCTGTTCCTGATTCATGGCTGGGCTGGAGACGTCTTTGGCTTTGTGGAGTTGGCCCGGCAGATGGCCCCGGATCAGCCGGTTTACGGCCTGCAGGCCGTTGGACTCGATGGCAAGGAACCGCAGCACAGCGAGGTCGCGACCATGGCCGCGCACTACGCCCGGGAAATCCGCGCCTTCCAGCCCGAGGGGCCGTATTTGATCGGCGGCTACTCGGCCGGCGGAGTGTTTGCGTTCGAAGTCGCCCAGGAGCTCCACCGCCTCGGCCAGCGGGTGTCGATGCTCGCGCTTTTCGACAGCGACCCGCTCGGGATGATATCCTTGACCATCGTGCCCTACCTCCGCGGGCGCTGCGGGTTCCACCTGCGCCGGTTGTGGACCATGCCGCACCGTGAGCGTATCGACTACTGCCGCAAGATCTGGGCGAATCTCCGGACCAGGATCTCCCGCAGCCAGCAGCCGTCGCGGCCACCGCAACTATCGGCGGTTGGATGCGAGCGGCAATCGCCCGAAAACCCGGAAGCGGAGGACTACTATCACATTCTAACGATTTCACACCGGCTCAAGCGTTATCCGGGTAGCGCCGCCGTTTTCGTGAGCCATGAATCCGAGCCGGAGCACATGGAGTTATGGCGTCACCTGATCCGGGGGGGCATTTCCTACCATCAAATCCCGGGCACGCACTTTGAAATTTTCGCGCCCGCCAATGTTTCCAAAGTGGCCGAAGCCTTAAGAACGGAGCTCGCCGACGCACGCTGAATGACCTGGCGAAATCTACCCGATGCTACAGCTCGAAGGCGGTTGGCTTGCGGCCGCGCAAGTAGTCGGCGGCAGACATGCGTTTGCCTCCTTCGGGCTGGACGGTTTCCAGAAGAATGGATCCGCTGCCGCAGCCGACGACGAGGTGGCCATCCGCGCTGGAGACTTGGCCGGGCGATCCAGTCTGTTGGAGAACCGCGACGGGAGGGAAGATCTTAAGACGTTTTTCCCTCCCGCCCTCAATGGCCACGCTGAAGGTGCCGGGCCAGGGATCGTAGGCGCGGATGCGGCGCCCGATGGCGGCGGCATCCCGCGACCAGTCTATTTTCCCGTCCTCGCGCTCAAGCTTGGAAACATAACTCGAGGCGGCCTCGTCCTGCGGAACGCGGGTCGCCGTGCCGTCCGCGAGTTTTGCCAGAGCCTCTGCTAGAACCCATGGCGCGAGCTCGCCGAGGCGGTCGTGGAGGCTGCCGCCGGTTTCGTCAGCGGTGATCGGGATGGCTCTGGAGCCAATCACGTCGCCGGCGTCGAGTGCGCGGACGACGTGCATGGCGGTGATGCCGGTTTCGGCATCGCCGGCATCGATGGTGGCCTGGACGCAGGCGGCACCGCGGTATTTCGGCAGCAGAGAGGCGTGGAGATTGATGATCGCCTGGCTGGCGAGCGTGAGGATGTTTTTGCGAAGGATCTGGCCGTAGGCCATCACGACGAGGATCTCCGGCTCGAGGGCGGCCAGCTCGGCGGCGATGTCGCCGATTTTCTCAGGCTGATAGACCGGGATGCCGGCGGCGAGGGCTTCCACTTTGATGGCGGGCGGCGAGAGCGTCTGGTGGCGGCCGACTGGCTTGTCTGGCTGGGTGACCAGCGCCAGCGGGCGCGGCCCCACGGCTAGCAAGTGCCGGAACGATGGCAGTGCGATCTCGCCGGTGGCGATGAAGATGAGCCGCATGGAATTAAGTCGGTTAGAAAACGAGCTTGGCCATTTCCTCGTAAACCGGAAGGCTGGTGATGCACTGGATCATCTCCGCGAGAACTTTCACCGGCGGCTGGGTGGCGTCGATGGTGGTCACGCGGTCGGCTGGATAGAATTCCAGGATCGGCTTGGTTTCCGCCTCGTAGGTGGCGATGCGCTGGTCGATGACCCGGTCGCTGGCATCGTCAATCCGGTTGTCCTTGAGCGCCCGCTTGCGCATGCGGCGGGCGAGTTCGTCGCGGTTCGGGCAGGACAGGTGGAAGACCTGGTGGACGTCGATGTAGCGGCCGAGGATTTCCGCCTGGCGGACGTTGCGGGGGATGCCGTCGAGGATCAGGAAGTCGATGTCCGGCTTGTAAATGTGGCGGTCGCCAAGGTTGTCGATCTGGGCCTTCCACAACTCGATGGTGAGTTCGTCGGGGACGAGTTCGCCGCGACTCGAGTAGTCCACAAATTGTCTGCCGATGGCGGTCCGGGTATCGAGCGAGCGGAACACGTCGCCACAGGCACAATGGAAGAAGCGGGGCACGCTGCCGAGGATTTGCCCTTGGGTCCCCTTTCCCGAGCCGGGTGCGCCAAGGAGGATCAATGCGGGTCGTTTGGGTGGAGTCGGTGGTGAAGTCATGGTAATCTTAGATCGATGGGGTTGACAGGCACCGGTCACGGTTTCGAAGCGGCCTGGAACACGATGAAGGGCACCAGCAGCGCGACGTCCGCGAGCACCCGCAGCGCGTCCATCGAGAACCGCGAGCGGGTGCGGTTGAGGATGTGCAGCAAGGCGGCTCCAGTTAGAATAGCATAGAAAAACGGCCGGGTTGTCAGATCGCTGTCTTGCGATGCGAACACCAGCGCCGCGGCCCCGAGCAAGGTGAGAGGCAGCGTGAGCGCCAATTCGTCGCTCGCCTTAATCTCGGGATCACTGGAACGATTGGCATGTTCCCACAAGTCGATCGCGGAGATATTGAGGATGCACAGCAGCGCGAAGCAGATCAGCTCGCGCAAGTGAAAGCGGAAGAACTCCCACATTTCCGAGTTGGTGAAGACGTAGGCCACCATCGCGGTCCCGTAGGCGAAGGCCATGCCTGCCAGCACGTTCTTGGCATACGGAATTTCGTCGGGACCGTGGGTCGAGAAAATCGAAAGAACGAAAAACGCCACCACCATGATTACGCCGAGAATGGCATGCCCGTTAAAGCCGCCGCCGATGCCGAAGCCGAAGATCGTAATTGGAAACTGCGTGATCACCAGAACCAGCGCGACAACTCCCGCAGCGATCGCCCCCCGGCTGAAAAGCTTGCGGTGCTGGCGATGGAATTCGTGGCGGGCTTCCAGTTTTTTCGAGGTGCCGCCGAGCATCGAGGCGTCGAGCAAACGGTCGGTCACGTAAATCACCCAGACGACCAGACCCAGCGAGATATAGGCGGCCCACGGCAGGTAATCGACGCGCCAGGTTTTCGCGAAAATATACAGCCAAGCCACCGCCACCAGCGGAGCATCCAGGCTCAGCAAGTTTGGAATGAGCCACAAGGGCTTACGCTGCACGGTGGACACGACCCGCGGACCATCCCCGAGCGGCGCAATGATGGCAAGCGCTCATTGCGCCGATGGACTGCGGTGGCAGAGCGTAGTGCCGACACCGCTTTGGGTTCTTCTGGGGGGCGATGGCGGTTCACTATGAAACATCCAAGGCGGTGGGGCGCGATCACTTCCCACCGCAGTCCGTGGATCTCAAAGACCGACGGCCCGACGGACCCGGGCCAACACTTTGCCGGCCTCCTCGCGCGCCCGCAACGCCCCCGCCGCGAGTACGGCATCGACATAGCCCGCGTCGGCCAGGATCTCCTCGCGGCGGGCACGCATCGGCGCGAAGAAATCCCAGTAGGCCTCGGCGAGGCGCTTTTTGAAATCGCCGTAACCGATGCCACCGTTCTCGTGATCCGCGATCATGGCGGTGTGGTCGGCCGGGCTGGCGAAGAGTTTGTGGAGCGCGAGGATGGTCGAGCCTTCCGTCGGTTTCGGGGCATCCACCGGGGTCGAGTCGGTGGTGATTTTCATGATGAGTTTCTTCAGCGGCTTTTCCTCGCCGAAGATGGGCAGCGTGTTGTGATAACTCTTGCTCATCTTCCGCCCGTCCAGGCCGATGACGACTGCGGTGTCCTCGCGGATGATCGGCTCGGGGATGACGACGGTGCCCTCGCCGTAGGTTTCATTGAACTTCACCGCGAGGTCGCGGGTCACCTCGAGGTGCTGTTTCTGGTCCTTGCCGACCGGCACTTTGTTAGAATCGTAGAGCAGGATGTCTGCGGCCATCAGCACCGGATAGGCGAAGAGCGCGTGGTTCGCGGCGATGCCCTGGGCGGTCTTGTCTTTATAAGAATGGCACTTCGCCAGCAGGTTCATCGGGCAGACGGTTGATAACAGCCAGGCGAGTTCATTGACCTCGGGCACGGCGCTCTGCCGGAAAAACACGGCGCGCACCGGATCCAGGCCGCAGGCGAGGAAATCGATTGCCAGCTCGCGCACGTTCTCGCGCAACGCGGCGGGATTTTGCGAGGAGGTCATCGCATGATAGTCCGCGATGAAATAGAACGCCTCGCCCTTGTCCTGAAGCTGGACGGCAGGCTCCATCGCGCCGAAATAATTGCCGACGTGGAGTTTGCCGCTGGGCTGGAGGCCGGTGAGAATGCGCATGGCGCGGAGTGTGGATCCCCGTCGGGGAATCGGTCAAGCGGGGAGCAAAAACTGAAACCTGAAATGCTGAAATTTTCAACTCTCCGAAAACAACGCCTCCACCATTTCCAGGCACTTCAATCCGGGCATCACGCTCAGGTCCATTTGGTTCATGACGTAGGCGAATGAAATCCCGGTTTCCGGATCGCCCAGGCCGTGGCTGCCGCCCGCACCCGGATGGCCAAAGGCGGACATCGACGGCCCGTAGAGCTGGCGAAGTTTCTTCCCCGTGTCGTCGGCCGGATCCTGTTGGGCACCGCAGGTGAAGACCGTGGGCCGCAGCAGCACCCGGTCGTCCGCCGCCGAAACAGGCGTGGCCAGCGCGTGTCTAACTGCGGGTGACAGCGGGCTTTCGATCGAGCCGATCGCCGCCTGATAGAATTTCGCCAGCGCCGACGCGGTCCCCACCCCGCCGAGTGCGGGCAGGCCGGCGGACCAGGCGCGCGGTTCGTTCATTTCATGGATCGCGTGCAGCCCGCGCGGCGACGAGAACGCCCGGCGAGTGAAGGTGCCGGAGGTCGTGAGTTGTTTGTAAAACCCATCCGCCAGATCGTCCTTGGCGGCCTTCCCCGGATAGAGCCGGGCGACCCGCAGCCACTCGCCTTCCGGCAGGCCGATCCAGAAATCCAAGCCAAGCGGAGCGGCGATTTTTTCCCGCCAGAAGTTGCCGAGCGTTTGGCCGGTTAGACGGCGGACCGGCTCGTCCACCAACGCGCCGAAAGTCCGCGGATGATAGCCATGGCCTTCGCCCAATTTCCATGCCGGCACCTGCGCCTCGATGGCCGCCACCACCTCCGCATGGTCGAAGACACCGGCCTTCTGATCAAGGATCGCCAACCCACATTGATGCGACAGCAGATGGGAAAATCCAGCGTCCACGACCGGGAACGCCGGCCAGACCTCGCGCACCGGCGTATCCGCCGAGAGTCCCCTGCCCTCCAGCGCCAGCAACAAGCTCGCCGCCGCCGGAACCTTGGTCGCCGAATAGACGGGGACCAGCGTCTTGTTAGTCCACTTGCGGAGCTGCTCCCGCTCGCACCAGCCGTGGCCTTCCGAAATCAACTCGGCACCGTCCCACCAGACGCTGATGGATGCACCCAACTCGCCCCGATCGCGGAAATTCCGCTCGAAGACTTCCAGCACTTTACCTAACACCGATGGACTCGCCGCCATGCAGGGGTGTGGTGGATGGCGGTCCGGCGTGCAACCCGGAACTGCCATCGAAGATCATCGCCCACTCCGGCTCGTCCGGTTTCGACGACCACTCTTCGATCAGCCGGAAGGCCACGGCCAGCAGCGTCGGCCCAAGGAAAACTCCCACCAGTCCGAACGCCAACGCCCCGCCGATGACCCCGCAGAAGATCAGCACGAACGGCATCTTGTTGCCTTGGCTGATCAGATACGGGCGCAAAAAATTATCGACGCTGCTGATTCCGAGAAGTCCCCAGAGCACCATGAATATCCCCCAGCCCGCCTCATTTTGGGCAAACAACCAAAACGAAGCAGGCAGCCAAATCATCGGCGGACCAAACGGGATCACGGCGAAAAAGAACGTCAGCACCGACAGCAGCACCGCCCCCGGCACCCCGGCGATCCAAAATCCCAGTCCCGCCACCAGCGCCTGGGCGATCGCCGTGCCGAGAATCCCGTAAATCACCCCGCGCACCGTGTCACCGGCCACCTTGATCAAATGTTGGCCCCGCACACCCGCCAACCGGTCTGCCGCCACCGCCAGCCGGTCCGATAGAACCGGCGCGTCCCGCAACAGGAAAAACGCGAGGAACGCGCTAACTAACACCTGCGCCACCCCTTTGGTGACCGCCAGCCCCACCGACAGCAGCCAGTCCCTCGCCCAAACCAGGAATTGCCCTAACAAGACGACCGACTTCGGCGAGACCGACTTCTTGTCCTCGTCCCCACTATTCCCGCCCGTCGCGTCCGTCTCATCCGGTTGCAGCGGCGGTGCGTCCTTCACGATCAAGCCGTCGCCGCTCTCGACGACGATCTTCGGCCGCGGCGGCGGGGCCTTCACCTCCTTATCGAGTTGATCCATCCAGCGGTTCCGGTCTTCCGCGAAACTCGACCAGTAACCCGACATTTGCTCGCCGATGATCGGCACCTGGCCGACCCACGCCGGCGCTTGCTCGGGAGCGGCCATGAACCACTTACGGGTCGCGTTGCCCAAATCCTTGCCGTCCTGAGCAATGCTGAAACCCACCAAAACTACCGGCCCGGCGAGAATGATCGTCATCGTCAAAGTCACGAAACAAGCAGCCAAGGTACGCGAACCACGGAACCAACGGGTGAAACTCCGCTGCAACGGATGCAGCGAATATGCCAAGATCATCGCCCACATCAGCGCCGTCATAAACGGTCGCAGCACGAAAAAACACCCGAACAACAACAACAACAACGCCACGCCACCGAGCAGTGGCTCGAGCTTGAAGCGCTTGGTCGTCGGTTCGGATGTCATTGGCTGCGAGGAGCGTATTCAGCTTTTATCTGAATCGCCAGCGTGTTTCACAGTGTTTTTCAGTTCACGCGGAAAATGCCGTGACGGCAGTTTCCAACCGCCAACTCTAACCTTCCGGATCATCCAGCAGCGCTTGCAGGCGGTCCCGCAACGAAAGGGGAACCCGCTCTAACCAGCTCTCATCAAGCATGCCGATTTCCATCATGTCGAGGAGATGGACTCGATCTTTAAGTCGATAGGAAGTGAGCTTCATCGTAACCAGCGCCTCCAGAGCGATGAGGCGAAAGTCCGCATGTGTGGCATCAATTTCCGCCACGTCAGGAGAAGGCTCGCGAGCTTCCGGGTTCACCTTTTCACCCGAAAAAATCAGGTGGACGCCATCGCGGGCCTTGGCTCCGGGGCCATCCAGAAACATCTCGATCCGGCCCTTTCCTCCCAGAATGGAGACTGAGCGATGGATGAAACCGCCCCCGGCCATCGCCGTGACGATGGCCGCCATATCCTCGCGGCGCACCAGCAGATCGACATCGCGGGTATTGCGAACCACGGAATCGTCAACGCGCGATACCCAGGCAGCCACCGCATTGCCACCGATGACGGCATAAGGAAGGCCCGCAGACTCAAGCAGTGCGGTCGCGCGACGGAGGCGGGCTTGCACTTTTTCGATTCCTTCACTCATCCGTGTCCATGAGGTTTCGCCGGTGATGATCGCAGGTGAAGCCATGGCGGATTTCTAGCCCGATGCACCGGCATTGTCCAGATGGGAAACGCAGCGGTGGCGTCTCGCTGCGGGTCGTGCCGGGCGTGCGCGTCAAGTTAAGCGCGAATTCCTCCAAACGCCGACAAGTGGGCAGATCAAGGAGCGGCGGAACGCGTCCGCCGACGCCCATGGAAAGCCAATGTCCCGTGCATCCGCTCATCTCATTGCCAGCTAATGGACATCGGCGAACACGTTTTGCCGCTCCTTGGGCCACGAATCAGGGCCGTCCGCCCTGAACTTGACGCGCATGCCTGCCGAAAGCAACCTGACCAAGACTTGGCGGTTGGAAACCACTTCTGTTTCTCCTTTTCTAGCAGTCTAGCCATCCTTTCGTGCATGGCTGTCTCGTTGAGGCTTTCCGTCCTTCGCATGGCATTTTGCTGCCGGATGTCTCTTGGGTGGCCTTGCGATCCAGGCACGCTGAAGCTCCCCTTGCCCGGCGGACAATGGGTGGCCTTGTTTGCCTTCATGCTATTTTCGAACCGCCTCTTTGCTGGCCAGGTAGCGTTTGCGCGAACTCTCGCGCGCCAGGCGGCCTGCGCAATGCGAGCATCGCACGCTGGCTGGGCGTCGTGCCCGCCGCCCGCGTGAGTGATGAGCCGTGGGTATTTTGGGATTTCCTGCCGACCTGCGCGGAACTCTCTGGCGCGAAGATGCCAGCGAGCTTCAAGCCCGATGGCTTCTCGCTCGTTTCGTTTCTCAAAGGTGGCACGGCCCCGCAGCGTGAGTATTTCTACTGGGAGCTGCACGAAGGCGCGTCGCTGCAAGCATTGCGCTGGGACGAGTGGAAGGCCGTTCGCAATGGTCCGTCGAAGCCGATCAAGATCTATGACCTGAGGACCGACGCCGTCGAGTCAAAGAACCTTGCGACAGAAAAGCCCGATCGAGTCGCCAAAGCCGAAGCCGTGATGAAGGCCGCGCGCGTGGATGATCCGAATTCCCCGATGCGCGACAGCAAGCCGGGCGGGGTGCGGAACAACGCAAAGCAGAAAAGCCCGTGCAACTAACAACCAAGCCATCAACCGCCGCAAATCCAAACGCGCCCGTGTCTCAGAAGACCTGACCTCGCCCTTGTTCTAGCGGTGGCGGAGATGATATCATTCTGAAGAATGCCCGCGCCACCGTGGCCCGGGCATTCTGCCAGTTGTGTTCTGAGAATGCTTCTCATCGCAAAGTTGTTTTTTCATAAAACAATCCCTGTGATGTTAGATCTTGCGGGATTTGCTCGGCGCGTGCCCAAGTGGAGCGAATCGATCACCGAGCAACACCTTTCCAGATGGAAACTGCTGAGTCGGTTCATCCGCTTGCACGACAAACATGGCTCGCGCATCGCCCCTCAAAGGCGTGAGGAACATGGCTTTCGCGATCTGGATCAAGTACTTACTTTGGTCTCCTTCTCGTCGGGCTGTTCAATCCGGCGGTCACTTCCATGCGCGCGCTTTGCGCCGCCAGCCGCAGAAAAATCCAAGCGGTGTGGCGCTATGGCTTCCCACCGCAGTCCATAAAGCTCACCCGAACGCTTTCAGAAACCCCACCTCGATGGCCAGCGGCTCAAACGCATTCGTTTCCAAGGTCCGCCGCAGCGAGTCCAGCGCTTCCATCCGTTTGAGCAAGCGTCCTTCCGTTTCCGCCGCGGCGATCGCCTGCAACGCCGGTGCGGAGCCGGGGAAATCGAGTCCGCCGGCATTCACCTTCATCCGCAGCAGGTCCGCCATCCACGCCATCAGCACGTCGAAGAGCCGGTTGCGCGAGTCCAGGTATTCAGCCTCCGCCGCAGCCTTGTGAAAATCCTCGCGCTCTTTGAGCCAGCGCCCATCCGTCGAATCCCGGTAAGCCACCACCTCCTCCTTCTCCGCCGCTTTCGCCGCCGCGTCCGCCTCCTCGCGGTATTCCGCGAGAAACGACGCGAACGCCGCCTTCAGATGCAGCGCCGCGATCGGCGTGCCGAATCCCCGCGCCGCCACCGCGTTCAGCGCACTCACCAACTCCGCCCCGCCGTGCGCCAGCAGCGCGTCGCCACCTAACAACGGCAGCCGCGTGCACCGCGAAATCACCGTCGGCAGCAGCCGCTGCGGATTGGCGGTTAGAAGCAGCAGCAAGGTGTTTCTCGGCGGCTCTTCAAGAGTCTTGAGAAATGCGTTCGCCGCCTGGTCGTTCATCCGGTCCGCCTCCGTGATCACCCCCACCTTGCACGCCCCGCCGGGCGCGGCGAGATGCAGCGTCTGTTCCAGATCGCGGATCTCATCCACCCCGATCCGCCGCGACTTCATCCGCGGCCGGATGATCCTCACCCAGCCGCTCTCCAGCTCATCAAGCGGCGGCGTTTCCACCACCACCGGTTCTCCAAACAAATCGAAGCCGCCGCCAGCCGCCGCCCCGTTCACCAGTTGGATCACCCGCGCCGCCAGCATTTCCTTGCCGCTGCCGTGCGCCCCGCTGATGAGAAACGCGTGCGCCAAGCGCCCGCGCGCGTGCGCCGCTGAGATCAATTCGAATGCCCGGTCTGCCAAATACGCCATGCGCCGCCATCGTCTCCCGAACCCCCGCCGAGGCAATCCGAAAACCGCCGCACCCGCGATTTCCCCCCTGGACTGCGGCGGCAGAGCGCAGCGCCGACGCCGCTTTGAATTCTGCCGCAGCCGCCCCCAACCAAAGAAGGAGGCACCCCAAGCCATCATCATCCCTGCCGCCATTCATCATCACGGCAGGATAGGCCTTCAGCCATCGTCAAGACGCGAGCGCTACCCATCCCCCGCCCGAAGCTCTTCGTTAGTAGTCCAACCCTTTAGGGTGTCTTCGGCGTCACTGAAAGTGGTAGGTAAAACAGGAAGAGTGGACATTTCTGTCCAAGCTCTGCGCGGCGAGGGATGAAATCCCCAAGAAACCCGTGGGCGGGACGCCCACGCTCCTTGGGTCGCCGGATCCGGCCTTGTCATTTCCGGTTTGCCCGGGCTTGTTGCGGGTGTGCAGAACCCGATGAACTCCGAAAAGACCGCCGCGCTGGAAGAGCGGCTGGCGGCGCTTGGGATCGCGGAGGGAGACTTGCTGGAGAAATTCGTGCGCGGCTCGGGGGCGGGCGGACAGAAGATCAACAAGACGTCGAACTGCGTTTTCCTCAAACACCTGCCGACCGGCGTGTGCATCAAGTGCCAGATGGACCGCTCGCGGGAAATGAACCGGTTCCTGGCGCGGCGCGAATTGTGCGAACAACTCGAAGCGATCCGCGACGGCAAGGCGGTGGCGAAGACTCAGGCGATCGAAAAGATGCGGCGGACGAACCGGCCACGGTCGCGGAACTCCAAGAACCGCAGCGTGGCGGACAAGCGGAAGGTGTCGTTGAAGAAGTCGATGCGGCGGGTGCCGGGGGGAGAGTGAAGAAGTTGGTAGTGGTTGGTTGATGGTTGATAGCGAAGAGGATGAATGAATAAATGCCGCGGGCGAGACGCCCACGCTCCTTATGCCCGTTTCTTTCCATCAACTATCAACCCTCAACCATCAACTTCTTCCATGATTTCGCCGCTGACCGTTATCGCATCGGTGCTGCCGGTGTATTTGCTGATGATCGCGGGAGCGGCGTTGCGGCGGACGGGAATTCTGCCGCGGGAGTGCGATGTGCCGGTGATGCAGGTGGTTTACCGGGTGATGCTGCCTTGCTACATCCTGGATAAGATCCTGGGCAGCGCGGTATTGAAGAGCGGATCGGTGGTGGTGTGGTCGATTTTTCTCGGGGCGGGATTCATCATCGGCGGGATTTTGATCGGGCTAGCGGTGGGGCGGTTGATCGGGCTGGAACGAGGGACGGGGATGCGGACGTTTGCGCTGAGCGCGGGCTGCCAGAATTTCGGTTTCACGGCGGCTCCGGTGTCGGAAATTTTATGGGGCTCGGGAGCGCTGGCGTTGATGTTCGTGCACAACATCGGGGTGGAACTGGCGATCTGGTCGGTGGGGGTGATGATGATGAGCGGCGAGCGCGGGCTGTCGTGGCGGCGGATGGTGAACGGACCGATCATCGCAGTGGCGGTCGGCTTGACGCTGGTGGCGCTAGGGCTGGACGGGCACGTGACGGGGCCACTGAGAGATGCGATGTCGATGATCGGTGTGGGGGCGTTCCCGGTGGCGATCCTGATCACGGGTTGCTCGATGATGGATCTGGTGGGGGCGGAGAAACTGGACTTGAGGGTGATCCTGGGGTCGGCACTGGTGCGGTTGGGATTGGTGCCGCTGGCGATGCTGTGCGGGGCGAAATTTCTCCCGCTGCCGGTGGAACTCCGCCAGGTGCTGGTGGTGCAAGCGGCGATGCCGGCGGGGTTGTCGGCGATTTTGCTGGCGCGGATGTACGACGGCCGGCCGGCGGTGGCGGTGCAGGTGGTGATAGCAACGACGGTGCTGAGCTTGCTGACGCTGCCGTGGATCGTCACGTGGGGAAGCGCATGGATCGGGCTGAAACCCTTGTTGCCATGAGCGGGTGGGATGGCTTTGAATCGCGGGCATGAAGGCAATCGGCGCACGGCAGTTTTTACCAACGGATGATCCGGAGTGCTTGGTGGAATTTTCCGCAGATATGCCGGTGGCGGGTGCGAGGGATTTGCTCGTCCGAATGCTGGCGGTAGGGGTGAATCCGGTGGATACGAAAGTTAGAAAACTGCTGGGCGAGACGCGGCAGGAGCCGCCGCGAGTTCTCGGGTTCGACGCAGCGGGAATCGTGGCGGAGGTGGGTGACGAGGTGGCGGGATTTTCCGTGGGCGATGAAGTTTACTATGCGGGAGATGTGACGCGCGCTGGGAGCAATGCGGAGTTTCAAGCGGTGGACGCGCGGTTGGTGGCCAAGAAGCCGGCGGCGTGGACATTCGAGGAAGCGGTGGCGGTGCCGTTAGTGGCGCTGACGGCGTGGGAGTTGTTATTTGAGCGGATGGGGATGGATCTGAAAGGCGCGGATCGGGGGAAGGCGTTGCTGGTGATCAATGGTGCTGGCGGAGTGGGTTCGGCGCTGATTCCGCTGGCCCGCGCGGCGGGGCTGCGGGTGGTGGCGACGGCATCGCGCCCGGAGACGGTGGCGTGGTGCAAACGGCTGGGCGCGGATGAGGTGATCAATCACCGCGAGCCGCTGCGACCGCAGGCGGAGGCGTTGGGGATTTCAGAATTTCCCTACATCGCGAATCTATACAACACGGAGGATTACTGGGAGGTGACGGCGGATTTGCTGGCACCGCTAGGCACGCTGGGGTTGATCGTGGAGACGGTGAAGCCGGTACACATCGGTAACCCGTTCCGGCTGAAAAGCCCGCGCGTGGTGTGGGAATACATGATGACGCGGTCGCGATTTCAAACGGCGGACATGCATCGGCAGGGGGAAATCTTGGCGGAAATTTCCCGGCGCTGCGATGCAGGGGATTTCCCGAAGATCGCGACGCGGGTGTTCGGGAAAATTTCGGCGGAGAATTTAATTGAAGCCCACGCGGCGATGGAAAATGGCTCGGCTCACGGCAAGTGGGTGTTGGCCGGTTGGTGAATTTATCATGACTGCCCACACCGCTACATTCACCGTTAGGACGCACGGCAAGGGGACGACTGAGATCACCCGCGAGGTGGCGGGAATTGTGACGGACGCGGGTGTTAGGAACGGGATGGTGACGGTTTTCGTGCGGCACACGAGCGCGAGTCTGGTGATCATGGAGAACGCGGACCCGAGCGCGCGGCGTGATTTGGAGTTGTTTTTCGACAAGTTGGTGCCGGAAAATACGCCGTGGTTCATCCACACGCAGGAAGGCCCGGACGACATGCCGAGCCATATCCGAATGGCACTGACGCGGACGAGCGAGGTGATTCCGGTGATCGACGGGCGGCTGACGCTGGGGAGGTGGCAAGGGATTTTCCTGTTCGAACACCGGCGTGATCCGCATCGGCGGGAGATTGCAGTCAGCGTCGTCGGCGAATGAGTTGAATTTTAAAAATCGCCCTGCACTATTCATTTCCACCGATGAACGACCACTCCGACATTTTGATAGAACTCGCGCTCGCCGAAGACGTCGGGGACGGCGACGTCACGTCGCTCTATTTCATTCCGAAGAAGCGCAGGGCCTGCGCGTTTGTGGCGGTGCGCAAGGACGGCGTGGTGTCCGGAGTCGAGCTGGCGGCGCGGGTTTTCTGCACGGTTGACCGCGAGCTGGATGTGGAAATCCTGATCCGGGACGGCAGTCGTGTGAGTTCGGGCGCGTTGTTGATCCGGGTGGAAGGCTCGGCGCGATCGATTCTAACCGCCGAGCGGACGGCCCTCAATTTCCTCCAGCGCCTCAGCGGGGTGGCCACCCTAACGGCCCAACACGTCGAGCTGATCAAGGGGACTCGCGCCCAGATCCTCGACACCCGCAAGACGACGCCGGGCCACCGTTTGCTGGAAAAAAAAGCCGTGCTTGATGGTGGCGGCCGCAATCATCGCCTCGGCCTCTACGATCGCGCGATGGTGAAGGACAACCACCTCGTCGCGGAAGGCGGGATGAAAGCGATCCAGGCGGCGATCCACCGTTTGAAATCCGAACGACCGGGGGTGGAAGTGGAACTGGAAGCGGACAATCTGGAGCAAGCCCGGTCATTTCTCGAACTCGACGGGGTCGATCACATTCTGCTGGATAACATGAGTCTGGAGCAACTCCGCGAGGCCGTGGTCCTGCGCGGAGAGCGCGGCAAGCCGCAGCTTGAAGCCAGCGGCGGTGTCACGCTGGAAACCTTGCGGGACATCGCCAAGACCGGCGTCGATTTTATTTCCGTAGGTGCCCTCACCCACTCGGCTCCGGCGCTGGACATCGGACTGGATTTCGAAACGCTCTAACCGCCGATGAGCCGCGAAGAATTCATGAAAGCGGCTGCGGAATTTCCGGAGCCATTCCGCCTTTTGATCCGCGAATCGGTCAAGTCCACCAACGACGAAGTCCGTGTGCTCGCCCAGGCGGGTGCGCCTGATGGGCTGGTCCTCCTTGCCGAGCGCCAAACTGCCGGCCGCGGACGGCGCGGGGCTGTCTGGTTTTCTCCTGCGGGGGATTCGCTGGCATTTTCCATCCTGGTGCGGCCGTATGAACCAAAGGTATTGTGGCCGCGACTGGCTCTCGCCGCAGGCCTTGCGGTGACGGAGGCGGTTGAATCGTTCGGACTGCAAGCGGGCATCAAATGGCCAAACGATATTTGGATCGGGCAACGGAAGGTCGCGGGCATCCTGGTGGAAGCCGGATCAGATTTCGCCGTGATCGGCATCGGGCTGAACGTGAATACCAACGAGTTTCCGCCCGAAGTTTCCAAAATCGCGACCTCGTTGCGGATCGAAACCGCACGGATCTTTTGCCGCGCCGAGGTTCTGGGCGAAATCGTCCGCAAGTTTGCCGGGCGGCGTTGTCAGATCGGCAATGACTTCGATGCGCTGATTTCGGCAGTCCGGCTGCGTTGCGTTCTCACGGGAAAACGGGTGACATTAACCACTGCGGGCGGGCCGGGGATGGGCATGGTCGAGGGAATTGCTGATGGCGGTGAGTTGCTGCTTCGCACCGCGAATGGACTCGAGCGCTTGATCCAAGCGGATGAAGTGCGCCTGCTGCCACCGTGAAATCCCGGATTTCTTTTCAAGCAAAGCAACGCCAGACTGCGCCTGTGAAATCAAGTCTGTCCCTTCTCTTTGCCGCATCGTTTATCGTCTGTTCGTGCGGGACCAACAAGCCTGACAAGCCGACGGAAGAAGCGAAAAAGCCGGTTGTCGAAGGCCCCATGCTGGTCGGACGAATCGCGTCAATCCCCGCCGATAAGCGCTTCGTTTTGATCCAGAGTTACGGCAAATGGGACGTGGAATCCGGTCGGATTTTGACCACCCGCGGCCCGGATGACCGGACGGCCAACCTGCGGACGACTGGCGAATCGCTCGGGGAATTCGCCGCTGCCGACCTCCAATCCGGGACGGTCGAAGTGGGAGATGCGGTCTATTCCCAGCACGTCGCCAAACCCGCGCCGTTGTTAACAAGCCCCGAAGTCCCTCAATCTCAAAGTGAACAGCCAATCGAAAACGTTCAAAAAAATAATTAACTTTTCTGGAATTCTTTGCTTCCAAAACCTCTAGGTTACGTGTATTTTAAAAATGTCCCGCTTGAGAAACCGAGCATAGCCATAAATATTTAATTTTAGAGTTGATTACTATCCGGAAAACCGGGTAGCTTCTCTTTCGCAATGGCTGTGCCCCCTTACATGTCCCGAAACATGAACACTACAACCAGCCAAAATGAAAACAATGAACGCCTCGGGCGCCTCGGTGAAAGCCGACGCGGACCGTCTTGCTGACTTCGTC